>CAYTCH010000001.1:0-419958 GCA_964436435.1 uncultured Pseudomonadota bacterium
GAGCGGCAGACTCCAAATCTGCGGGTTGGGGGTTCGAATCCCTCCTGGCCTGCCAACGCATGAGTAGGCAAACGTATCTAGAAAGGTTGACAGTTGGCAATGAAAAATGTTGTTCAATTTATTAGCGAAGTGCGGCTCGAGTTATCCCGCGTCATCTGGCCAAGTATGGATGAGTGGATAGGTTCGACGATTATCGTTGTAATTTTGATGACCATTTTTGCGATCTATCTCTTTTTTGTGGATAAAGGGCTTGACGTTCTAATGAGGTACTTGCTCGGGATTTACAGTTAGGGGTGCTTTGAGGTAGACATGAAACGTTGGTATGTTGTTCAAGTTTACGCGGGATTTGAAGAGGCCATAAAAGCCGATCTTGAAAAACAGATCAAGGCTGATGGTCTCGAGCAGTATTTTGGGGAGATTTTAGTTCCCGCGACTAAAGTAAAGCCTCAAGCTGGTGTTGAAGCAGAAGAAGATCAGCAGCTTTTTCCTGGGTATGTCCTGGTGGAAGCTGAGATTGTTCCTGCGTCTTTTCGGCTCGTAACGTCGCATCCGCGTGTCCTTCGTTTTTTAGGGGGCAAAGAGCCCTCGCCTCTAGCCAAAAAAGAGGTCGAACGTATCTATTCGCAGGTCCGTGGCGAAGTCGTGGTTTCATCCGAACGTGCAGAATTTGTAATTGGCAGTGAGGTTGAGATTAAGGAAGGGCCATTCGCAAGCTTTGTTGGAATAATCGACAAGGTTGACGAAGAAAATGAAAAATTAATAGTCATGGTAAGTATTTTTGGCCGAATGACTCCCGTTGAATTGATATTCAGTCAAGTGAAACAATAGTTCGAGGTGAGTTACTGTTATGAGTAAAGAAATTAAGGGAAAAATAAAGTTACAAATCGGCGGCGGTAGTGCAACACCTGCTCCCCCGGTTGGTTCTTCCCTCGGTCAACATGGCGTTAACATCATGGAATTCTGTAAGCAATTCAATGCCAAGACCGCAAGTCGAAAAGGTGAAACGGTTCCCGTAGAAATTACGATTTATAAAGATAGAACATTTTCTTTTATCGTAAAGACTGCGCCGGCATCCGAACTCATTTTGAAGAAAATCAATGTGAGCAAGGGTTCTTCACGGCCAAATACTGAAAAGGTTGGCAAGATTACGTGGAAAGACATTGAAGAGATAGCAAAGGTTAAGCTTTCTGATTTGAACGCCAATGACATCGAGCAAGCTAAGAAGATAATTGCTGGCAGTGCGCGAAGCATGGGCATAGATGTTATTGATTGATCTGTAGGGATTCATTATGTCGACGCATGGCAAAAAGTACAATAAAGCTATTGAAGGACGTGGCGAGATGGAAGTCTTGTCCGTCAAAGATGCTTTAGTTAAAGCCAAAGAGCTTAAGTACACAAAATTTGATGAGACGGTTGACGTTCACATAAACCTTGGTATCGATGCCGCAAAGGGCGAGCAGGTTGTACGTGGCTCTGTTATTCTCCCGCATGGCAGAGGTAAAAGTGTTAAGATCGTGGTTTTTGCCAAGGGTGACAAAGCTGAAGAAGCTTTGAAGGCAGGCGCTGATTATGTAGGCGCAGAAGATTTAGTAGAAAAGATCTTGGGTGGCTGGATGGATTTTTCATTCACCGTTGCTACTCCTGATATGATGGGGCTTGTTGGAAAACTTGCTCGTCAGCTCGGCCCAAAGGGTTTATTGCCTAATAAGAAGATTGGTACTGTGACTTTTGATGTTGCTTCTGTTGTGTCTGAGCTGAAGCAAGGTCGTGTATTTTTCAAAAATGACAAGAGCGGTCTTGTTCATTTTTCTTTTGGTAAGATTTCGTTCGATGCTAATGAACTCTACCAAAATTTGGCTGCATTTATTAAGGCACTCGTTGCATCTAAGCCTGCTACATCGAAGGGTAAGTTTCTTAAAAAAGTTACGATCTCTTCAACGATGGGTGTTGGAATTGCAGTTAACCCCGATGAGTTTTTACAAGCTTGATTTGCAAGGGGAATGTTGAATGAATAGAAAAGAAAAAGCATCGCTTATTGGGTTACTTCAGGATGATTTTTCAACCGCTGAAGCTTCGTTTATCGTGGGATATCAAGGACTTACTGTTGCGCAAATGCAAACGTTGCGCAGAGAAGTCAGAGCCAAAGGTGGCAAGCTTAAAGTTGCAAAGAATCGTTTAGTCAAACGCGCAATCAATGACCTTGATGGTGTATGTGATCTGAATAGCCAATTGAAAAATCAATTAGGGGTTGTTTTTGCCGGCGATAGTTTTATCGGCGTAGCAAAAGTGCTCGTTGATTTTTCAAAAGACAATGCAGCGTTTAGCTTGGTTGTTGGATGCTTGGCGTCCGAATTAATAAGTAAAGAAAAGATTTCTCAACTTGCATCGCTTCCGTCCAAAGAGATTTTGCTTGCGCAAATGTGTGCAACCATCAAGGCACCAGTTTCTGGTCTTGCCAATGTGTTGAACATGGTAGTGCTCAAACCTTTGTGGGCGCTTAAGCAGGTCGCTGAACAAAAAACAGTAAATGCCTAATGCGGTTTTTAGTTGAGATGAATTAGTTTTGTCATACGAACGAAATGTTCGTTATTTACGGAGAAAGATAACCATGGCGTCAAAGTCATTCGATAAGTTGATTGAAGAAATTAGCAATATGACAGTTCTTGAAGTGTCAGAATTTGTTAAGGCTCTTGAAGAAAAGTTTGGCGTTTCAGCAGCTATGCCAATGGCAGCAGCAGCTCCAGTAGCAGCAGAAGCAACAGAAGCAGCAGCAGAAAAGTCTGAATACAAAGTGACCTTGAAAACTTCAGGTCCAGACAAGATCAAGAGCATCAAGGCATTACGCAAAGTTGTTCCTGCACTTGGACTTGGTGAAGCCAAAAAGGCTGTTGAAGAAGCTCCATTTGTTATCGGCGAAGCAGTAGCTAAAGCCGAAGCAATGAAAATTAAGGCTGAGATGGAAGCTGCAGGGGCAGTTGTCGAACTCGCTTAATAAGAACTTGATTTAATGTGGGCGCGCATTTTGATGCGCGCCGCAGCTCTTTTTTGTGAAATAATGCTACGGTATCGTGAAATGTTGAGATAACGAGGAGCCGCTTAATGTCCAACTTGCATATTGGCAAGGGAAACATCCGCAAGTCATTCGGGGGGATCAAGGATATCGTTGCAGTTCCTGACTTGATAGAGATCCAGTCCGCGTCCTTTAATGATTTTGTACAACTTGACCAACTCCCATCAGAACGCAAAATTATTGGGTTAGAAAAGGTCTTACGGGATATTTTTCCTATTGTCTATAATGATAAAATATCGCTGGAATATGTCAGTTATGAGCTGGGAAACTGGGCTTGTGCGTGCGGAAAGTTGACAGGACTTGAAGTCCGTTATCAATGGACGTGTTCTTCGTGCAAAAAATCCGGGTGTTCTCGTCTTGACCAAGACTTAACGTGTGAGTTTTGTAAAAAGAAAACCGCGCGCTACAAAGTATGTTCAAACTGCTTAACTCGAGTCAGCGTCAAATTTGATATGACGCTTGAAGAATGCAAAGTGAGTGGACAAACCTTTTTAATGCCACTTCGCATTAAGATTCAGCTTGTAAATTGGGATATTACAGAAGCTGGTGAACGAGTTATTCGTGATGTCAAAGAACAAGATATCTTTTTCGCAGATCTGCCGGTTATGGCCGATTTGTATGAAAAAGAAGGAGTTTTTAGACTCGGTAATCTCGGAACCTTTTTAATTAATGGTGTTGATCGTGTTGTTGTTTCTCAATTACACCGATCACCGGGTGCTATTTTTTCACAAAGTAAAAAAACAAAAGATTTCAGAGGTCGTCCGTATTATTTAGCTCGAATCATTCCGATGCGTGGTTCATGGCTTGATTTCGAATTTGATAGCGGCGATAATCTCTATGTTCGCATCGACAAAAAAAAGAAGGTTTTAGTCACCGTTTTCCTGCAGGCATTAGGTATTGCTCGCGATAAAATTATCGGCGAATTTTATGACTTTGATGTCATTTATGCTGAAAACGGGGAGTTCCACAAGAAGCTTGACGATAAGCTTGTTGGTCAACGTGTGGAAAAGGGCATGTTGCCTGAAAAACACGAAGATACCTATCTTGGTCGACGTTTTGATAAAGAAATGATCGCTGCCCTTAAAAAAGATGGCGTTCAAAAGGTAATGCAACGACAAGCGAGTCTTCTTGGTAGATTCTTTGTTGAAGACCTTATCGATTCTCAAACTGGTGAAGTTTTGGTAGAGCAAGGACAATCGTTTTCTGAGGATCATTTCGATCTTTTTTCTAAAATTAAAAAGATTGAATTTAAATTAATTCATACCTCAGGCTATGTTTTCCAACCAACAATTGGTCTGACGCTTGCCAATGACGAATGTCATTCCGAAGAAGAGGCTTTAATTGAGCTTCATTCCAAGATCTGGCCTGGCGATAATGCCACAGTCAAAGAGATCAAAGAACGTATAGATGCTCTTTTTTTTGATGCTCGCATGTATGATCTGACGAAGGTTGGCCGTGTGCGTATTAATAGAAAGTTTGGTCTGTCTATACCTGAAGATACAATAACTCTGACCAAAGAGGATATTGTTGCTACCGTTCGCTATCTCATTAATTTGCGTGAGCGCGGTGAAGGTGAACTCGATGATATCGATCACTTGGGCAATAGACGTGTTCGTTTGGTCGGAGAATTATTAAGTAATCAAGTCTATCTTGGCTTTTTGCGTATTGAACGAATTGTTCGTGAGCGCTTTAGAGTGCAAGATTTACACAGTGCCTTAATGCCTCAAGATTTATTGAATGTAAAGCCTTTAAGTGCCGTTATTCGTGAGTTTTTTGGTCTAGGTCAATTATCTCAGTTTATGGATCAAACCAACCCGTTAGCCGAAATTGCGCACAAGCGTAGATTATCAGCCCTCGGGCCCGGTGGCGTTCTCAAGGATCGCGCAACATACGAAATTCGTGACGTTCATACTTCCCACTATGGAAGAATCTGTCCAATTGAAACACCAGAAGGTCAGACCGTTGGTTTGATTTCTTCGTTAGCTACCTATGCAATGGTGAATGATCTTGGATTTATTGAAACGGCATATCGTCCTGTTGTTAAGGGTAAGATCAAGGGTGATGTTGTATTCTTAGACGCCTTTGCTGAAGCAGAATGTTATATTGCTCAGGCAAGTGCAGCTGTTAATGCTGAAAAGATTGAAAAGGGTAGTATTTTTGCCCGGCACCAAGGAAATCTCATGTATGTTGACTCGGATAAGATTGATTACATCGATCTGTCTCCGAAACAGCTGGTTTCCGTTTCTTCCGCTCTTGTTCCATTCCTTGAACATGATGACGCAACTCGTGCGTTGATGGGTTCGAACATGCAACGACAAGCCGTTCCTCTGATACGAACCGAGACGCCTATCGTGGCAACCGGTATGGAAAAAGAGGTTGCGCGAGCATCTTGCGCCGTATTGATGGCAAAAAGATCGGGTGTTGTTGAGTATGTTTCCTCTGAACGCATTGTTATTCGTTGTGATAAATCGAATTTTAGAACAACAGAAGACTGGATTAACGATGGTATTGATACATACGAATTGAAAAAATTCGAACGATCAAGCCATAGCACCTGGATTCATCATACTCCTATCGTTAAGCATGGTGATAAAGTTCTTGCTGGTAGCATTTTAACTGATGGTCCAGCTATTAATAATGGTGAACTCGCTCTTGGTTCAAATCTTCTTGTTGCGTTCATGCCATGGCATGGTTATAACTTTGAAGACGCGATCGTTTTAAGTGAGCGATTAGTTTCTGAAGATGTATTAACATCGGTTCACCTTGAAGAATATGATGTAGAGGCACGTGATACCAAACTGGGACCTGAAGAGATTACCCGCGATATTCCAAACGTTAGTGAAACAGCATTGGCAGGTCTTGATGAGGATGGCATTGTTCGTATTGGAACGCGTGTAATTCCAGGTGATATTCTTGTTGGCAAAGTGACCTTAAAGGGTGATGTGCAATATTCTCCAGAAGAAAAGCTTTTGCGAGCAATATTCGGAGAAAAATCTCGTGAAGTACGGGATACCTCACTTCGAGTACCACCAGGGCTTGAAGGAACTGTCGTTGATGTGAGAATATTCTCACGCAGCGGTATTAGAAAAGACAAACGATACAAGCAAGAAGTTGAAAAACAAACTGAACAAGTTGAGCGCGACTTCCAACGACATGCTGTATTTTTAGAAAACATGGTTCGAAGAGATGTTATCGAAGAGCTTCACGAACAAGAATTGCTCAGTAAGGATGGCTTGAAAAAGGCATCAAAGAGCAAGGTTGTTACACGGGAAGATTTGCAAGATTACTCTCTGGCAGAACTCTTTCAATTACAAGCAAAAGATAAGCCTGCAGCCAAGCGAATTGAGGGCCTTAAAGACTCATTCGAAAATAAAGTTCGTATTTTGGCTGGTCTTAAGGCTGAGCGAATTGCGAAACTTAAAAAAGGTGATCAGCTTCCATCCGGAGTTATCAAAAGAGTTCGCGTCTATATAGCCATGAAACGTTCCGTTTCTGTTGGTGATAAAGTTGCGGGTCGACATGGTAACAAGGGTGTTGTTTCAAATATTGTACATCGTGAAGACATGCCATACCTTGAAAATGGAACAGCCGTTGATATCGTGCTGAATCCATTGGGTGTGCCATCTCGTATGAACGTTGGACAAATCTTGGAAACAGCTCTTGGTTTAGCGGGAAGAAAGATTGGAGATCAGCTTCAATTACTTCTTGAGACTCAGGGTTATCAAGAAACTAAGAACTTCCTTACGCACCATTTTGGTGAGGAATTAATGAGTGAGTATGAGCAAGAATACGGCAAAGAGGGCGTGATAGAGCTTGGACGAAAAACTGCGCAATTCGGACTCTGTTTTGAAACGCCAGTATTTGATAGCGCAAGCTATGAGGATGATATTAAGCCTCTTTTAAAAAGCCTTGATTTGCCTGAAGCTGGTTCATTTAGACTACGTGACGGCAGAACCGGAGAATACTTCGATCAGAATGTGACGGTTGGTGTCATGTATGTCATGAAACTTAATCACATGGTTGATGATAAGTTGCATGCTCGTTCCGTCGGACCGTACTCGCTCGTTACGCAACAGCCACTTGGTGGTAAGGCCCAAATGGGTGGTCAACGACTTGGAGAAATGGAAGTATGGGCACTTGAAGCTTATGGTGCTGCATACACATTACAAGAAATGTTGACATACAAGTCTGATGATGTAACTGGTCGACATAAAGTGTACGAAGCCATGGTGCGTGGAGAGGATGTTCCAGAACCTGGATTGCCAGAATCCTTCAACGTTTTGGTTAAAGAACTCCAGAGTTTAGGACTGCAAGTGGACCTGTTCAAGAGTGGTAAGGAGAAGGCCGGTGAATAATCGCATGCTAGAACGATTCCGGGAATATATTAACGTTGCGCAATTTAATGCGCTCCGTGTAAAAATCGCTTCTCCTGAAAAAATACGATCTTTGTCGTATGGTGAAGTGAAAAAGATAGAAACGATTAACTATAGAACATTAAAGCCAGAGCGCGATGGTCTGTTTTGTGCCCGCATTTTCGGTCCTGTTAAGGATTGGGAATGTAACTGTGGCAAATACAAACGTATGAAACATCGTGGTATCACGTGCGAAAAATGTGGTGTAGAGGTCATTCAATCCCGTGTCAGACGGGAAAGAATGGGACATATTGAGCTGAATGCTCCTGTATGCCACATTTGGTATCTTAAGGGTATTCCGAGCTATTTAAGCTTGATTATGGATATGCCGGTTAAAGATATCGAGCGTGTTATCTACTTTGATTCTTACATGGTCATTCGCCAAGGGCATTCCCCATATTCTCCAAAAACACTTCTTTCGGGAGTGGAAGTTTCTGATTATATGGATGCCCATATGGATGATACAGAATTCTTAGCAGAAAGTGGTGCGCAGGCTGTCAAGTCGCTGCTGAGTGTTGTTGATCTTGCTGCAGAAATAGCAGCGCTTGAAAAAAGTCGATTGAAAACTGCCTCAGTAGCAGTTCGACACAAGTTGATGCGACGCACAAAAGTATTGACGAGCTTAATGCAAGCAAATATCAAGCCAGAATGGATGATATTGAGTGTATTGCCTGTTTTACCACCTGATTTGCGTCCATTGGTACCATTGGAAGGCGGTCGCTTTGCAAGTTCTGATTTAAACGAATTATACCGACGTGTATTGAATAGAAATATTCGTTTGCAACGTCTTAAAGAAATTGAAGCGCCATCAGTTATTATCAAAAATGAACAACGAATGCTCCAGGAAGCTGTTGACGCATTGATCGATAATGGTAGACGTGGTCAACCTGTACGAGGTTCAAACCGTCGTCCATTTAAATCATTGAGTGAAATGCTTCGTGGTAAACAAGGTCGTTTCAGGCAAAACTTGCTTGGTCGCCGTGTTGACTACTCTGGTCGTTCTGTGATTGTTGTTGATCCTGAATTGCGTATGCATCAGTGTGGCTTGCCAAAAATTATGGCTCTTGAACTCTTTAAGTCATATGTTCTTGCTGGGTTGTTGGAGCGTGAAATTGCGGCCAACTTAAGAATCGCCAAGAAAATGGTTGAAGAACATGAGCCAGAAGTTTGGGACGTACTTGAAGCTGCCGTTCAAAATAAAGTGGTTCTGTTAAATCGTGCTCCAACGTTGCACAGGCTGGGTATTCAAGCTTTTTATCCGACTTTAGTGGATGGTAAGGCTATTAAGATACACCCACTTGTTTGTGGCGCATTCAACGCAGATTTTGACGGTGACCAAATGGCAGTCCACTTGCCATTGAGCGCGCGAGCACAAAAGGAATCGAAAGAGCTTATTCTTTCTACCCGGAACATCTTGTCGTCTCAAAATGGACGTCCAAGCGCTGTTCCAAGTCAGGATATCGTTCTTGGTTTATATTATTTGACCAAGATTCGTTATAACTCGCAGGGTGAAGGAACTGTCTTTTCTAATACAAAAGAAGTTATCGCCGCGCATCAGCACGGTCAAGTAGCATTGCATGCCAAGATTCTTGTTCGTATTGATGGAAAACTTGTTGATACAACAACAGGGCGTATTATTCTTTTTGAAGCCCTGCCAGGTGGTTTAGATTTTGCCTGGATGAATAAGGTCATGAAGAATAGCGATCTGACTAAGCTTGTTGACGCGATATACTTCAGATTTGGACATGAGGTTACCGTCGACTCTCTTGATAAAATCAAAAAACTTGGTTTTTATCATGCCAGCGTTGCCGGTGTTTCTCTTTCTATTACAGATCTTGTTGTTCCTGAACAAAAAGAAAAGATTGTTCAAAAAGCTGAAAAGAACGTTGAAAAGATTGAGACATTGTATCGTGATGCCGTTATTACCAATGGTGAGCGTTATAACAAGGTAATCAGTATCTGGGGTCACGCAACTGCCGATATTGCGAATGCCATGTCTAAGAACCTTGAAGAACAAAACGAAGAGGCATTCCTGAATAAGGATGGTCTATTCAAATCATTCAACCCAATTTTCATGATGTTGGATTCTGGTTCACGTGGATCGAAGGATCAGATCAAACAGTTAGTTGGTATGCGTGGTATGATGGCAAAGCCAACTGGTGAGATTATGGAAACGCCAGTTAAAAATAACTTCAAAGATGGCTTAAGCGTTTTTGAATACTTTATTTCGACTCACGGTGCCCGTAAGGGACAGGCTGATACAGCGCTGAAAACAGCAAACTCTGGATATTTAACAAGACGTTTAGTTGACGTTGCACAAGATGCAATTGTCAGCATGCGTGATTGTGGAACTTTAGGATATGTTGAAATAGAAGATCTGACAGAGTCTGGTGATGTGTTGTATTCATTGGCCGGACGAGCATTTGGTCGTGTATTGGCTGCTGACGTAAAAGATCCTGTTTCTGGCAACATTTTGCTCAAGCAGGGTGATGTTATTACTCGCGCAGCGCTTGCTACGATTAATGAATCAGCCGTTTCTAAAGTTCTTGTTCGCTCTGTGTTGACTTGCCAAGCCAAGCGAGGCGTTTGCGTCTTGTGTTATGGTTATGATTTGTCTCGTTCAGAGTTAGCTGATGTTGGTGCAGCAGTCGGTGTTATTGCGGCACAATCTATCGGTGAACCTGGAACACAGTTGACCATGAGAACCTTTCACGTTGGAGGTACTGCGAGTGGTATGGCGGATCAGCCGTACTGTGTAGCAAGAGCGCACGGAATTATTGAGTGGCAAGGTGTGCGAGTTGTTAGAAATCGCAATGGTCAAGATATCGTTATGAGCAGAAAAGCTAAGATTGTTCTTAAATCTGCAGATGGACGAGAATTCCAAAGACATCATATTGAATATGGATCCGTTGTTTTAGTTCCAGATGGAAGTACCGTTGAAGTTGGAACGAAAATTGCTGAATGGGATTCCCATAACAAGGTTCTGTTAACTGAACGGGCCGGTACTGTCAAATATGTTGATTTGGCAGAAAACATAACTCTTCAAGAAAGCTTTGACGAAGTATCGAACAAAGTCAGCTATGCTGTTCTTGAACAAAAAGAAGAAAAATGGCAGCCAGCCTTGAGCATTGTCGATCCGAATGGCAATGAAATTGCCCACTACTACTTGCCTACAGGAGCCTATTTAGCGGTTGCTGATGGACAGGAAGTTAGTGGTGGTGATGTGTTGGTTAAAACGCCGCGTGAATTATCCCGTACAAAGGATATTACCACTGGTGGATTGCCTCGAATCGCAGAACTGTTTGAAGCTCGTACACCAAAAGACCCAGCAATTTTGGCTGATATTGATGGTGACGTTATATTCGGTGGTCTTGTTCGTGGAATGAGAAAGTTATCAGTTGCTTCGGGTTCCGAATCATATGATTACCTTGTTCCTCGTGGTAAACAGTTGAACGTTGTGGATGGGGAAAAGGTTAATGCTGGCGATCAGCTGACCTCTGGAGCTCCAGTGTTGCATGACATGCTCCGAATCCTTGGGCCTGATATTGTGCAAAAATATCTGGTTGACCACATTCAAGAAATTTACCGCTTACAAGGCATCGATATTAACGATCGACATATTGAATTGATCGTCAAACAGATGATGCGCAAAGTTCGGGTTGTCGATCAAGGAGATACTGATTTCCTGATCGGAGACCGTGTTGACCGTGTACATTTCCAAAACGTTAATGCTGTTTTACAAAAAGATGGTAAACGACCAGCTACAGCACGACCAGTGTTAATGGGTATTACAACGGCATCGCTTGGAACAGAGAGCTTCTTCTCAGCAGCTTCTTTCCAAGAAACAACAAGAATTTTGGCCGAAGCGGCAATTTCTGGTCAAGTAGATTACTTGTATGGTTTGAAAGAAAACGTTATTGTTGGTAAATTGATACCTGCGGGTACAGGAATTGCCTCATTCAGGAAGAAATATCTTGGTGAAGATGTTTCTGATATAGAACGTGAAGCCCGTAGACAAGAAGGACTGGAAGCAGCACGAAAAAGAGAAGCTTCTTTTGGCGACCGAGACGAAGATTAGATAGATGTAGGCGCGTAGCTCAGTGGTAGAGCATTGCTTTGACGTAGCAAGGGTCAGCGGTTCAATCCCGCTCGCGCCTACCAAGATTTTGAAACAAACGATAGAAACAATATTGTAGGTGATCAGTTTATGCCATTGAATACAGTAGAAAAGAAAAAGATAGTAGAGACATTTGGTGCAACCAGTGGTGATACCGGTTCAACATCTGTGCAGGTTGCCTTGTTGACGGAAAATATTCGTAGTCTGACAGAACATTTGAAAGTGAACAAAAAGGATTTTTCATCCAAAAAAGGTTTGCTCAACATGGTATCATACAGACGTCGTCTTTTACGTTATTTAGAAAGAGTTAATGAAGCACAGTATCGAGATTTAATTAGTCGTCTCGGGCTCAAGAAATAGGGGCTGAGAGTGCTATATCAGTTAGGTTCATTCTAATGTCCAAAAAATTTGTAATGCCGGGTTTTGGGTATGAAGTTGAGATTGGCAAAGTTGCAGGACAAGCGGATGGTGCTGCTTGGTTTAAGCACGGAAATACCGTTATTCTTGCTACCGCAGTTTCATCTCCAGCCAAATCGTTTCCGGGTTTCTTGCCGTTAACGGTAGATTATAGAGAACCTTTTTCCGCTGTAGGAAAAATTCCGGGCGGTTATTATAAACGTGAGGGAAAGTCGACAGACCAAGAGGTGCTGACTTCCCGTTTGATAGATAGGGCTGTTCGCCCATTATTTCCAGCCACATATTTTGATGATCTTCAAGTGATAGCAACGGTGTATTCGGTTGATAAAAACCATCCACCAGCAACACTTGGTTTGTTAGCGGCATCTATTGCGTTAACCATATCAAAAGTTCCGTTCCTTGGACCTATCGGCTGTGTTGAGGTAGCCCGCATCAATGGTGCATTAGTGGTTGGCCCTTCCTTTGCGCAAACACAAGAATCTGATATTCGTCTGATTGTTGCAGGCACAGAAGATGGCGTGTGCATGGTAGAAGGATCAGCTGCTGAATGGTCAGAAAAAGAATTTCTTGAAGCTATGATTTTAGGGCAAAATGCCGTTGAGCAACAAGTTGCTTGGCAAAAAGAGATTCAGGCCGCAGTTGGCATTGAAAAAGTATCTGCTTCTGATGCATACGACTGGGAGACATGGAGAGATCGCACTGACAAGTTTTTAAGCGAAGATCGTTTAAAAACTCTTTTAGTTGTTGATAAAATTGAGCGATCAGAAAAAATGTCGGTCCTCAAGAATGATTTCTTTGTTGCTGTTCAGCCCCATCTTGAAGAAGAAAATGCTGCTCCTCAGAATCTTGTCGAATACGTTTTTGACGGAGTTCTTAAGGAGAAGTTGACTGAAATTATTTTTGCACAGAACAAGCGTGTTGATGGTCGAGCATTTGATCAAATTCGTGAGATCTCAACAGAAGTTGGCTTGTTACCGTCAGTGCATGGTTCTGCCATTTTTCAACGTGGTCGAACTCAAGCATTGGTCACCGTAACGCTTGGTGGCGGACAGGATGAGCAGAGAGTTGAAGGGCTCATGGAAGATGCGGTTAACAAATCTTTTATGTTGCATTACAATTTCCCTCCATTTTCTGTTGGTGAAGTTCGTTTCTTGCGTGGTCCTGGCCGACGAGAAGTAGGTCATGGTCATTTGGCTGCGTCAGCACTCAAGTGCGTGTTGCCATCAAAAGAAGAATTTCCTTACACCATTCGTATTGTTGCTGACATATTGGATTGTGACGGGTCGAGCTCTATGGCGACAACCTGCGGATCAACTATGGCACTCATGCAAACTGGTGTTCCTATTAAAAAAATGGTTAGCGGCGTTGCCATGGGCATGCTCAAGAGCAAGGCTGGTAAGTTCGCTGTATTAAGTGACATTTCAGGATTTGAAGATGCATTTGGTTTAATGGATTTCAAAGTAACCGGTACCGATACGGGTATCACTGCTATCCAAATGGATATCAAGCACAAGGGTGGGTTGCCGCGTGAACTTTTCGAAACTGCTTTAGAGCAAGCGAGAAAAGGTAGAATGCATATCCTTACCGAAATGCGCAAAGTCATGACTGAACCAAACAAGAAACTTTCTGACTTGGTTCCTAAGGTTATCATGGTTAAGATTCCAACCGACAAAATTGGTGCGGTTATTGGTGGTGGCGGTAAGGTCATTCGTGAAATTATCGACAAAACCAAAACAAGCATTGATATTGACGATGATGGTGTCGTAAAAATCTATGGTACACCTGAAGCCAACATTGAAGGCGCAGTTAACTGGGTTAAAACCTTGGCTGGCATGGTAGAAGTTGGTGATGTCTATAAAGGTAAAGTCAGACGTCTTGTTGATTTTGGTATCTTTGTTGAATTGGTACCAGGCCAAGATGGATTGATTCACGTTTCTAATATTCCACGGCATCAGCAACAATCCTTCATGAAGGATTACAAGATTGATGACGAGTTGGAAGTCAAGATTGTTGATTACGACAAAGAAACCGGACGTATACGTCTGAAACCGACACAAGAAAAAAAAGACTAACAACAAGGATTGACGACGATGAGTGCTCCGGTCCAACGATACGATGAACGAGCATATGACGCCCTGAGAACTATCAGGGCGTCTTTTAATACATTCGGTTATGCTCCAGGAACTGTTCTTTTTGAGATGGGTAGAACCAAAGTGCTGTGTGCTGTGAGCATGCAACAAGGGGTTCCACAATTTCTTAAGGGTCAGCACCGCGGATGGTTAACGGCAGAGTATGCTATGCTTCCCACGGCAACAGGCGTTCGTACCCAGAGGGACAGTTCATCGGCAAGTAAGAATGGTCGCTCGGTTGAAATTTCACGCTTCATTGCTCGTTGTTTACGCACGACCATCGACTTTAAGTTGCTCGGTGAGCGAACTATTGTTGTTGATTGCGATGTGTTACAGGCTGATGCAGGAACCAGAACCGCATGCATTACGGGAGCAGCTCTTGCTTTGCGTGTTGCGGTAGATAAATGGATGGCAGATCGTGTCATTTCAGGTGATATTCTCAAATTTTCTCTCGCTGCTTTGTCGGTAGGTTGGGTCAATGGGCAACCCTTACTCGATCTTGATTTTTCTGAAGACGGTCGAGCCGATGCTGATTTTAATATTGTCATGACTGACGCAGGCCATCTTGTTGAAATGCAGGGTGCTGTTGAAGGTACAACGCTCACGTGGGATCAGTTTGAACAGTTGCGCAGTCTTGCCGTCCGTGGTATTGAGCAGTTGTTTAAAGAATGTCATAAGCTCACGGGCGTTCAGCCAGCACAGCCTTGCGATGATCCAAATACACAAAAAGCAAAACGTGGAAATGGCGGTATGTTTAGTTTAGGAAATCGGGTCACTTCAGCTGTCTAGGTCATATGGATTTTTTCGTCTTTCTTAAAGACTGTCAAACCCCTCAATTTTTTGATCGATATAAAACGATCTGTTTCCGTGTGCGTAGTGAGGCAATCCCTCTTCTTTTTTTCTCATATTTTGTAAGTACCATAAAAAAACAGGTTGATTGCCCCGTTGAATCGGTCTGCGTTCTAGAATCTGACTCCTCTTTAGTTATGGCCAAACTGTCGACCTCATTTTTGGGAATGGTAAGTCTTTATTGGTTTAAAAATATTGCCGGGCTTAAGCCTAAAAAGAGCAAAGAGCTGATCGATTTTTTAAAAAGCTATGACGGCCCCAACTCTGTAATGTTTGCGATTGATGAGACCGTTGCGTGTTCCGTACAAGACTTTAATCTAACAATCATGGTTCCCGAAAAAATTGGGCAGAAAGAGTTTACTCAACTGTTTGAGTTTTTTTATGGACAAGAAGAGAAGATTCGCACACAAGTGCTGCAGCAATTATTAACACAGGTTAATTCCGTTAATCTTGATGGTGCCTGCTTGTTGATGCAGTATATGCGGTTGGCGGGTCGCGGATCAGATGAGTTTTTAAAGCATTGGATTGATAAAATTATTGCTCCTGAACATTCATTGTTGCTGCTCAGTAGTCATTTTTTTGCTCGAGATAAACAACAGTTTTTTTCTTTGTGGATGACGATGGAGCAGGATTATGCTCCGCAATTTTGGATTTCTTTTTGGTCGGAGCTGTTGTGGCGTGCGTATTTTTTTGTTGAACAATCAAATAAGCGACAGTACGCAGAAGCCAAGCGTGTCAGCTTCCGTCTTCCTCACAACTTTACACAAAAATTATGGGCACAGGCAAGTCTTATTGAATTGCGCAATGCCCATGACTTTCTCTATTCAGTTGATTGCTCGCTTAAAAATGGTGGCGCGACAACCTCTTTAGAACTTTTATATATCAATTATTTTACTGGTCAGTTCCAGGCTGATCTTTAAGTCTGTTAGGTTGAATGATGCCGCCTGAAATAATCACGGCCATCGCTTCTTGATGACTTAAATTGACGGTGACAACTTGCGTTTCTGGGAGCAAAATTAAAAAACCACTTGTTGGGTTTGGTGTTGTTGGGATAAAGACGCTGACATAGCGGTTGCTTGTTTGCGGTGAAAATTCTGGTGCAATCTCGCTCGTTACAAAACCGACGCTGTACACCCCTGTTCGTGGAAATTCTACCAGTACTACTTTTTTAAAGCTCTGTTTATCTTGTGGGCTAAAGGCATGGACCAACTGTTTAACACCCACGTAGACCGGGCGGACAAGTGGGATTCGTGATATTAAGCCTTCAATTGAATGTAAGATGGGCTTAAAGACGAATGATTTGAGGAGGATTCCCACCAGGAAAATGGCAGCTATGACAATGATAAACTCAGAAAAGGGAATTGCTTTAAAAAAAGCGGGGCGCAGTTGTTGTATCGGCTCCAGCCATCCACGCAAAATGGTAAAGGTAAGATTGAAGATGACGAAGGTGATGGTGATAGGCAAGAGGGTGATGAGTCCACTTAAAAACAGAGACCAGATTGATTTAAAAATTTTACCAAGAATGTTTAATGTTTTTGGAGCATGCATTGTTCTTCTCTTTTCATCATTTAGTTATACGGGAAGATGTTCTTTTTTTACGGTTACGTTTATGTGTGTTGGCGCAAATCCTACGACCTGGATGGAATCTGGAATGAGCACATGCGTTTCTGAAAGTTCGATACTTTGCTCGCCGTTCCTCAGGTCGCGAGTATCAATATGTACGGCAGTTGCGTTTGTGTCAAGCAATCGCAGGTCGCAACGCTTACCAGCAAGGTTAATTTTGATTGTTTCTGGCGCCATTACCTGCATCGCTGTTTCACTGCTTGAAAAACAGACCGGGACATTTACCCAGGTGCTGTCAGCATGTGAGTAACTGATAACCGACCAGGCAAGATAACCAAAGATAAGTGAGAAAACTTTAATTGGAACGTTGTTGAGTACCACGTTTTTGAGTGAGAGTTTCACGCGTCATACCTCCCCATAAAGAAGTTTTGTGTTGGGATACAATATATTTTTTTATTAATTCTAAGGCTTTGGCTGCATGCATGCGATCAATGATCATACCGTTGACGACCACGTCAAATGTTCTGCTGGTTGCATTGATATGTAGAACTATGGCATCTGTTTTTGTTGTAAAAAAAATTGCATTCTGTTTCCATGTCGGTAGCTCTTGTGCTGCGGCCGCAAGATGAGTGTGCTGACCGTGCTGAGCCCAGAGTGCGTTGATGCCAATGAGTTGCCCTTGTGTAGTGACCCATACCATGTGGTCAGCATCAAAACTGGGGCTGGTCAACAGAAGATCAAATAATCCTTGTTCAAGGCGAGCGTTGACGGGCAGTGATGTTTGTACAAGTTCACGTAAGCTGTCCCGTTGTTCAATGATACAGGTGAGTTCTTTTTGATTGTTCACTCTGATTAAAAAAGTTCTGACGATTGTTTCTAGCCAGTCATGATCTGCAAACTGTGCAGGTGTGATATTTTTAAATGTGATGAGGTTTTTTTGTAAAAACTCTTGATGCAGTAAAATAAAGACCATGGCAACCGCAGGCGCAAATAGAAACATCACGTAACTGATGGTAGTTAATCCTAGAAAGTGTGCGCCAAAGGTGAGCGTGCAGTAGCTATAAAAGGCGAGGACCAGATTTTTAGAGCGATCCTTTTTCAGCCAGACGGCTGCATAATAAAAGAGTGAGGAAAAGAAGATGATCTCAAGAAGGTCGCGCCAGTAGAATGGTGAGTTATAACTGAAAAAAGAGTAAGATAAGAATTCGAATATCTGCATACACCTGCTCCTTTTTTTTGATTTTGCCCGTGTATTTTTTTGTGATATTAGAAAAAATTTGTGGCTTTGTATATGAAAGGAAACCTCTCATGGCAAAAAAAGAGATTATTTTAACGGGTGATCGGCCAACCGGCCCTCTTCACCTTGGTCACTACGTTGGTTCATTAAAAAATCGCGTTCATTTACAAGATGAGCATCAACAGTACGTCATGCTTGCCGATTTGCAGGCGATGACCGACAACGTGGATAACCCTGCAAAAGTTCGTGAGAATCTTTTGGAAGTCGCCTATGATTATCTTTCCGTTGGCATCGATCCTCGTAAAACAACTATTTTTATTCAATCACAAATTCCCCAAATTGCTGAGCTTGCGATTTTGTATTTAAACCTGGTGACGGTCAACCGGCTCAGGCGTAACCCGACGGTCAAAACAGAAATTGATCAAAAAGGATACGGTGAAAATTTAACGGCTGGATTTTTGATGTATCCCGTTCATCAAGCCGCCGACATAACTATTGTTAAAGCAACTTTAGTGCCGGTGGGTGAAGACCAGTTGCCGATGATTGAACAAACGAATGAAATTGTTCGTCGTTTTAACTTTTTATATAAAACTGAAGTGCTGCAAGAGGTCAAAGCGGTTATTGCCAAAGTTTCTCGTCTTCCTGGTATTGACGGTAAGGCAAAGATGGGCAAATCGCTGGGCAATGCAATCTTTTTATCTGATACCGCCGATGTTGTTGCGCAAAAAGTTATGAGCATGTACACCGACCCTGACCATCTTCGTGTGGAAGATCCTGGCAAAATTGAAGGTAACACCGTCTTTACCTACCTTGATGCGTTTGATCCTGAAACACATACCGTTGCGCAGCTCAAAGAGCAGTATCAACAGGGCGGGCTTGGGGATGTTAAGGTCAAGCGTCGTTTGATTGAAGTGTTGAATGCAACCTTAGACCCTATTCGTGAACGCAGGCAAGAGGTGGCGCGCGACCCTGGTGCTGTTATGAAAATACTTTTTGAAGGGTCACAAGCGACTCGCGAAGTTGCAGCTGAAACTTTGCGTGAAGTTATTCATGCTCTTCAGTTAGACTACTTTACAAAGTGATGTGCGTTCCCTGATTTTCCGGGTCATTTTCGTCACCCCTTGAATTCAGTTTTCCCCTTGTGCTAGGTTAAGAGTGTCAAAAAGGGGCATAAAGTGTTTGTAGGGGGGTGAATCATGAAAAGACAGACTGTTTTTTCTGGACTGATGGTTGCGGTTTTTTTTGTGTTGTTGGGAGTAACGGTTTACCGGTTGTTTTATGAAGCAAAAACCGGGAGTGACCAGATGATTGCTCGTGAGGTCGGGCAGCTTGTGGCCATTCTGAAGCAGATTGATGCCAAGTGCAAAATTATCGATTTTGATAATCAACAGAATCCTATTAATTTTTTGAACGTCAAAAGCTTTGAAGGGTCCGAAGTCGGATCCATGAATCTTGCCTACCCAAAACTGTGGGAAGGCCCTTATTTGAATGATAATCCAACGATACAAGAAAAAGATTACATGATAGTCAAAACCAAGAAGGGTTATTTCGTAACCCCTGGTGAAGGCGTTCGGTTGGGTAATGGTAAGGTTATTGGCAAAGAGATCATACTTGATGAAAACGCTGACATTCCTGCCATGATGCAAGATGAAAAAGCTTTGATGTTTGAAGGCCAGGCTTTGGCTGCTCCGTTGTATGTGGGAATGAGTCCGGCAGAAGAGATGCTGTTGGAAAATGTTATTCGAGCAGAAGATGGTCTTGTGTTACGGGATCAAGAAAAACTGCTTCATTTGACCGCTGATTTTTAAAACAACAGATTTTGTTATGAATTCGATGTCCCCCGGGTTTTCTCGGGGGATTTTTTTGCACTCAGCACACACACAAATTCTTGATTTATGCCGTCCCTCATGTCTAGGATCAGCCATAGTGTTATGGTTGTGTTGTATCCAAAAAAAGGGAGATGTTGGATGGTGTACAAAAGATTGTTGCTGGTCGCCTGTTGTTTGTGTCTAACCAGTGGTGCGTGGGCGATGAAAGAAGAAGAGGTTGTGATAGAGGAAAAGTCGACGCAAAAAACAGAAACCTATTTTCTTGAATTTGAAGGTAAGCCGGTCAAAATTTCGCGCGCGGGGTTGGAACTCTTTGAAGTTTTGATGCAGATGATAGAGCAGGGGAAGGATGTCAGGCGTGAAGGGGATGATGTCTATATCAAGCTCGATAATGTTTTAAAGATGGTTCGCGAGTCTGTGCCGTCGCTGGCTGCGTTTATGGATGCACTTCATTTTTTTGCTGGCTATGCGGATGGTGCCATTGATATTGGTAAATTAGATTATCCTCTTCTTGAGGCAATCCTAGCGATAGCCAATAGATTGCATGCTGGGCAATCAGATGCATTTAAGCCGGTACAAAATCTGCTTGATAAGATACACAAGGAAACACTCAAAAGGTTTGATCCACTCAATGAGCATAAAAAGATATTAGAACTTCGACGACAAAAAGAAGAATTGCAACAAAAACAAAAAGAACAAAAAACAATCAACGCTAAAAAAGTTGGCACTGAAAAGAAACTGGAGTCTCAACCAGAGGAAAAAGCTGAAGAGAAATTTCAAGGCTACGACCTAGAATTTTTTGATGAGACTGGAAAATCTGAAATCATACCGATTACTCCTCAGGGGTTTAAATTAACAAGTTTTTTCGTTGATTTTGAGGAAGGGTTTGGAGATGAAGAGAAATTTGTTAAAGAAGATTCTACAAGGGGTAGAGTTCTGCTGGTTACCCCTTTGCACTTGCCCAAGAATGTAACGCTTGCAGATGCAAGACGATTTGTGCATCTGAGTGATTTGGGAAGCTTAGGCGCACACCTTCCTTTCGCTGAGTTTGCTTACATAATAAAAATAGCAGATAAATTTGGGGCTGAGCGAAAAATTGGCTTTAACCCAAAAATTGACGTGCTTGATTATTTGCTTGAAGCGCTTAAGGTTTCGATACAATCAGAGAATCGCAATGAATTATTACAAAAGTTTCTAGATGGCAAGGGAGAATTGATTGAAATTGTTGATATGCTTCCCAAGAAAGTGCTGAATCAGTTGATGCCAGTCATGCCTCAAAAGCCAATTGTGCTGGGGGAGATTGAGAATGATGAAGTGTTTGCTGTATCGAAGGGCATGCGGTTGGCTTTTGGACTCTTCAAGGTGGTTATTTTGGATTTAGAAGGTGAGATTAAGACTCTTCTTTTAGTATCAGAAGATTTACGTGCACTTGGAATGATTACAGCTATAGCTTGGTTATCAGAGACTATGTTGGCTGTAGGGACACACAAAGGATATGTTCAAATAATCGATCTGAATAATCTGGGTGAGGTGCCAACGTTATTGAGAGGAAGGGATAGAGGCCCGGTCAATTCATTAATCCGGTTGTCTGATGGAAGATTGGCATCTGCTTCTGGGCAGGTAATTACCATCTGGGATCTTAATGATTTGAAAAAAGAACCTATGAGATTAATAGACGCAGAGAATGATGCCAATATTGAGCTAATAATCCAACTGTCTGATGGAAGATTGGCAGTCAAAGGAGGAATAAAGTTAAAAATTTGGGATTTGAAGAAGCAAAGCAAAGAATTGCTTGGCGGCCCTATGGTTGCAACAGCTTTAGTTGAATTGCCAGGGGAAAGATTGGCCTGTAGAAACTTTGATGCGATCGATGTATTTGACCTCAAGAATCCAAGCGCTCTGCCTAAACAACTAGTTGTTTCTGACCGTCGTTTTAGGGAGGCTATCAAGGACAAGTATTTAGCGGTTCTGTCAAACGGAAGATTAGTTTCAGGATCGATTGATGGAATAATAAGACTATGGGCCCTCGATTATTCACATTCAGAGGTGTTTGCTAGGGATTTGGGAAAAATCTATCGTTTAAGTGCGCTGCCAGATGGAAGATTGATTTCTTTTTCGGAACAGGATATTAGAATCTGGAATACTGTTCAAATGCCATTTGATCAATCTGTTGTGTTCTCAGCACTTTCCGTGTACGGACCTCAACTTGTCGAATTACAACCACAACAACAACAAGGTTTCATGTCTCGCTTAAAATCACGATTTGGCACAACACAAGTTGGCAAAACACAAGAACAGAAAAAGGAAGCTCCAATATCCAAAGAAGAACAGTGGTATAGGAATGTGTTTGGACGCGAACACATCATGAACATTTTTGTAACACTTCCAGATGTCTCCCTGCGCCATCTCATGCAACTCAAAGGGACGCGCCTTATACGCATTGCAGTTAAAATGTTGCTGGATGGGCTCAAGGAAGATATGGATGACGAGGACTACATACAAAATAAACAGCAAGAAATAGCAAACCGACTTGAGGGTATACTTCGGTTGCTGAAAGTTCTGAACCTTGATGAAAAGGAATGGACATTGGATCCATTGGTGCAGAACTACCGCGACGCCAAAGACCATGCCGTTAGAATGAAGGCTTTGTTAGGTGAAGAGAAAGCACAAGAAAAAAAGGTTGAGGGTAAAGAAAAGCTTGAGTCAGAGGAAAAGAAAAAGTAGGCGACAGTTGTAGTGTATAAATGAATAAGGCCGTCACGCGTACAACGTGGCGGCCTTATTCATTTTAGGTGACTATATCTTTGTCAAAAACTTCGCATCCAATTTCTTAACACCAGCCTTAAATTTGACCTGTAAGTAAACTTGAGTATCAGATTTTTCTTCAACCATTTGTATCACTCCAATGCCAAAGGTTTTGTGCTGCACCGGCTGATTTTTTTTCCAGACCGAGGATGCCGACGATGAAGAGGTTGTTGTTGCATGGAATGTCGCTGCCGGTTTTGGTTTGTGGTGCACAGGGGCTGCTGTTTTGGCGGCCGTGTGAAAGGTAAAGAGCTCAGATTTAAACGGTGATGTTGCCGTCGCCATTCCGAGCCAGTCGGCAAAGATTTTATCAATATGATACGTTTTTGAGTGAGAGCAATCATGGTGATCAAACTGATCGGTTGGTAGTTCTGTCAGAAAGCGTGAGGGCGGTTGTGAGCTCATGGTGCCATACGTGTAACGGAATTTTGAATGGGTAATGAGCAGGCGTTCACGGGCTCGTGTGATCCCCACATAAAACAGTCGTCGTTCTTCTTCTAATGAATCAGGGTCAACAAATGAGCGTGAGCTGGGCAGTAATCCGTCTTCCACGCCGATGATAATGACGGTATGGAACTCAAGTCCTTTGGCCGCATGCAATGTCATCATGAGTACCGCATCGCTTTCTCGTTCTTCATCTGCTTGTGCTTTTTCTTGCATCAGCGCGACGTCGTCAAGAAACTGTTCGATGGTTGTTTTTTTCTGTTCTTCAAGATATCGTACGGCCCGTTGCAACTCTTTGACGTTATCAATTCGTCCAATAGCCTCTTTGTCATCATAACTTGCTTTCAGGTACCCAAAAAAGCCGGTGTGATGGATGATGGTTTCAATGGCTGCGCTCGGCGCTGTTGTGGCATCAATCACGTTGAAAATATTAAGAAACTGGGTGAGTGAATCTTTTTTTACCTTGGTCAGTTCGCCCGTTTCCAACAGTTGCGCGGCAACTTGTTTAAAATCAAACAGTGCTTCCAGGTTCCATAGATGGTAAAACTCTTCTTCAAATTTTTGACCAAGACCACGTGTTGGGTGGTTGATGATTCTAAAAAAAGCGGCTCGATCGAAGGGGTTAATAGCCAGTCGCAGGTAGGCCAGAATATCTTTGATCTCTTTACGTTCATAAAACTGGATGCCACCGATAATTTTGTAGGCCATGGTATTGCGAATGAGCGCTTCTTCAATCACCCGAGACTGATGGTGCGCGCGGTATAAAATAGCAATGGAGCTCAGCTTTTGTTTGAGGCGTGCTGTTTTTAAAAACTGTGCAACAATGTCACCCTCTTGATATTCAGAGGTGCTGGTGACCACGCGAACACGGTCGTGTGCTTTTTTTTCGGTCCATAGTTTTTTGGGGTTGCGGTTAATGTTGTTTTTAATGACCGCATTGGCAACATCAAGAATCGGCTGCACCGAACGATAGTTTTGTTCAATTTTAATGGTTTGTGCTTGAGGGAAATCGGTGGCAAGGTTAATAAAGTTTGTAACGGTCGCGCCACGCCATGAATAAATCGATTGATCTTCGTCGCCCACCACGCACAGTGATTGTGCCGTAAATTTCTTTCCCGACAAACACATCTGTTTGAGCAACTCATGTTGAATGACGTTGGTGTCTTGGTACTCATCAATCAAAATATGGTCAATAGTTGTTTGATACTGATGTTTAAATTCTTGGTTGGTGGAAAAAAGATGTACCGTTTCAATGAGTAGGTCATCAAAATCAAGGCATTTGCTGGCCGTTTTTTCACGTTCATAGAGCACGAACGCCTCCTTGACAAACGGCATGGCAAATTGGTATTCGGTTGATTTTTCTATGTCGCCATCTGCTGCCGCGTTTTTTATTCTGGATATAGTGAATGCAAGATTGCTGGCGGTAATCTGTTTGCCCAAGTTGCCGCGTTTGATAATGTCGCTGAGTATTTTGTGTTTGTCATCTTCATCTAAAATGGAAACGAACGGCTTTCGCAGCAGCGAGTTATATCTTTTGAGTAATTGGAGGCAGTAGGAGTGAAAGGTACCCACAAATGGAACCGGGCAGCCGTACGGCAAAAACTGTTTGACCCGTTCTTTCATTTCATTGGCGGCTTTGTTGGTAAAGGTGAGTGCTACAATGCTCGCAGGTGCTGCCTGTTGTTCCAAAATAAGATGAGCAATGCGCGCGGTGATGACACGAGTTTTACCTGAACCGGCACCGGCAACGACCAGAAAAACACCATCCTGTGCGATGGCTGCTTTTTTTTGCTCTGGGTTGAGGGCTTCATTGATAAATGTTTTAAAATCTGTTTGTTGTTTCATAGTTCTTTGAGCTTATGGGAAGTAGGAATTTTTTCCAGTGTTGGTGGATTTTTATTATGTGCATAATACAACAGGGCGGAGTTGAATCCGCCCTGAAGAGTTGATGTTTGTGAAGGGACCAGATGCGATTTAATTTAGTACGCGGCGTATGACTTTTCTTCAATAAGCCGTGAGCCGAGTATGTTGTTTATTTTACGTTTGATGGCACAACGCTCATCGTTATTTACATACACGCTGCGTGTAATTTGAATAAATTCATCATCAAATTGTTTGGTGCGTTCTTTGTTGCGGCAGGCATCTTCGATGTTCCACAGTCTTTGGTTGGCGTCGTACAATTGTTGTGTGAGCTCATCAAGTTCTTTGCATTGTGGAATGCAGGCATCTCGCGTTGCGCAGAGTGTATTGAGTTCTATCATGACGTTTTTCAGTTTTTCTTTGTCGGTCATGAGTTTGCTTTTGAGTTGCAAGATAGTGATTTTATCAATCAATTCACCAATTGATATTTCTGCCGTCACGATGTCACTTTGTTTGACACGTTTGTGCAGTTGTTGTGTGAGTTCATTTTTTATTTCGTTAAACACAGTTTCCCAATCGCCATACGTTTGTTGTCTAAAAAGTTTCATTGTTGGATACCATGGTGTGTCGTTGCGGTCAAGCATCCAGCGCCAATCGGCAACGCTCGGTAATACTACCCAAACCGGTACGCCTAGTGCTCCTGCAAGATGCGCGACTGAGGTGTCGACGGTAATGACCAAATCAAGTGACTTCATGAGTGCTGCTGTATCCATATAGCCACCATGTTTGGTGTCAAAATCTGCACCAAATTCACGAACTTCAAAATCAACGTCTTGAATCTGTTGTCGAGCATCTGAAACTTGTAGGCTATAGAGTGTAACGTTGGGAATGTGTGCAAGGGTTTTGAGCGTATTGAGGTGCAGCGCTTTTCGTGAACGTGGGCCGCGTAGTGAGTCGTAGTATTCGGAGCTTCCCCAGCAGATGCCCACTTTAAAGTTGCCGTCTCGTGCAGTTTCAGACTTCCAATGTTGAACCAGTGTTTGGTCGGGGTGAATATAGGGGATGGTGGTGATCAGTTGTTGTTCTGATTTAATATTGAGTTTATGTGGCAAGCTCATAACTGGTATTTGCAAGTCAAAGGTAGGGAGTGCATTTCCAACGCTGATGACTTTATCAAGGAACGGGCAGAGTGATAACAGTTTTACAAGTGGGCTTTGTACTTCTGCAATGACTGACGCGCCCATTTCTTTTAATGTTTGTGCAAAACGAATGAATTGTAGAGTATCACCGTGTCCATACTCTGCGCGCAGTAAAACTATTTTACCACGAAGGTTTGATACTCCATCCCATAAATTTTGTGTAAAATGACGAGGGTCGTTGTCCCGCTTCCAGCGAGATTCAAATTCTTTAAATCCTTGTGCAAGCATTCCTGCCTTTAAGAGTGTTTCTGCGTAGCCATAATGTAGGTTTTGATTATCGGGCATTGATTTGAGCCCTATTTCATAGTTTTGGAGCGCCTCTTGCACAACGCCGATGTAGCGTAACATATGGGCAAGATTGCAGCGTGCCTCCATGCAATCGGGTGTTGCCGACAGCACGTTGTTATAGGTTTCAATGGCGTGTTCTAGGTCACCAGCAAGATGATAGGTGTATGCCAAATCAAGTTGCATGCGTTGGTTGTTGGGTTGTAACGTGAGAGCTTTTTTGTAGTTTGTGATGGCATCATCGTGCAGATGTTTGTCTTTTTGAATGCTTGCAATTTTTTGTAGACACTCAATGTCATTGGGGGCTGATGCGAGCACGCTGTTGTACAACGTGAATGCGCGGTTTAAATCACCTGTTTTAAGATAAATACTTGCGAGCAACATTTTTGCTCTGGTGTAGTTTGGTGCTCTGCGAATGGCATCTTCCAGTGTTAAAATTGCATCGGCTGTGTAGTGCGCGCTGTCGTAGGCAAGGGCAAGATTAAATCTATTTTGAACGGCATCGGGTTGGAGTGCGATTGATTGTTTGTAGATGAAAATTGCTTCTGTTGTGCGGTTGGCTACAAAATATAGGTTGCCCAGATGAAAGTGCGCATCAAAATGTTGAGGGTCAAGTTCGATTGCTTTTTCATAAGCCTCAATTGCACCATTAATATTGCCTTCGTTTCTGTAATTTGTAGCTTGTGTGAGTAAGGTATTAAGATCATGCGCATGCAGTGTTGGTGTTGTCTGTGCTATGAGGCAGAGCAAGATGAGAGTTTGTATGACTATTCTTTTTTTAAACATAAAGACTCCTTTTTTAGAGAGATGAACTATTGTTGTGTGAAATTCCTATTTTTTTGTGTGGTGGAGAATTGGTAAATTCATGGAGGGCATTAAGAAGGTCCATAACAACAGGTTCCCAGTTCATGGGTGTTTGTTGTTTGAAAATGCGCATGGTTGGGTACCATATGGAGTCGGTACAATGAGCTGTCCAGCGCCAATCAACGCTGTAGGGCAAGAGTAAAAAGACTGGCACGCCCAGGGCGCCTGCAAGGTGGGCAACGGAAGTGTCCACGGTGATAACCAAATCAAGATGTTGCATGACAGCCGCGGTGTCCATAAATGCGCCCTGCTCATTGTCAAAAGAAGGGGTAAATGTTTTTATGTATGGTGCAGATATTGTTGTTGAATTATCTTTTTGTAGACTATAAAACTCTAGGTTTGTGAAGGTGCTCAGTTGTTGTAGTTGTTCAAGCGAAATTGAGCGGTGAGCAACGGGTGGGCGCGATTCATCATTTTTAAGGTCAGCAATCCAACATAATCCTATTTTGAGGTGATCTGGATTGGAGTGCGTGTCAAAATAGTTTTTCCATAATTCTACCAAGCCCGGTGTTGCAAAAAGATAAGGGATATTTGTTGGAACAGTATTTTCATATTCAGGAAATAAAAGGGGAAGTCCCATTAATGTTATGTGGCTGTCGTGGGCTGGAATAGGGTCTCCTACGACCACTATTTTGTCGATGTAAGAGCAGTTATTGAGCAGAGGTTTAAGGACTGCCGGAACTAAAACAATGGTGTACGCGCCACGCTTTTTTAATTCTTCTACATAACGAATGAACATCATGGTATCACCAAGCCCGCCTTGGTGTTGCAACAAAAGTCGTTTACCCTGGAGTTCATGCTTGATGGTCCATTGTTTGAGTTGGTTTGCGTTCATGTTGCCGGATTTAAGATGTTCTTTGCAGTAGATTTCCCATCCGTCACGCAGGTTGCCTTGATAGAGTTGTGTGACCGCTTGGCCAAATTGTGCTGCTGCCCACTCTGGTTTTAGGGTAATTGCATGTTGGTATTCTTTGATTGCATTATCAAGATCACCGCGCATTTTGAGTGCGTATCCCAAATTGTAACGTATTTGAGCATTATCGGGGTGCAGTGCTAAAATTGCATTGTATGCCGTGATAGCAGTTGTCGTATCTCCCATAACGGTGGCTGTATATGCTTGTTGAAAGAGTTCTTGGATGTCCGCGGCCCATAATGGTGTCGTGGAGTGTGCGTAGCATGCCATGATGATGATAAGCAGTTGTTTCATTATTGTGCTCGTGTACAAGCTGTTATTAATTCTTTCATCAAAACGTCTCGTAACGAGCAGAGTGTTATTGCTTTTTGTGCTGTTCGTACAAAGGTGTCATCGTAAGGCTTTAAAAGGTGAAGTAAATCTTTTGCGTCCCACAACTTTTTATTGATTTCAAATAAGCGTGTCATGAGTGAATTGACCTCATAGGATGACTGAACTCGCTCGTAAAATCTTTTTTTGAATTGATCAAGCTCGGTGAGTAGTTGAGTGAGTGCTATAGGATCTTCTGTGCGCAGAGCATTGGTTTCAAGTTGTGTAATTGCATTGATCATTGTTTCAATCGACATGTTGTCTTGCGCTGGTTTGTTGACGCGAGGTTGTGCGGGTAATTGTGTTGTGGGTTGTTTGAGTTTGCGTTGTTCAAGTAGCGCTGTTAATTCTTTGGTAACTGTTTGCATAACAGACTTCCAATCGTCTGGTTGTGGTTGTCTGAACATGCGCATTTCTGGGTACCATGGAGTGTCTGATTGACGCATCATCCAGCGCCAGTCAGAGGGTTCAGGTAAGAGCATCCAGGTTGGTACTCCTAAACCGCCTGATAGATGAACAATTGCTGTGTCGACCGTGATGACAAGATCAAGGTTTTTCATAACGGCAGCGGTATCCATAAAGCGACCGTGTGTCATGTCAAAGTCAGGTCCAAAATCATGCAGTATAAAATCTGATGGTAAGTTTTTGATTTGTTCTTCGCCTGTTGTTTTTTGCAGGCTGTAGACAGAAACGCCTGGAATTTTGGCGAGCGGTGCGAATTCAAGAACGTTCATAGATTTGGCAGCGACGGTGTTCCGTAAGAAGGGGGTGCTATAGTTGGGGTTACCTTGCCAGCAGATGCCGATTTTAAAGTTGGTATCGCTTGCTAATTTGTCTTTCCATTCTTCTACCAGCTCTGGTTTGGCATGCAGATAAGGAATTTCTGCGGGGATAGTTTCAACACGTGTGCCCATGATGAAGGGCAGACTCATGAGCGGGGCGTGTGTATCAAAATGAGGGACTGCGCCGTGGAGCTGCACAACCTTGTCAAGATATGGACATAAAGAGAGTAGATCAACGAGCGGGTTTTGTGAGGCAAAGAAAACGTGAGCTCCTTTATCTTTAAGAACTTTGGCGTAGCGAATAAATTCAAGTGTGTCACCAAGACCTTGTTCTGCGTAGAGTAAAATTGTTTTGCCAGAAATATCTGAACCATCCCATCGCGGTTGGTCAAAGTTGCGGGGGGCCATGTTGGAGCGGTTCCAGCGCCATTCGTACTCTTTCCAGCCATGTTCAAAATCTTCTGCCGATAGGTAGGCGACACCGAGTCCGAAATGACCTTCTGCATGGTTGGGGTCAAGCTCCAGAACACGATGGTAATACTGGAATGCTTCCTGTGTACGCCCAAGTTTTTTGAGCGTGTATGCAATGTTATAAATGATTGAGGGGCTATGTGTGAGTGTTTTGTAGAGTTCAAAATAGAGGTCCAATGCTTCTTGGGTGCGGTTCATCATGTTGAGCGTATTTGCATAGTCCAATTTGCATTGGGTGTTGTCGGGTTGTAAAGACATGGCCTTGGTGAACAACTGTATTGCCTCTTTGTATTGACGGGTATCGGTATGGATTCGTGCTTTATATAAATATGCATCAAAATAGTTGGGATCAAGTTCTAGAGCTTTGCCCAGTTCAATAACTGCTTCTTCTAGTTTGTTTTGTTCTTTGTGTAGGGCTCCTAGCATGAAGTAAGCTTTGGCATAGGTTGGACTGATTTCGAGGGCTTTGCGGTAACTTTTTTCTGCATTGACATCATCTTTTTTCGCTGCAAACGCAAGGCCGCGGTTAAAGTAGGCCTGACATGTTTCAGATCCGATGATTGATTTGTTGTAGTACTCAATTGCTTCGTCAAATTTATCTGCATTAAAGAATTCGTTTGCGTGGGCGAAATGTGCTTTGAAGTCTTGTTCTTGGGCGCCGTAGCAGGAAATTGAGAGGATAAGGACCAGGGTGAGAAGCTTGCGATAGAGTTGTTTCAATGTGATTCTCCTTTTGTTTTTTTATAGAAAACGTTGTGATTTTTCTACTACAAAATGAGCGGAGTGTAAACAGAATCGTATTGGATTGCGCGTGTTATTTTTATAAAAAAGCGCGGATCATTTTTTTGGATGATCCGCGCTTTAGATCTGATTGTGTTTGATATTAAAAAATTACTTCTGTGGGTTCCAAGAACTTAAGAAGTCGAGCAACGGCTGTAGACCTGCCTTATCATTTGCATGGGTTAACACATGAGGCTGATAGCGGGCCAGTTTTTCTTGCATTGCAGCATCAATCTCTTTGATCTTGTCGGACTTGTTGAAGATGTAGAGCATCTCTTTGTCGATTTCTAGTTCACGCAAGATATCTCTGACAACGCGAATATGTGATTCCCAGTTGAGATTTGAAATATCAACGACTTGCAAAAGAAGGTTTGCGTATCGTAATTCATCAAGTGTTGATTTGAAGGCTGCTATAAGGTTGGGTGGTAAATTTTGAATAAATCCTACTGTGTCAGAAATGAGGCCCTTTTTTGCTCCATCGATATATAGCTCGCGGGTTGTTGTATCAAGCGTTGCAAATAGTTTGTCTTCAGCGAGCACGGAGCTGTGAGTTAATGCGTTTAAGATGGTTGATTTACCGGCGTTGGTATAACCAATTAAACAAACCTGAGGAATGTTGCTATTAAGACGAGTTTTGCGTTGTGTGTCACGTGAGCTCTGGATTTTTTCAAGTCGAGTTTTCATTTTGAGAATTTGGGTCTCAATATCCTGCTTTTCTTGTTCTTTTTTTGTTTCACCAGATCCGGCACGCATTCCAGTGGCGCCTCGTTGTTGCTCCATGAATACGCCTTTGCCCGCAAGGCGAGATTTTTTATATTGAAGCAGGGCAATTTCGACTTGGGTTTTACCTTCGGCTGATACTGCTGCCTTTTCAAATATCTCTAAAATTAATCGTGTTCGGTCAAAAACCTTAACATTCAAGAAATCAGAAAGATTACGTTCTTGTTGTGGCGTGAGCGATTCTGAAACAATAACATGCTCAATGTTGTCTTCATCGCAAAGTTTTTTGAATTCTTCCAGTTTACCTTTGGTCAAAAAGTAGGTGGCATCAATGTCACGAAGTTTGAGAAAGTGTGTTTGCTGGTAGAGCATGCCATGGGTTTTGACCAGGCTCAGAAATTCATCGTAATACGATTGTAGATCGATCGACCGGTTGTAGGGGGCGTCGATTCCCAGAAGAAGAACTTTTGGAAGATAATCGGTCAGTTTGACTGCTTGTTTAGCCATGAGTCTGGCTCCCTGATTTTTAATGTGAATAGACAGTACGTAATAAGATTAATAGAGAGGGGGGTATTGTCAAGGAATGAGCTTTGTACGATGAGTTTATTACGCTACTCCAGCGCTTAGTTTTCTGTTAAGCTGGGGTTTTGTGAGGTACATACGCACAGCAGACATAAATTTTTGAGTAAGGTTGTAAACGAAATGTTTGATTTTTTATCAGAAAAATTTTCCAACGTTTTTGCCAGAATCACGGGAAAAGGCACGCTGACCGAGGGCAATATTCAAGAAGCTTTGGATAAGGTTTCCGATGCGCTATTGGAAGCGGACGTGCCCCAGGAGCTGGTGTATAAGTTTGTTGAAAGCATCAAGCAAGAAGTTATTGGGCAGAAGGTGACTGCGTCGCTCAAGCCCGGTGAACAGTTTATTAAGATTGTGCATCAGCGGTTGCTCGGTTTTTTGAGTGGATCTGACGTTGCTCGACCAGGGGACGCAGGGCTCGATTTTTCTTTTCAGATACCATCAACCGTCATGGTGATGGGACTACAAGGATCGGGTAAAACAACCTCGCTTGCCAAGATCGCCCACTTTGTAAAAAAGCAGGCACAAAAACGGGGCAAGGACCGTAGGATGTTATGCGCATCGGTCGACTTTTACCGCCCCGCGGCTATTGACCAACTTGAGTTGCTGGCCAAACAGGTGAAGGCAGATTTTTATCGGGCTACAAGCACAGAGCCTGTAAAAGCGGCCAGAGAGATTCAAGAGTACGCTAAAAAGAACCTTTTTGAGCTGGTGCTGTTGGATACGGCCGGTCGGCTGCATGTTGATAGTACAATGCTCAAAGAGCTTCAAGATATTGATTTGTCTCTTAAGCCTAAATATAAATTGTTGGTTTTGGATTCTATGACCGGGCAGGAATCGTTAAAGGTTGCGCAGGCGTTTGAGCAGGCGGTGCCTTTTCATTTTGCAGTGCTTTCCAAAATGGACAGTGATACGCGTGGCGGAGCGGCATTTGCGTTTCGATATGCGCTCAATAAACCGATTTTGTTTAGCGGTATTGGTGAAAAGGTTGATGATTTAGAGCAGTTCCGGCCAGAACGGATGGCTGACCGCATTTTGGGTATGGGTGATATGCTCAGTCTCATTGAAAAGGCGAACGAAAAGATCAAGCAAGAAGAGCAAGATTCAATGCTGCGCTCATTGCAGCAGGGTAAGTGGACGTTGCAGGATTTTGCAGATCAAATGAGTATGGTGAGCAAAATTGGTTCGTTGAGTAGTATTTCCAAGTACCTACCTGGTATGGGCGGGGCGAATATTTCGCCTGAGATGCTTGAAAAGGGCGAGCTGGAGCTTAAAAAGTTTAGGGCTATTATCAGTTCAATGACCCAAAAAGAGCGTGTTTATCCACGGATTCTTGATGCTTCCCGTAGGGCAAGGATAGCCAAGGGGGCAGGGGTTCAGCCGGCGGATATAAATACGTTGTTGCAGAGATTTGAACAAAGCCAGCAATTTGCTAAACTGTTCAAAAGGTTTGGTAAATTTTAAGTTATTGTTTTGTTGAATAATTGACAGTTTTTGTAGGCGCAGGAGAAGGATTTTACATGGCAGTTAGAATTCGCTTATCACGTATAGGCAAGAAGAAAGCCCCATTTTATCGTATTGTAGCTGTTGATGGACGCAAAAAACGCGATGGCGCGTATTTGGAAAATCTTGGCTCATTAGATGGATTGACCGGCAAAATCGTTCAATTCCACAAAGATAGAATCGAATATTGGTTAAGCCAAGGTGCTATTCCATCCGATGTAGTCAAGAGATTACACAAGGATTATGAAACATCAGGCGCACAAGCTACGATTTCTGTAAAGTAATCGAGCGGGGTCTTGCATTATGTTAAGACAGATTGTTGAGTTTATCGTAAAAGAGTTGGTTGAACGTCCGTTGTCAGCTCATGTTATAGAAGAACAGCAAGATGGTAAGGTTGTTTTGACCATTCACGTGGATCCACAGGATCTTGGTAAAGTGATTGGTAAGGGTGGTCAAACAATTCGATCTATTCGGTCCGTTGCTTCCGTTTTGAATAAAGACGGTGGGCAGATTATTGTTGATATTGCAAAATAAATGAACATCTCAATTCTTTCGGTTTTTCCCGATCTATATGATTCCTTTTTGAACACAAGCCTGATAGGGCGAGCTCGAGAAGCAGGAGTGATAGCGTGCGATATTGATTCGTACGCTTCATTTGTTGCTCCAGGGGTTCGTATTGATGCGCCGACGTTTGGTCATGGGGCCGGGATGCTGATAAAAGCTGAGGTGGTTCAAAAAGCTGTTGAGACAAAAGAAGCTCAGCATGGAAAAGCATTTAAGGTTTTCTTTTCGCCTCATGGCAAAAAACTTGATCAGGCTTTGGTACGATCCATGGCTCACAAAGTTGCAGCATGTGGTCACTTGATGTTACTTCCTGCTCGTTATGAGGGGATGGATGCCCGCATTGAAGAAGAATATGCTGACGAAATAATTTCCGTTGGCGATTTTGTTTTAATGGGTGGCGACCTTCCTGCCATGATGCTTCTTGAGGCGGTTTTGCGATTTATACCCGGAATTGTTGGGCGGGCGGAGTCGGTAGAACATGATTCGTTTACCGGCGCGCTGGTTGACCATCCGGAGTATGCAGAACCTGTTGTCTGGAAGGGGCGCGAGGTACCGGCGGTGATTCGCTCGGGAAATCATGCAGCAATGCAAGAGTGGCGAGAAGAGCAAGCAATTGAACGAACGCTTTTGGGCCATTTTGACTGGTTGCGCGCAAGTCGTATGGATGAGGATCTAAGAAAGCGAGTGAGGAGAAAGATTCCATCTCACTATGCTGTCTTGATGCACGACCAGGTGTTAGTTGGTCCAGAAAATAAAGAAGGAACTACATCGATTACGTCTATCGATATTCATGATATAGCACGGTCGACGCGTACGTTTGGTGTGGAGCAATTCTTTTTGGTGAGTTCACTTGAGGATCAGCAAAAGATAGCGCAAAAATTGCTTGATTTTTGGCATGGAGATGTTGGCATCGGATACAATCCTAGTCGGCATGATGCGCTCAAAGATGTGCGTATTATTGGAAGTTTGGCTGATGTTATTGAGAAAATCAAATCAAAGACGGGTCAAGATCCGCTTCTTGTCGTGACATCGGCTCGAGAGTGGCCTCAAAAAACCATATCATACTATGATCAAGAGGTGGTGTGGCGGTCAGGTCGTCCGGTGTTATTTGTCTTTGGAACGGGACGTGGGTTGAGTAATCAAGTCATGGAACAGGCAGACTTTGTACTTTTGCCAATTGAAGGTTTTGCTGATTTTAATCATCTTTCTGTTAGGTCGGCGGTTGCTACCGTTTTGGACCGATGGTTGGGAATTAATAGAAAAAAGCGAGATTAAGCGTTGGCAGAAGGGGAATTTTCCCGTATAGTAGGTATATTATAATTTTTTGAAAACATTCGACTTTTATTTTCTTTGCGAGGAAAAAGCATGCAAGCTAGAGGTTATACTAAGGAAACTATCCGTAATATCGGAGTATACGATCGCAAATTTCCAGATTTTGCACCTGGAGATGCCATCGCCGTTTCATTGAAGATTCGTGAAGGTGATAAAGAACGTATACAGGTTTTTGAAGGCGACGTTATTGCTATACGTAAGAACGGCATTTCAAGCTCGTTTACAGTTCGTAAAATTGCAGCAAATTCTGTTGCAGTTGAGCGCGTTATTCCTTTCTTTTCTCCATTGATTGAATCAATCAAGTTGTTGAGCAAGGGTGATGTTAACCAAGCTAAATTGTTCTATATGCGTAAACGCATTGGTAAAGCTGCCCGTGTTGAAGCAAAGGTATTTACCAAAGAGCAAAAAGAAGCTGCACGTCAAAAAGAATCTCAACAGAACGGTTAAGTTTTTTTGAGGATGGATTCATCATGGCACGTTGGCAGTGGGCATTTGTTTTTTCGACAATCCTTGTGCTTCCGGCATGTGTATTCCAACCTAACAAACAAGTTCAAAAAAAATCGAGCCTCCACCTAGATGGTGAGGGCTCGATTTTTGCTTCTGTCTCAGAACAAAGCATTCGCGAAGGTGTTCAAGCTGATCATGCGGCGCAAGCCAGTTTAACTTTGGATGGGCTGCAGAGCGGGCAGCAGGATCAGGGTGAGACCAGAATTTCCCGTAAAGAATCGCGTAAACGTACCAAGAAGCTTGTGCTTGAACGAGCCGCGCAACGGCAAGCGCTTCTTATTGATATTCCGGTTCCTTTAAATGCAAAACCAATTCCAGATTTTTTTGTTGACGATAATGTAGTTCAGAGTCGGGTGCTCTCCCTTGGTTATAGGGTTGAATTATCAACGCAAGAGGTTGTACGTTTTTTTAAGCAGGGAATGGAGCGCCATGGTTGGCGGTCTATGGCATCGGGTTCTGCCGGAAAAGAAGTGTTTGAGTATTTTGTAAAACCGGATCGTTTTTGTTCTGTTTCAATTCGCATCAGTTCATATACATCAAAGCATAATGGGCCAGAAGTAGAGATTGTTATCTTTACTGGGTCATCCTCTTCTCGTTTATAAACCATTATTCATTCATAAGCCGTGCGTGCGGTGTTGCTTTTAACTCTATTTTTTGGGCGCTTTGGCCGGAGCCTTTTCAGCGGCTACTTGTTGAGAGTATATACAGTTGGTTCGGTCTTTTTTGTGGCAGGCGGATTTTTTAGGCTGATAGGTTGTGAAATAGGTTGGTGCTTGATGTAGTGTTCCCATGGCGCCCCATTGCCGTGTAAAGTTACTTTCAGAGCCCCGAATTTGCATGACGATAATTAGGCTGCATACCGTGAGTGTTGTTCCTAGTTTTTTGATTGATACGTTCATTTTTTTCCTTCTTTATAGGCTTCAGGTTCAATTATGTGAAGAGTTTGTTCGTAATCTTTGAGGCTGCGCTCGAGCTGCTCACGTTTGGCATCAAGTTTGTCTAGTTTGTTTACCAGTTTTTGTTTTTTGCTCTGGGATTTTTTAAGGTCGCGCTTTGTAGTATTGAGATTTTTGGTTGCGACTTTGATCTCTTTTTTGTCTGCATTGTTCTTTTCAAGAGTATCACGTTGTGTTTGAGCGGCTGTTATAGCTGCTTGGTTGTTTTTGATGGTGGTTTCAAGTTCTGCGATTTCATTTTCCTGTGCGTCTATATCATCTGCAAGGGTGTCGAGATTTCTTTCTATTGCTTTAATGTTTGCTTTGAGTTGGTCAGCTTCGTAATATGGGTCATTGTCATGTCTGGTGGCGATTGCGGAGGTGATGAGGCCAACAGCTGCTCCAACACCAAGACCTATTCCCGCACCTTTTGCTCCACCTGCAATGCCACCTATGAGTGCACCGCCGGCAGCGCCGCCCAGTGTTCCACCAGCGATTTTGCCGCCTCTATTTGAGTGATCATGTCGAGAATGGATAAGGTGGGATGTGCACAGGCCTAGGCCAAAAAGGACGACGAATAATCCTATAAAGTGATTTTTTTTTACCATGTAAAATCTCCTTACTTAATCAGATGATCAATTCTTGATATATATTGCTTATATAATTTTACTATATGTAATTATCGAGAATCAATACATTTGCTGCCCTGACAGAATTCTGATCAAGCAAAGAGGGTTGCGTGTTGTTTTTTGGGAGTAATTTTTTGTTATATGAGTTTTTTTGCGATTTTATTCACGCTACCAGCTCCTAATAACAGAAGGAGATCATCTTCGCTGGTCATGTCATTGAGGCGCGAAATAATATTTTTGAACTCATTGTCCAGGGAGGCGTAGGTGACATTCAAGTTTGGGTTCATTTGATGTATTGCGGCCACGAGGTTTTTGCTGGTTATTTCTGGTATTGGTGTTTCGCTTGCAGCGTAAATATCGGTGATAATTAAATGATCGATGTTGCTATGGGCAAAGGTATGAACAAACTCATCCCATAATTTATGTGTTCGCGTGTAGCGGTGGGGCTGAAAAACAACAATGAGCTTTTTTTTCGCTCTTTTTTGGGCGACCGCTAGAGTGCTCAGGATTTCTTGTGGGTGATGGCCGTAATCATCAAATATTTCTGCGCCTTTAAAAAGGCCGTTGTAAGAAAATCGGCGTTCGATTCCTTTGAAGTTGCCAAGAGCTTGAATAATAACTTCAAAGGGAATAGCAAGATCAAGCGCGAGAGCGATTGCGGCAAGGCTATTAAGGACATTGTGCCTGCCGGGCATGTTTATTTTGATGCTGCCGTATCGTTTATGTGGCGTGCAGACATCAAAGACAGAATGGTCAGCGTTCAGTTGTATGTTTTCCGCCCACACATCAGCTTCGTGTGTTCCATGTTCGATGCCATATCGAATCAATTTGAGATAGGGTATTGGTAAAATTGAGCGGACGTTGGCGTCATCGACACATACAATTGCTTTGCCATAAAAAGGCAGGTTTTTAAGAAATTGTTTGAATGTTTTTTTGATATCATCAAGATCGGCATAGGTTTCCAAATGCTCCAGATCTATGTTGGTTACGATGGCAAGAGTTGCTTGTAATTGTAAAAATGAGCGGTCGCTTTCATCCGCTTCTGCAACAAGAAAGTCCCCTTGACCAAGCCGCGCATTGGTTGAAATGTTTTTAAGGTGCCCACCAATAATAATGGTTGGGTCCATGTGTGCTTCAATAAGAATATGTGATATGAGTGACGTTGTTGTCGTTTTTCCGTGGGCGCCTGCAATTGCAATGCTGTATTTTGTTCGCATGAGTTCGGCAAGCATCAGCGCGCGTGAAATGGTCGGGATGCCCCGCTTTTGGGCGTTTATGATTTCAGGGTCATTCAGTTTGATTGCTGATGAGTAGACAAGTATGTCATAGTCAGCTGTTTGGCAAAATGGTGTATTGTTGCCCTGATGGATAATACAGCCAATTGATAGAAGCTCAATAACGCTTTTTTGCGTTAAATCGAGGTCGCACCCAGATATTTGGTAGCCTTGAAACTTTAATATTTTGGCGATACCACTCATACCAATACCACCAATGCCAACAAAGTGTATGTGTGCTTTTTTTCTATACATGAATGTCTTCCCTTGCCCAACGTTTCAGCGCTTTATTTTCATATCGTATTAACCATAACGCAAAACTGCTGTGCCGACAAGAAAAGTGTCGATTCTAGCTGGTTTTGATTATAACCGGTCGCGAAGTTCTATCAGTTTTTCTTTAAGGAGTCTGGCGCGTTCATTTAACTGGATCACCGGTTTTGTCGTCGATGGTTCGCTTTGTTCTAGCTCGGTGCGATGCGATCCTAGAATAGAAGCGTCAGTAGGTGATTTTTTAAGTTGTTGGCGGGCTCCTTGAATGGTGAAGCCATTGTTATAAAGAAGGTCTTTGATCAAGGAGAAAGTGTTGAGGTCTTCTTCAATGTAAAAGCGTTGCCCGCCAGATGAACGGTGTGGTTTAATATTGAACTCTTTTTCCCAGAATCGAATAACAAATCGTTCAACATTGAGTTTTTTGGCCAGTTCTCCAATGCGAAACTCTTTTTTTTGCATTCTCACTCTTATTTCTCCTTTTTTGGGGGGAATAGCTCCGTTGAGCTGTTTTTTATTTTTATAGCTCAAGAGACGAGGGAAGTAAATCAATGACTCTGATTTGCCGATTTCCCACTGGCTCAATGGCGCTTTCTTTGGTATCCTAGGTTCCTGAGTTGTTCGAGTTTTTCGTGTTTAAAAATCCTATTTGTTGAATTTGAGTGATCATTAGACCCTACTAAGCGGAGATAGAGTTACTATGAATTTCAAAAGTCTTTTACTGCCTTTGGGAATAGCATTAGTCCTTACATTAGCGGTTCAGCGATTCTTTTTTAGTGATGATACGGGTAAAAAGCTTGCAGGCAAAGATGTGAGGTCAGGACAGAGTTTCCTTGCTCCTAAAACCGCACAGGAAGCGCGTCCATTGAATCGTGAAATAGATTTTAATGATGAAAAAAGACGGAGTCCGGAGCAGCTTACTGAGGTTGAGACGAAGCTTGCAAAATATACCTTTTCAAGCGATGGGGCTTCGCTTGAACGTGTTGAAATCAAGCGAATGATGCATGGAAAAGAATGTCTCATGAGTACCGTTTTTCCTGCTGGTTCAACTGAGCGTGAGAATAAGTGCTTCCTGTTGGCATTAAATGAAAAAACTCCCTATTACTATGATTATTTGGGCATTCAAGAGGCCGATTCTTCCATTACGGTTCGTTATGGATACACATCGCCATCAAGTGATGTGACTGTGTTCAAGACCTATACGGTCTATAAGGATACGTATAAATTAGATCTTAAAATTGAAGTTGTGCCGACAAAAGCGTTGGCTGAGGGGATTGAGCCTCGATTATTTTTCCCTTCACCATTTACCCCTGATCAAAAATGTTGGCAAAAAGCTATTATTTTTAAGCAAGATACCGCTACCGCTAGTCTTGGTGAGGGTCTTGGAGGAGTGCCATCAGCTGTTGTTGTGAATGAAAAGGGTTCGGTTGAGAGAACCTTAGGTGACAAGATTAATGATAGTCGTGGTTGGATGGTGCCATTAATGTTTGGTGCTGACAGCAAGTACTTTGTTCATACTATGATTGAAGATGCCAATAAGTTTGCACAGCGGGCTTATTATAAAGGCGCATCGGCAGCTAAATTGTTTGCAATTATTGAAGGGCCGGTGGTTACTCAAGCCACAAACTGGACGCTTTCATTTTATTTTGGTCCAAAAGAAGAGACTGCTATGGCCCTGGTTGATGAGCGACTTGAGCAAACGCTTGATTATTCAGGATGGCTGGCTCCTATCGCGAAATTGTTGCTGTGGCTTTTGAAGTTTTTCTATAAATATATTCCTAATTATGGCGTTGCTATTATTATTCTGACTATTTTGATCAAGCTTTTGTTGCTTCCGTTTACGTATCGCGCAGAAGATGGCATGAAGAAGCGTGTTGAGATGCAAAAGAAGATGAGCTACCTTGAGCAAAAATATAAGCATGACAAGGAAACTCTCGCCAAAGAAAAGGCTGAATTGATTCGTAAGCATGGCATGCCAGGACTTGGGGGATGTCTTCCGTTACTGCTTCAGATTCCGATTATGTTTGCCTTGAGTCGTGTCCTTTCAAGTTCTATAGAATTTTACCAAGCGCCCTTTTTTGGCTGGATAACTGATTTGTCGGCAAAAGATCCATATTATGTATTACCAATACTTCTTGTGTTTACTATGCTCCTTCAGGGGTTGACGGGAGAGGCAAGTCAGCGTTTCACCTTTATGGCTATCGCGTTGGTAATGGGTGCATTTATGATCAATCTTGCAGCAGGTTTGGTTCTTTATATTATGTTGAGCACCTTGCTTGGTGTTATACAAACGTTTATCCAAAAGAAATTGAAAGCTGCGTAAGCGATGGTAGATAAACTGCCTTCTCTTGATAATTTGTTAAAGGTGCTGCAGCAGGTTCCGTATCTTGCATCCAAGAATATATATCGTGTTGCAGCTCACTTTTTGGAGATGGATCAGCAGAACATGGAGCAATTTTGCAAGGTGCTTCTTGCGGCCAAGCATAATGTCCAAAAGTGTCCGATTTGTTTTTCATGGAAAGAAAAAGAGGGCGCATGCTCGTTGTGTATGTCAACGGCTAAAGATCAGCAGATTGTTTGTGTTGTAGAAACATGGCAAGAGCTGTTGGTCATTGAAAGAACCGGCGGATATAACGGTGTATACCATGTTCTTGGAGGGGCTATCTGTCCGCTCGAAGGTGTTGGTCCTGAAGATTTGACGATTGAGTCTTTGAGGGCTCGCGTCAATGAGGGGGTTATTAAAGAGCTTATTTTGGCTACCAATCAAACACCAGAGGGTGAGGCGACGGCAGCTTTTATAGCAAGTAAGCTGAAAGGCCACTCGGTAAAATTGTCTCGTCTTGCGCGTGGCGTTCCCGTTGGTTCATCCTTAGAATTTATGGATCGGCTAACCGTCTATAAGGCACTTTCGGAACGGCGGCCGTTTTAGTCTGGTTGTTTTGATACATTTTAAAAATATAAAGTTATTACCTTGAGGAGTGCGATGTCATTAAGTATGGTTCCTAAAGTTGATGTTTCACTTTACGTTTCTCGCATGCGCAAACTTATTGCAAGCATAAAAGAGTCGTTTGGCGCGCAAACTACCGGTGCGCTTGTTTTGTTTGCCAATTTTGAGCAAGAGTCGAGTGTGTTTCATCAAGAGAGTTCGTTTTTCTATCTGACTGGCTTGCAAGAGCCGGGTGTGGTTTTGATTTGTGATTTTGATGGCAAGTCTACCTTATATGTTCCTCATTATTCACAAGATAGAGCTGCTTGGATGAATATTTCTACTCCATTGGTACAAGCAAACGCACAACAGTTGGGCGTTACAACGGTAACCCATCTGGGCGATCAATGTCGTGGTTATAGTTTTCATCCTTTTTTTCAGCAAGCTGAATATAAACATGTGCTGACACATTTGACCAAGATTGTTGATGCTGGCGGTAAACTTTTTACGTTGTCACCTGATAACTCCAGAGAGTATGTGTCGCAACGATTGGTTTTGGAGCGTGTCAAAGGTTTTGTTCCTCGCATAGCGCCTCATCTTATGGATGTTTCGCCATTAGTTGCTGAAATGCGAAGAACTAAAGATAATCATGAAATTGAGCGTTTGTACGAGGCAATCGGCGTGACTACCATGGCACACGAAGCTGCCGCACAAGCAATAATTCCTGAAAGTTCAGAGTGGGAAGTTCAGGGTGCGTTGGAATATATTTTTGTTGCCGCGGGCGGAACACCAGCATTTCCAAGTATCGTTGCCAGCGGTAAAAACAGCACTATTTTGCACTATACTCCAACAGGGGATACGCTCAATAAGGGCGACCTTGTGATTGTTGATATAGGGGCGCGTGTCGATGGCTATTGTGCTGATCTGACAAGAACCTATCCGGTTTCTGGTACTTTTACTAAGCGTCAACGTGAGCTGTATAAAGCTGTTCTGCAAACGCAAGAGTATTTGGCTGAAGAAGTGTGCCCAGGTATGTGGCTGAATAACTCAGAAGACGAAGAAAATTCGCTTCACCATTTAGCAAAGAGATTTTTGAAGGCTCGAGGCCTTGATCAATACTTCACGCATGGCATAGGCCATTTTTTGGGTTTGGATGTGCATGATGTAGGCGATATGACTCGTCCATTGCAAGAAGGTGATGTATTTACCATAGAACCAGGTGTTTATATTCCTGAAGAAAACATAGGTATTCGCATTGAAGATGACTATTGGATGGTAAAAGAGAGCGCAGTGTGCTTGAGCGAAGAGCTCCCTCGTGAAGCCGCTGATGTTGAACAGTTGATGAAAGAACAAGAAGAGGATGATGATAGTGACGATAGAGATGAAAATCATCACTAGTCGTTAATCGCTAACGCATTAAAAAACAGCCGCATACAAGCGCGAAGAGTCCTCCAATGATGACTCCTTGTCGATTGGATGTGGCTGTTTTTGTTTCTATTTTTTCCCCTATTTTGTCTGAATGGTGTGCGCCGAGGAAGTAGTACATTGCTGCTAGGCTTAAGAGGAATGCCATTCCCATAGCTGTTTTTTGAATAAGTGTGCTACCGGCCTTTTTGAGTCGTTTGAGAGATCGGCTGGTGATAATGGCAGCTTTAAGAAGTTTGTCGCCTTGTTGATCAATGACCTGGAGAGTTTTTTTTCCGATACCAAACTTAAAGCTTGATGCTTGAATCATATCATCCAATTCTACGGCTTGAACTACTTGCTTGAGTGTTGGTTGTTGTTTGTTTTCGACCGCTTGTAACCTATTCAGGCTAGATATCAAGATGAGGCTTATTACAATGCTTCTTTTTTTCATAACAAACCTTTTTTGGGGTCGCTATTTTTTAAACCGATTTAAAATCAGTAACAAGCTTAAGCAAAGAATGATACCGAGAGTCAATGAAATCAAACTATTGAACCATGTGCCACTGTTGAGTAATAGTCCTGATAATAAAAATGCCAGTGCGGTACAAATAATTGCCGGCAAGGCGTATAAAAACTGTGTTGAGGCGTGATCGATGGGATTTGTTCCTGCGCTGTTGGCGACCATAATGGTGGTTTGAGAAACGGGTGAAATGTGATCGCCGCAAATGGCTCCTGAAAAAACAGCTCCAAGAGCAGGAAGCAGGAGCGGAATCGCTGCCAATGTTGCGGGAAGGCTTACCTGGGAAAGTGTTGTTACCATTGGAACGGCAATAGGAATCATGATGGCCATGGTACCCCATGAGGTTCCTAGTGCAATAGAGATGCAGGCAGAAACGATAAACAGCATAAATGGTACCAGCGTAAGACTTAGAGTTCCTGTGAGGAGTTCAGCAAGGTAGTTGCCTGTATGGAGGTTGTCTTTGACTATAGCGCCGAGAATAGATGCGAGAGCCAATAAAATGATTGATCCTATCATGAGGTGAAAGCCTTCACGTGCAACTTCTAGGATGCATGTTGGTTGTAGTCTTTTTTTAAAGAATGCAAAGAGAGTGCTGACAATGATTGCAAATAATCCAGCAAAAAATAGGGCCAGGAATGAATCCGTTGTGCTCAGTAGTCCGATGAGTATTGAGCCAACCAAGATGGTAAGTGGCACAAAAAGGTCGGAAAGAGTTCCTGCTGAATGTTGTTTGTTTTCGAGTGATTCTGTTATGTCAGGTTTTCCTCCACACAGATTGCCAGTTTTTTGTGCGATGGTTTCATGAGTGGCCATGGGACCAAAGGAGATTCTTCGACGGACAATAAACCAGACTGAGGCAAGCATAAAAAAGGAATAAAAAATAAAAGGAATTGATTGTACATAGACTGAAAGTGAATTGGCCGCAATGATAGCATTGGAACCAATTGAAGTGATCCCTGCACCGCGTAAACGGGAAGCAAGCATAGCATTCCAACTTGAGATTGGCATAATGATGATGAGTGGCGTGGCGACCGAGTGTACTAGGAATGCCAGCTTTACACGTGCAATTTTAAATTTATCAGTGAGTGGGCGCATGACATAGCCCACCGTTGTATTGTTGAGGTAATCATCTACAAAAAGGCTCAATGAAAAGAAAATTGAGGTTGTTTCTGCGGCTTTTTTGTTTTTTATTTTGGAGGCTGCATAACGTGTGAAAGCGCTGGCACCGCCCGTTCGAATAACCAGGGCTATAATCATACCCAGAAGAATCAAGAACGAGTACAAAAGAAGGTTATCGCGGTCGATAATGTGTCCCCAAGCCTGAGAGACAGCCAGGCTTAAACCTTCCCAGGGGCTCCAGTTTGTTGCTATGATTGCGGCAAGCAGAATTCCGGTGATGAGCGAGGGGTTCAATTTTTTGGTGACAAAGGCCATGATGAGAACAACAAGTGGGGGGGTGACAACGAGCCAAGAGTTTGTCATAGAACGAGTTCCTATTTTTTGATTTTCTGACAAAAGATCTGGGATAGTGTACATGTTTTAGCGGAGAAATAAACAATAAGGGCCATAATCATTTGACCTCTGTGTGATTTTGGTTTAGTTTTAAAGGCGTTCCCGTTCGTTATTAAATACAGTAGCTCAAGTAAAACATAAAAGTTGTGTCGAAAAGGATTTGCTATGGCCTTTAATAGGGCGTTTTTCCTCAGAAAAGAAGACAGAGATCCACAATGGATCGTGTTGGACGCAGAAGGCCAAGTGCTTGGACGTCTTGCTACTCAAATAGCAGATACCTTGCGCGGCAAACATAAACCTACGTACACACCGCATACTGATGCTGGTGATTATGTTGTCGTCATTAATGTCGACAAGATTGTCATGACCGGTAACAAGATGCGCGATAAGATCTATGACCGTTACACGGGATGGATCGGTGGCTACAAAGAAGAGACAGCAGAGCAATTGAATGCGAAGCATCCAACCAGACTTCTTGAGCTTGCTGTTAAGCGCATGCTTCCTAAGAATACGTTGAATCGAGCAATTTTGAAAAAATTGAAAATGTATGTTGGTTCAGAGCATCCTCATGTTGCTCAAGTAACAACATCACAACAAGCAGCAAAGTAAATTATACAAGCTGTTTTTTGTTTTGAGATATAAAAAACCCCGGAAATTTTTCCGGGGTTTTTTGCGTTTTTAGTGTATTTGTTTTAATGTCGTTCTTGATTATTTACCAATGAACAGTGGGCTGATGAGGCGCCAAATGTCTTTTGCGCTGAGGAAGACAAAGAGCGCAATCATACCTGCCCAACAAATTAAAAATATAATCTCTTTGGTTCTTTCTGGTAACTGTTTGCGGATGAGTGCTTCTATAGTAAAGAGCAGCGCTTGCCCGCCATCAAGGATGGGTAGGGGAATGAAATTAAGCACGGCCAGGTTGATGCTGATAATAGCCAAGAAAAGTATGAAGATGCTGAATCCACTAGCAGCGCCTTTAACGGTTTCTGAGATGATCATGATGGGGCCGCCAAGGTCTTTGGTGTCCCGTTTGAGTAGGGTGTGCGTGTAGGCCTTTATGGTATTTGTAAGGTAGGTATTGGTCAGCTTAATGCCTTGTGTTATGGCACTAAAAAATGGTAGTCCTGGCTTTTCTTCTAATTCGTATACAGCTCCCATTGACCCATAGATCGTTCCGAAAATATTTTGACCATCCATAGTGATGTCTATATTTTCTTGCGTACTTTTTCGCTCTATTGTAAGAGTAGCTTTTTTGCCGGCCAATGGTTTGAGGATTTTATGGATTGCCACGGCGCTGTCGCCAACGGGTTGTCCATTGATAGCGAGTATGCGGTCGCCAACATGAAGGCCAAATCGTTCTGCGGCTGAGTTTTGATTGATTTCACTAATGACGGGGCGCGTGCTGATTGGGTATAAAAAACGAGTTTTAGGGACGCCCGCCATGAAAATAAGGCACAAGACAATATAAGCAAAAAAGAGGTTGAAAGAGATGCCCCCACAAGTTACTAAAAGCTTTTGGTAGTATGGTTTTGAGGAAAAAAGAGTAGGGTCGTTAGGGCCTTTTTCTGATTCAGTGGCCATTTCAACGTAGCCGCCCAGCGGAATGGCAGAGAGCGAAAATTCTGTCTGTCCTATCTTTTTTGATAAAAGTCGAGGGCCAAAACCGATTGAAAACCGAGGGGTTTGGATATTGAAAATTTTACAAAAAACGAAGTGGCCAAGCTCATGAAAGCCTATGATAAAGCCTATTCCAAGTATGCCAATGACCGTAAACACGAGATTATTTGAAAAAGCTAGTAATAGTTTCGACACCGGCATGTACCTGCTCCTTGACTATAAAGGGCTATTCATGTAACATCAAGCTCCATAATTGCGTAGTTAAAACACCGGAGACAACGTAACATGTCTCACTAGATAAGTCTATCGACAGATACTGATTTATAAGTGCATGAGGCGATCCCTTCGTCGAAGCTGTGCGTCACGGTTTTAAGAACGCCAGGAGTTTCTTGCCGATTTTCAGTTTGGCTTGAAAAAAATATTAGAAAAGGTAGGCTACTAATAGCCTTTATGGCGGTTGCACAGCAGAAATTGCGTTTTGAAACAAATTTGCTTGTTAATGTATAGGAATTTTTAATTATGCCTACGATAAACCAATTGGCTCGCTCCGGAAGAACAACGGTTCATGCGAAGACCAAGGCGCCTGCTTTAAAGGGTGCGCCACAGGTAAGAGGTGTGTGTACTCGTGTCTTCACTGTTACACCAAAAAAACCAAACTCAGCTCTTCGTAAAGTTGCTCGTGTAAAGCTTTCAACAGGTATAGAGGTTACGGCCTATATTCCTGGTGAAGGCCATAATTTACAAGAGCACTCTGTAGTTTTGGTTCGTGGTGGCAAGGTTAAAGATTTGCCCGGTGTAAAATATCATATTGTTCGTGGAGCATTGGATTCTGCTGGTGTTGAAGGCAGAAAGCAATCGCGTTCGCTCTACGGCGCCAAGCGTCCATAGGTAAGGTAAAAGGATTTTTGTTATGCCAAGAAATAAAAAAACAACACTGCAAAGAGATATCGGCCCTGACAGTGTTTATAAGTCAGAGCTCATTCATAAGTTTATCAATGTTCTCATGGAGCGTGGCAAGAAAAACATTGCGCGCAATATTGTGTATGATGCCATGGAATCCATGGGTAAAAAGGTCGGCGGCGACAAGAGTAAGACTCTTGCATTGTTCGTAAAGGCCTTTGATCAAGTTATTCCTTTTATTGAGGTGCGATCACGTAGAGTTGGCGGCTCAGTTTACCAAGTTCCGCGTGAAGTTTTGCCTGCAAGAGCCAGAGCTATGGCGATCCGTTGGATTATTGCTGCAGCTAAAGAACGCTCAAATAAAACGATGGCAGAGCGTCTTGCAGCTGAGCTTTTGGATGCTCAAGAAGGTCGCGGAAATGCAGTCAAAAAGAAAGCAGACGTGCATAGAATGGCAGAAGCTAATAGAGCTTTCTCCCATTATGCTTGGTAAGTAGGGATACGATGAGCGCTTCACAAGAAAAATTAAAGAATTATAGAAATATCGGTATAGCAGCACATATTGATGCTGGAAAGACGACGCTGACAGAGCGAATTCTTTTTTATACGGGTATCACTCATAAGATTGGTGAAGTTCATGAAGGCGCAGCCGTTATGGACTGGATGGAGCAGGAGCAAGAGCGTGGTATCACGATTCAGTCTGCTGCGACAACCTGTTTTTGGAATCACCATCAAATTAATATTATCGACACTCCTGGTCACGTTGATTTCACCATTGAGGTAGAGCGATCGCTCCGTGTTTTAGACGGTGTGGTCGCTGTTTTTTGTGGCGTTGCTGGTGTGCAGCCTCAGTCAGAGACTGTATGGCGTCAAACGGAACGTTATCACGTACCACGTATTGTTTTTGTAAATAAGCTCGATCGAACAGGCGCGGATTACATGCGTGTTGTTAGAGACATTCGTGCGAAATTTACTGTTACGCTTGTTCCAATGCAAATACAAGTTGGTTATGCAGAAGATTTTAAGGGTATTATTGACGTGCTCACCAGAAAGATGGCGACCTTTAGCGAAGAAGATCGCGGTGCCAAGGTGACATGGTCGGATGCTCCTGTTGAGTATGCAGATCAAATTGAGAAAATGCGTTCAGAGATTATTGAAGCAGCGGGAAATGTTGACGAGCATATTGCTGAAAAGTATCTCGACGAAGAAGATATTTCTCTTGAGGAAATAAAGGCGGCTTTGCGCAAGGGCGTAATAGAACGTAAGTTCTCTTTGGTTGTGTGTGGAACTGCATTTAAGAATAAGGGCGTTCAATTACTGCTTGATGCAGTTGTTGATTATTTGCCGTCTCCATTGGATGTTCCGGCGATAGAGGGTACATTGCCAAAAACGGGAGAGAAGGTTGCAAGGACGGCTGATCCAGATGGCCCATTTTGTGCGCTTGTTTTCAAAATAGCAACAGATCCTTTCGTTGGTGTGTTGAACTTTATTCGGGTATATTCGGGTAAGCTTCAGGCCGGTTCTTATGTTTATAATACTCGATCTGGTGCAAAAGAACGCGTTAGTCGTCTTTTAAAGATTCACGCAAATAAGCGTGAGGAAATTGATTCGGTGATCGCGGGCGATATTGCTGCCGTTATTGGAATTAAAGATGCATTAACAGGCGATTCTTTGTGCGAAGAAGGGCACTTGATTCTTCTTGAGTCAATTCGAACATTGAATCCTGTTATTTCGACGTCTGTTGAAGTGAAAAATAAAGCTGATAATGAAAAGATGACGATAGCATTGAGAAAAATGATGCAGGAAGATCCTTCCTTCATTTTTTCTTACAATGAAGAAACTGGTCAGACAGAAATTTCTGGTATGGGCGAGTTGCACTTGGAGATTATTGTTGATCGCCTCAGGCGTGAACATAAGGTTGAAGCAATTCAAGGCAAGCTGAAGGTTGCTTATAAAGAAACCATTCAAAAATCAGTAGAAGTTGAAGGTAAGTATATTAAGCAATCTGGCGGGCGCGGTCAATACGGGCACGTCTGGATGAGATTTGAACCGCTTGAGCGGGGCAAAGGGTTTGAGTTCGTGAATGGCATTGTTGGTGGTACGGTTCCACGTGAGTTTATTCCGAGTGTTGAAAAAGGTCTTTTAGAGGCGATAAATACAGGTGTGCTTGGCGGATATCCGACTGTTGATATCAGGGCAACACTTTTTGATGGTTCGTATCACGATGTTGACTCATCAGAGATGGCCTTTAAGGTTGCAGCATCTCTTGCATTTAAATCGGGTATGGCTAAAGGTTCAGCGGTTCTTCTTGAGCCGATCATGAAGGTGGAAGTTGATACTCCAGCAGATTATATGGGCGATGTTATGGGTGATTTAAATAGTCGCCGTGGCAGGATTTTAGGCATGGAAGAAAAGGTTGGCACACAAATCATTCAAGCAGAAGTACCGCTAGGTGAGATGTTTGGTTATTCAACAGAGTTGAGATCCATGTCTAAAGGTCGTGCTGGATATTCTATGGAATTTGAATGTTATAGAGAAGTGCCGACGCATGCTCAAGACACAATTCTTGGCAAAAAATAGCACTGATTGTGAATATATACAGTAAGATTGTTTTTAAGATTAACAGTTGTTTGGGAGTTTGAACGATGGCAAGAGATGTTTTTGAGCGTAAAAAGCCCCATGTTAACGTTGGAACCATTGGACACGTTGACCACGGAAAAACCACACTGACTGCGGCAATTACAAAAGTTCTTTCTGAAAAGGGCTATGCGCAGTTTAAGGCATTTGGCGAAATTGATAACGCTCCAGAAGAAAAGGCACGTGGTATTACTATTTCGACATCACACGTTGAGTATGAGTCGGATAAACGGCACTATGCACACGTTGACTGTCCTGGTCACGCTGACTATGTAAAAAACATGATCACCGGTGCCGCACAAATGGACGGCGCGATTCTGGTTGTTTCTGCAGCAGACGGTGCTATGCCACAAACACGTGAGCACATTGTTTTAGCTCGTAACGTAGGTGTTCCAGCGCTCGTTGTATTCTTAAACAAAGTCGATATGGTTGATGATCAAGAGATGGTTGACATGGTCGAAGAAGAATTACGCGATCTTTTGAGCAAATATGATTTCCCTGGTTCAGAAATTCCTGTTATCAGAGGTTCTGCTCTTAAGGCCCTTGAGGGAGATAAGAGTGAGCTTGGTGCTGGTTCAATTTTGAAATTAATTGATGCACTTGATAATTATATTCCAGAACCTGCTCGTGAAATTGATAAGCCATTCCTGATGCCAATAGAGGCAGTTTTCTCAATTTCAGGTCGTGGAACAGTAGCAACTGGTAGAATTGAAAAGGGTCAAATTAAAGTTGGCCAAGATGTTGATATTGTTGGTCTTGGTAGCACTCAAAAGTCAGTTTGTACTGGCGTTGAGATGTTCAGAAAGATCATGACAGAAGGTCAAGCCGGTGACAACGTTGGATTGTTGTTACGTGGTGTTAAAAAAGAAGACATAGAACGAGGTATGGTCGTTGCAGCTCCAGGCAGTATTACACCGCACAAGAAATTTAAGTGCCAAGTGTACATTCTGTCTCAAGATGAAGGTGGACGTCATAGCCCATTTTTCACTGGATACAGGCCGCAATTCTATTTCCGTACCACCGATGTGACAGGTATTGTTGCATTACTTCCTGGTCGTGAAATGGTAATGCCTGGCGACGATGTTGAATTAACTGTTGAGCTGATCTCGCCTATCGCAATGGAAAAAGATTTGCGCTTTGCCATTCGTGAAGGTGGAAGAACAGTTGGCTCTGGTGTGGTTACCGAAATCATAGATTAACTAGGTAATTGATGAAAAAACAAAAGATTCGCCTAACGCTGAAGTCATATGATCATCAGTTGCTTGACAAGGCTGTAAAGCAAATTGTTTTGACGGTTAAAAGGACAGGGTCCCAAGTTGTTGGACCCGTCCCCCTTCCAAACAAAAAAAAGTGTTTCACAGTTTTACGATCTCCACACATTGACAAGAAGTCCAGAGAGCAGTTTGAGTTAACAACTCACAGGCGTATAGTTGATATAGTTGCTCCCTCTGATCAGACAATGAATGCGCTTATGGCACTCAATATATCGTCTGGTGTTGATGTGGATATTAAGTAGTGGAAGGTCAATCAATGGTATCAGGTCTTTGGGGTAAAAAAATAGGCATGACGCAGGCGTTTTCAGCAGAGAACACTGTGATACCTGTTACTGTAATCGACGTTGGTGGTTGGTATGTAACCAATATTAGAACCAAGGAACGTGACGGGTACACAGCTATTCAAGTTGGACGTGTTAAGAAGCGATACGCACAAAGCCCCTTTTCGATTGAATGGTTAAAAAAACCAGAAAAGTATTTTGGATTACGTCGAGAAATTCGAGTAAATGCAGAGACAATAGAGGCTTTGCCTACTATAGGTGATGCTTTTGATTTTGGTTCTGTTTTGCAAAAAGGTTTAAGTGTCGACGTTTTTGGAACAAGTACCGGTCGTGGTTTTCAGGGCGTTATTAAGCGTCATGGATTTAATGGTCCACCAGGTAGTCACGGCTCAACGATGGGCAGAAGACCAGGCTCTATTGGATTCATGCGTTCTCGAGGAAGAGTTATCAAAGGCAAGAGATTGCCGGGTCATATGGGCAACGATAGTTGCGCTGTAATGAATCTCGAGGTTGTTAGTATTGATAATGATGCAAAAATCGTGATGGTTAAGGGAGCTGTTCCTGGACGATCCGGCTCATTTGTTTTTATTCGAAAAGAAATAATATAGGTAGGCCATGAGTAAGCAAGCTAGCGAGAAAGTACAAAAAAAAGCCCAGCTTGGTCGCACCATAACGGCCAACGAACTTGATATTGATGAGAGCAGTGCGGCGATATCGCCAGTGGCTTTTTCAAATTGGGTACGTACGCTGTCTCAAAATTGGAGACAAGGTACGGTGGCTTGTAAAGGACGTTCAGACGTTGCTCGTTCAAATAAAAAACCGTGGAAACAAAAAGGAACGGGAAGAGCGCGCGCAGGAACAGCAAGATCACCATTGTGGAGAGGCGGAGGTATCATTTTTGGTCCTCAAGCTCGCACACGCACTTTGACGATTTCAAAATCTTCAAAGCGTGGGGTATTAAGAAGTTTATTGTTGAATTATTTGCAAGATAATAGAGTGCAAGTTCTTGATTGGGCCCCTCAGGGGGACAGGCCTAAGACATCAGCGATGTTCGCTGCTCTCAAAGAGTCTGGTTTGCATACTCAAAAAGTTGTTATGTTCCTTCCAACAGGTGATTTTTTATCTCAAGCATCATGCATGAACATTCCAAACGTTAATGTCTTGTTTTTTGATCAAGCCAATGCATTTGATCTTGCGAATAGCTCGCACTGGGTATATCTCCAGAAGGATGCAGAAGCGTTTAAAGCTATGGTGTCACGATGGATCTGACGATTTATGATATTGTGCTCGGTCCATGGATGACCGATAAGGCATACAAACTCAATAGAGATCTAAAAAAACTCGTTTTGCGAATTCATCCATCTGCTAATAAGCCGATGGTGAAAGAAGCAATCGAGAAGTTATTTAAGGTCGAGGTTCGGGACGTTCGGATCATTAACCGCAAGGGGAAGATCATGAAGCGCATTCGAAGGAGTGCGACTCAAAAGTCACTGATTAAAAAAGCCATTATTACATTGAAAGAAGGCTTTACGATTGACATTTGGAATCAGTCTGGAACTCCAGCAACACCGACCGAGAATCAGACGGCTTCGAAGAAATCTTATAAGGAGCTGTCAGAGAAAGAATCAAGAAGGTAGAAAATGCCAATACGCCGTAGAAAACCACGGAACGCATCACTGCGATTCCAGACATTTATAGATACATCGGATTTGACGAAAAAAAGAAAACCAGAGCGTTCACTGCTTGACGGTTCTCTTAAAAGAATAAGTGGCAGAAATAGCTACGGAAGAATAACAACTCGCCATCGCGGTGGCGGAGCGGCACGAACGTATCGTATTGTTGACTTCAGATGGAGTCAGCGCGACGTTTACGGAAAAATTGAATCGGTTGAATACGATCCAAATCGTAACGTTCGTATCGGGCTCGTTTTTTATGAAAATGGAGCAAAACGGTACATTTTGTTACCTGAAGGGCTTCGTGTCGGCGATAAGGTATATGCTGGCCTCGAATCTGATGCAAAAGTAGGATGCAGCATGTCGCTTCGACAAATACCAGTCGGTTTTGTTGTGCACAATGTTGAAATTAGACCAGGCTCGGGTGGAGTTTTTGCTCGTGGAGCAGGAACATCTGTTCAGCTTGCTGCCAAAGGTGATGAGTACGCAACATTGAAGTTGCCATCAGGCGAAGTTCGTATGGTTCCGCTTGATTGTTGGGCAACTATCGGAGTTCTCGGTAATGCCGACTATAAGAATATCTCTTGGGGCAAAGCTGGAAGAAAACGATATCTTGGATTTAGGCCGTCTGTTCGTGGTATGGCAATGAACCCTGTTGATCACCCACATGGTGGTGGTGAAGGACGTTCAAAGTCTGGCTCTCACCCAAGTACTCCATGGGGTAAGGGTTGTAAGGGTACCAGAACGCGTAAACGTGTAAATCCGCTTATCCTTAGTAGACGCAAAAGTAAAAAAAATAAGTAAGGATTAAAGGAATATGGCTAGATCTGCCAAAAAGGGCCCCTACGTAGCCGAGTCGCTTCTGAAAAAAGTTGAGAAGGTCAGAGAGAGCGGCAAGCGGGACGTTATCAAGACATGGTCACGTAGAAGCATGGTTATTCCAGAATTTGTTGGGCAGACAATTGCTGTTCATAATGGTAAAAAATTTGTTTCAGTGTTTGTTACAGAAAACATGGTCGGACATTGTCTTGGCGAGTTTTCACCAACGAGAACATTTAGATTACACAGCGGTCAGCGAAAGACAGGGGTTGCTTCAAAAGAGTAACTCAGTTACATTAAATAGAATTGATTGATTAGATTGGGGTTGCACATGCATTTTTTAGCTAAAGCACGGTACATTCACGTTTCACCCTTTAAGCTTCGCCCGTTGGCGGACGTTGTTCGTGGCAAGGGTGTGAAGTATGCGCTTCAATTACTTGCAAGTTTTCCAACAAGACGAACGGTTTCGGTCAAAAAGCTTATTGATTCAGCAGTTGCCAATGCTAAAAATAAGGCAGGTGTTGAAGCTTCAAGTCTCATGATAAAAGAAATTAAGGTCGATCAGGGTCCAGCGATGAAGTACTATAAGCCCGGTGCTATGGGACGATCAGGACTCCAAACAAAACGGTTTAGTCATATAAGCATTGTGCTAGAACAGACAGACAGGAAAGAGGCTTAGCGTGGGACAAAAGGTTCATCCAATAGGATTTCGTCTCGGTATTTACCGTACTTGGCTTGCCCGCTGGTTTGCGCGAGATTCATACGGTAAACTTCTGATGGAAGATTTGAAAATCAGAAAATACCTAGAAGAAAAGTTGAAAGATGCTGAGATTTCTAATATAGAGATCGAAAAAACTGGTGATAACGTACGTGTGGTTATCCATTCAGGTCGCCCTGGCGTTGTGATTGGAAAAAAAGGCCAAGAGATAGATACTCTTAAGTTGGTATTAGCAAAAATGTTGGGCAAGAGCAACGTTGAGGTTTCAGTTCAAGAAGTAAAGAATCCTGAACTTGATGCAATGTTGGTTGCCAAAGGCATAGCTGAGCAACTTGAACGACGTGTTAGCCATAAAAAGGCAATGAAAAGAGCTACCGCATCATCGATGCGCGCAGGCGCAAAAGGTATCAAAATCCGCTGTTCCGGCCGTCTTCAAGGAGCAGAAATTGCTCGTGACGAGTGGGAACGTGTTGGCTCGACACCATTGCATACATTGCGAGCTGATATAGACTACGGTCTTGCAGAAGCAAAAACCACCTATGGCATCATAGGTGTTAAAGTGTGGATTTGTCGCGGTGAATATCAGCATGATTAATAAGATATTGAATTGTGATGGAAGAATACGACAATGTTGATGCCGAAAAAAACGAAATATAGAAAAGCTCAGCGTGGGAACATGAAGGGCATCTCTAAGGGTGCAACTTCTCTCGCTTTTGGCGATTATGGTTTACAGGCGGTAGAACCTGCCTGGTTGAGTGCCCAGCAGATAGAGGCAATGCGGGTTTGTGTCTCCCGTAAATTGAAAAAAGAAGGCAAGATGTATTTGCGAGTTTTTCCTGACAAACCAGTCAGTAAAAAACCAGCAGAAACCCGTATGGGTAAAGGTAAGGGCGGCATTGAAAAATGGGTCTTTGTTGTTAAAAGAGAGCGTATTTTATGTGAAATCGCAGATCTTGACGAAAAGACAGCCCGCGAAGTGTTGAAATCAGCGGCCTATAAGCTTCCAATTAAAGTGAAGTTTATCAAAAAGGCCTAGTTGTCGGCACTGTGATGTAGAAAATGTTGTATTCTTGTGTATAATAATTATTAATAGATCAAACAGGCGTGTGTAGAACATATGAACGTTGAGAAAGAACGAGAAGATTACCGAGGCCTCAAATCCAGCGAATTGCAGGAAAAAATTGAAGGTCTCAGAAGAGAGCTATTCAGTCTTCGCCTGAATGCCTCAACAGCTCACGTCAAGGATTATTCTCAATTTAACAAGCTGCGCAAAAGCATTGCACGGGCGTTGACGTGCCTGAGCGAAAAGAATGATCAGGCGTAAGCGACGGAATAACAGAGGTTTTTCATGGTAGAAGAAAAGAAAACTCAAAAGCGTGTCATGTCTGGAGTTGTCGTATCAGACAAGATGGACAAGACTATCGTGGTGAGATCAGAAAGAACGTTTAGACACCCATTATTGGGTAAAACGATGCGGTGCAATAAGAAATACAAGGTTCATGATGAGAGCGGTCAAGCTCATGTCGGCGATCTTGTTGAATTTTATGAAGGAAGGCCGGCATCAAAGACGAAGTATATGTACCTTGGCCGTATTATCAAACAAAATGCAGTGACCGGTCAGGATAGTTAGGACAAGCGATGATACAAAAACTCTCTTATTTAGATGCTGCAGATAACTCAGGAGCCAAAGAGCTGCAGTGTATCCATATTATTGGTAGCACTCGTAAGCGTTTTGCGTTCATTGGTGAAGAAATAAAATGCACCATTAAAAGTGCAGTTCCTGGTGCTGCAGTTAAAAAGAGTGAGATTGTCACGGTCGTTATTGTGAGAACAAGAAAAGAATATCGACGCAGTGATGGTAGCTACATTCGTTTTGGCGACAATGCTGGTGTTATCGTGAAGAATGATGGTTCTAAAGAGCCAATCGCGACACGTATTTTTGGTCCAGTAGCTCGAGAACTGAAGAATGCTGGTTACACAAAGATTGTTTCTTTAGCACCAGAAGTTTTATAGGGGGTACAGGAATGGCTCGAGTTAAGAAAAATGATACCGTTATGATACTTTCTGGAAAAGACAAAGGTAAGCAAGGCCCTGTCCTTGATATCAGTCCTAAGAAAGATCATGTGATGGTTAAGGGAGCAGGTATTCTCATTAAGCACGTTAAGGCTCGCAAACAGGGCGATGTTTCAGGTATCCGTCATGAAGAAGGTTGGATGGATCTCTCAAATGTAATGCCTATTTGCCCAGCTTGTAAAACGCCTTGCAGAGTGAACTCCAAGCTTCTAGAGAACGGTAAAAAAGTTCGCATTTGTAATAGTTGTAAAGAAATTATCTAGACGCAAGTTTAAGTGGAATTGAGCATGGCAAAAGCGAGATCGAGATTAGAAGAGTTATATCGCGCAAAGATTCGCCCAGAGCTGAAAAAAACGCTTGGTCTGGACAATATTATGGAAGTCCCTGGACTTTCTAAGATTGTTTTGAACGTTGGGGTTAAAGAGGCGATCAGTGACAGCAAGATATTACAATCTGTTGAAACTGCTATAACTAAAATTTCTGGTCAGAAGCCAGTGAGAACATTGGCAAAGAAATCTATTGCCGGATTTAAGTTGCGTGAAGGCATGCCTATTGGGGTGATGGTAACGCTTCGCGGGCAAATGATGTATGAGTTTTTAGATAAGCTGATCAATTTGGCGTTACCCGAAGTAAAAGATTTTCAGGGCGTTTCTCGAAAATTGGATGGTCGCGGGGGATACAACCTTGGTATCAAGGAATGGACAATCTTCCCAGAGATTGAATACAATGTTGGTGATAAAGTATATGGTATCAACATAACAATTCAAACTTCGGCATCAGATGACGAGCGTGCACGTGCCTTATTGGAAGCTTTTGGTATGCCGTTTCGAGCATAGAATTATTGAGGTAAAGGTATGGCCAGGAAGGCGTTGATAGAGAAATCAAAAAGGACCCCAAAGTTTGCAGTGAGAACGAGAAATCGTTGTCAATTATGTGGCAGACCTCGAGGGTATATGCGGTTATTTATGATGTGTCGCTTGTGCTTTAGGAAGAATGCATTATTAGGTGTTCTGCCTGGCGTTAAAAAGACAAGCTGGTAAAAACGTTTAGAGGGAAGGATTGGAATGTCGGTCGATTCTATCGGTAATTTTTTGACCATCATTCGCAACGGGCTGATGGCGTCTAAGCTGAACGTCGTTGTACCTCACTCAAATCTTAAATATGAGATGTCCCAGATTTTAAAGGATGAAGGATTCATCCGTGGGTTTTCTATTGTAGAGCGAGAAGGTCAGGCTGGAAAGCAGATCAAAATTGATCTGAAATATGTGAACGGTGAGTCGGTAATACACGAGATTAATCGTGTTAGTACACCTGGATGCCGCGAATACAAGGGAATTGCGGAAATTAAACCGGTTATCGGCGGTTTGGGTGTTACTATTATTTCAACGAACCGTGGTGTTCTTACCAATAAGCAAGCTCGTGAGCTTAATATTGGTGGAGAAGTTTTGTGCACAGTTTGGTAAATAGGGACAACGCATGTCGAAAATTGGCAGAAGACCTATAGCTACGGATGGCGTACAGGTTGAATTTAAAAATGGAATTGTTTACTACAAGGGAGCGAAAGCTTCTGGTGAACATGTTTTATCGCCTTACCTTGATGTCAAGGTAGACGGTACAAAGTTGTTGTTGCAACCTGTTCAGGCATTTGCTCATGAACGCACCTTGAATCAAGTTTGGGGACTCCATCGTTCTCTTCTTGAAAATAAAATTAGGGGTGCGGCACAAGGTTTTGAACGACGTCTGCAAATTAATGGTTTGGGATATAAGGCGCAGGTTTCAGGTAAAAACGTTGTATTTGCTCTTGGATACAGTCATAAAATTGATTTTGAACTTCCAAGTAGTGTTGTTATGGAGGTTGATAAGACCGGCCAGCAGATCACACTGAAGTCTCCGGACAAAGAGTTGGTCGGGCAAGTTGCGAGCATGATTAGATCGCTCAGACCTCCAGAACCGTACAAGGGTACGGGCGTTAAGTATGTAGAAGAAGTCATTTTACGCAAGGCTGGCAAGGCTAAGTCGAGCACATAGTTTTTTGTAGGGTGATTAATGTCAGTACAAAGAAAAGTTAAAGTAAGAGCGAAAAGAAGAGCGCTCCATGTACGTCGAAGAATAAAAATCGACACTACATTGCCAAGAGTATCTGTTTTTAGAAGTCTTAAGCAGATATATGCACAGATCATTGATGATTCTGCTCATGCAACGCTCGTAAGTTGTTCTTCTCTTGAATTAAAGAATGTGGCTGGAGATAAAACAGCAGTTGCACGTTCAATTGGGCTTGAGTTAGCAAAACGTGCTCGGGCAAAGGGTCTTTTAGCTGTTGTTTTTGATCGTGGAAGTTGTTTGTATCACGGTCGAGTTAAAGCACTAGCAGACGGCTTGAGAGAAGGCGGGCTTAAAGTTTAGAGATAGTTGGGAAGAAAAACGATGGCAGAAAATAAAGAGACATTTGTAGACAACGTTGTCAGTGTCGATCGTGTTACAAAAGTCACCAAGGGTGGAAAACGTTTTTCGTTCTCTGTACTTGTTGTCTCAGGTAATAAAGACGGCAAAGTTGGTATAGCTTTGGGCAAAAGCCGTGAAGTTTCGATGGCGATTGCTAAAGCAACAAATAAAGCTCGCAAAGAAATGATTACTGTTGCCCTTCGTGGAGCAACAATACCGTATGATGTTCAAGGAAGTCACGGTGCAAGTAAGGTTATAATACGACCCGCATCAAAGGGTACTGGTGTTATTGCTGGTGGCGCTATGCGCGCCGTTATGGATGCATTAGGCGTAAAAGATGTTCTTGCAAAGTCTTTGGGATCAGGCACCCGCAAAAATGTTGTGAAAGCAACATTCAATGCACTTGCTAAATTACGTCCAGCAGCACATATAGCACAGTTGCGGGGTAAAACAGTAAATCAACTGGTTGGAAAGGCGGAAAAAGATGTTAAATCTGAGTAATTTAACCTCGTCGGGCAAAGACAGAAAACGTAGACGAGGCCGCGGCGGAAGTCGTGGTGGTACATCCGGTAAAGGTCACAAAGGCCAAAAGGCTCGATCTGGGCCAAAAATCGGAGCACGATTTGAAGGTGGGCAAATGCCACTCAGTCGTCGATTACCAAAAAGAGGATTTACTAATGCTCGATTCTCATTGGAAACCAAAGTGGTCAACATTGGCCAACTTGAAATCCAGTTTGAAGATGGAGCACAAGTTGACAAAGCCGCACTTTTTGAAAAAGGAATTGTGAAAGGCAGCGGAAAATTTGTATTAAAGGTATTGGGTAAAGGAGTGCTTTCCAAGAAGTTGACTGTTATTGCTGATGCCTTTAGTGAATCAGCAGTAAGAGCAATAGAAGCTCTTGGTGGGCGAGTGAAACGAGTTGAGGAGAGTTAACATCGTGGTACTTCTAAGAAACTTCATTAACATTTTTCGTGTTGCCGAGCTCAAGAAGAAGCTTTTCTTCACCTTGGGCGTTTTGATTATTTATCGACTTGGCATTCACATTCCGGTGATCGGTGTTGATACTTCCGCCATTAAAAACATGTTCGCAGGAGCAGCTGGCGTTGAAGGGTTACTTGGGTACTTAGATATGTTTTCTGGTGGTGCACTGCAAAAGTGCACCCTGTTTGCGCTTGGAATTACGCCCTATATTACTTCCTCTATCATGATGCAAATGCTGAGCATGACGATTCCGTCACTCGAGCAATTGCTCAAAGAGGGAGAGTATGGTCGAAAAATTATTAATCAATATACGCGGTATTTAACGTTTGCAGTCAGTATTGTGCAAGCGTTTACTTATGCGTTATTTCTTGAGCGCTATAATCTGGTTGTAGAACCAGGTTGGAGTTTCCGTCTTTTGTTCATTTTGTCTTTGACTGTAGGCTCTATGCTTGTCATGTGGCTTGGTGAACAAATAACAATGTTTGGTATTGGCAATGGGAGTTCAATGATCATTTTTGCAGGTATAGTTGCGAATTTTCCTAACTATGTCATCAAAACGGTTTATGAAGTTCGAGAGGGCCATACCGACCTTTGGATAGCGCTAGCTGTATTGGCAGTTTTTATAGCAATTACAGCATGTATAGTGTTTTTGGAAAAAGGCTCTCGCAAAATTCCTGTTCAATATACACGGCGTATTGTAGGACAAAGAATTTATGGTGGACAAAGCACCTATATTCCGTTCAAAATCAATACTGCTGGAGTTATGCCAGCCATTTTTGCTAGCTCAATTTTGAGCATTCCTTTGTTTCTTTTTTCAATGTTGGCCTCTCGCTTTCCTATATTTCAAGGGGTTGCGGAAGCTTTCGGGCGAACAGGCGCCATGAATAACGTTCTTATGTTTTTATTGATCATCTTTTTCTCATTTTTCTACACCGCATTGGTGTTTAATCCTGAAGAATTGGCTGATAATATCAAAAAAAGCGGTGGATTTATTCCTGGAATTCGTCCTGGCCGAAAAACTGCCGAATTTTTTAACTATATTTTAACGAGAGTTGGTTTGGTAGGCGCTATTTACCTTGGTATTTTGGCACTGTTACCAAATATTGTACAAATGATTTTAACCGTTCCATTTTTTGTGAGTGGTACGGCATTATTGATCGTAGTGGGTGTGTCACTTGATACAGCTGCACAGATTGAATCGAACCTCATAGAACATAAATATGAAGGCTTTCTCAGTGCTGGCAGGCTAACGGGGAGGAGACCGCGTTGAGCCGGCAAGGGAACGTCTATATTTTTCTTGGGCCTCCTGGTTCAGGAAAGGGGTCTTTATCCAATATTTGTGTGACTGATCTTGGGTGGTTGCAATTATCGACCGGTAACCTCTGCAGAGAGCATATTGCCAAACAGACAGAAATCGGCAAGCAGATAGATTTTGCCATAAAATCTGGTAGGCTTGTTACTGACAACCTTATTGTGGAAATGGTAGATAAATGGCTCGAAGAATGCTTTGCCACACAGGAAAATGTCATTCTTGACGGTTTTCCACGTACGGTTACTCAAGCGAGAGCTCTCGAAGGGCTTTTGCGTAACAGATTTAGCTTTGTACGAACGAATAATGTTAAGTTGTTGATCGATGATGATCAGGTGGTTGCTCGTTTGACTGGTAGGTACATTTGCAGTAATGATAAATGTCAGGCCGTTTATTCTTTGATAGATGGCTCAGGATTGAAGCCGAAGCGACATATGTTTTGCGACATATGTTCCCAGGCCCTGGTTCGCAGAAGTGATGACACAGAGGAATCAATACGGGAACGCTTGAAGGCTTATCATCAACACGAAGATAAATTGCTCGATTTTTACAAAAATCAGGGGCAAGCGATCATAGAATTGGATGCTCACAGACCATTGAATATGGTATTTGAAGATTTTAAGGGGCGGCTGGGACTCAAGGGCGTATGATAGTTATTAAAAACAAGCTTGCATTAGCAAAAATGGAAAGAGCTGGACAATTACTGTCGGCGCTTTTTATTGAGCTTCCAGGCTTTATGCATCCGGGTGTATCCACGCTTGAAATTGATACATGGATAGAACAGCAACTCCATGCTTCTGGTATGGTGGCTCGTACAAAAGGGTATCATGGTTACCAGCATGCTAGTTGTATTTCGATTAACGATACTGTTATTCATGGAATTCCTAGCTCGACAATTATTTTGAAAAGCGGTGACATTGTAAAAGTTGATGTTATCGCATCGTGGCAAGGGTATTGTGCTGATATGACGCGTGTTTTTTTTGTTGACAACGTGTCAGAAGAAGCCAAGAAACTTGCGAGTGTTGCTCGGGATGCACTTGATAAGGGAATCGCACAGGCTTACGCTGGAAATCATCTTTTTGACATTTCCGCGGCAATTCAACAAGAAGTTGAACGGCATGGCTTTAGTGTAGTTAGGGATTTTGCTGGGCATGGTCTTGGCAAATGCTTACATGAAGAGCCGGAAATTCCTAATTATGGTAAACCGGGCAAAGGACCTATACTGAGGCCTGGCATGACTTTCGCAATTGAGCCTATGATTACCATGGGCAATTATGAGGTTGATGTTATGGCAGATGGTTGGACGGTCAAGACTCGCGATGGAAGCCTGAGTGCTCACGAAGAGGACACGGTTGTAATAACGAGTGGTGAGCCGAAAATTTTGACCCGAGGTGATTATCCAAAGGGTGGAGGGGTTGCATGATAAAGAAAAAAGAAGAAGTTGTTCGTGTGGATGGCATTGTTCGTGAAACATTACCAAATGCGATGTTTCGCGTTGAAATTGAGGGTGGTCACGTCATTCTTGGGCATGTATCTGGTAAAATGCGTATGAATTATATCAGGATTTTGCCGGGTGATAAGGTGGCGCTTGAGCTATCTCCATATGATTTGACTCGTGGAAGAATTGTGCTTCGTTATAAAAATTAATCAACTGTGTGAGGAATGGAATAACAATGAAAGTACGGACATCAGTAAAAAAGATCTGTAAAGATTGCCGGATTTTTCGCCGGGATGGAGTTGTGCGCGTCATTTGCGAAAAAAATCCACGGCACAAACAACGCCAAGGGTAACAACGTCGTAATTGAGGATTGATGAATGGCTAGAATAGAAGGTGTAATGTTACCGATCAACAAAAGAGTTGAATACGGCCTAACATATGTGTACGGAATAGGTTTGAAGTTTTCGCAAGACATTTTGAATAAGATTGGAATCGATTTTAACACTCGTGTTCGCAGTCTGACAGATGAGCAGGTTACTGCTATTCAAAAAGAGATCTCAGCGAATTATCTTGTTGAAGGTGCATTGCGCAAAAAAGTTGCGATGGACATTCGCCGTTTACAAGAGATTGAGTCGTATCGTGGGCTTCGGCACAAAAAAGGTTTGCCGGTTCGAGGACAAAGAACCAAGACAAACGCTCGTACAAGAAAAGGTCCAAGAGGCCGTGCGGTTGCGCAAAAGAAGGCTACAACAAAGAAGTAAGGCTTCAGAGCAAATTAGTTTCTGGTAAAGGATAGGATGGCTTACAAAAAGAAATCGAAAAAGGTAAAGCGACAAGTTGATTCTGCTATTGTTCACGTAAAATCTACGTTTAACAATACGCTTGTTGCTGTTACTACAATGGATGGTGACGTGTTGTTTCGTGGAAGCTCCGGACGACTTGGATTCAAGGGTTCAAGAAAAGGAACCCCGTTTGCAGCAACACAAATCGCAACTGGGCTTGCTCGGGACATGGGTACCGCTGGTGTTAAAAATGTTGAGGTTAATTTACAAGGACCTGGTTCTGGTAGAGACTCAGTCGTTCGAGCATTACAGGCTGCAGGATTGAACATTTCTATTTTACGTGATGTGACACCGCTCCCTCACAATGGGTGCCGTCCTCCTAAGAAGCGTCGTGTATAACGGAGTTTTTAGGGTGATGATTAATAGGTGTTTTATAGTTAGGGCGATAAGGTCGATATGAAAGCAAAAAAGACTTCAGGGACAACAGAGCAGTCCACAAAGCGTGGCGGCGGTGCCACTGATAACAAAAGTGAGCAACCAAAGCGCGGGAAAAAGCTCTCTGAATATGGTAAGCAGCTTGAAGAGAAGCAAAAAGTAAAGCACTTGTACGGCATTTTGGAAAAACAATTCCGTCGTTTTTTCAGTATTGCTTCACAGCGCAAAGGGGCAACGGGCGAAACATTGTTGGAATCGCTTGAGCGACGTTTAGACAATGTTGTGTACCGCTTAAAACTTGCTACAACACGTAAACAGGCACGTCAAATCATTGTCCATGGACATGTTCTGGTCAATGGTAAGAAGGTATACTCACCTTCGTTTTTGGTTTCTGTTAACGATGAGATTTCGTTTGCACAGAATGTTGTTGATAAGAAAGCTTTTGTTGAAAATGTAATTGATAAACGACTTAACATCGGTATCAAGGTTCCAGAATGGTTGGAACTCGACAAAATCAATCGTAAGGGACGTGTTCTGAGATTCCCTGTGCGTTCAGACGTACAGAATCCAATCGAAGAGCATTTGATTGTTGAGTTGTATTCCAAGTAGGTGGAATACTTTTATTGTTGCTCATACAGGAGTATAAATGGAAAAGAAGGAATATAAGCCTCTAACCATTCCTAAGTTGGTTTGGAATAAGAAGGACCTGACCGAGTTTCATGGTGAGTTAATAGCTCAACCGTTGGAGCCAGGGTTCGGTATGACTTTAGGTAATGCGCTCAGGCGAGCATTGCTTGGTTCCATAGAGGGTTCAGCAGTAACAGCCGTTGTTGTGACGGGGATCAATAATGAGTTCACTGCTATCCCCGGTGTTGTAGAAGATGCAATGCAACTACTGTTGAACATCAAAGAAATTGTTGTTCGCAACAAGACTGGTAAGCCTGGTACCATGACGCTTAATATGTCAGGTAAATCGGTCGCCAAGGTTTCTGATATCAAAGCAGAGAGTCATCTTGAGTTAGTCAATAAAGATCACGTGCTTGCGCACCTTGATCAAGATGGTGAACTTGAAATTACTTTTTTCGTTGAAGCAGGACGTGGTTATCAAGCAGCTCGTTGGCCACTTGGTCAAAAGTTGCAGGATGATGGTCGTATTTATGTTGATGCGATGTTCTCTCCAATAAAAAACGTATCGTTTGATGTTGAAAAAACTCGTGTTGGTAAAGAGATCGACTATGATAAGCTGACATTGAGAGTTGATACCGACGGTTCAGAAAATCCTGTTGATGTTGTTCATTACGCAGTTTCTGTGTTACGAACCCAACTCGCACATTTTTTGAGCAGTACTGAAATTCCATTTAATGAAATTTCTTCAATGCCAGATGAACAAGTGAAAGAAGCGCCTTTAGAATTAGATAAGCTTGGCTTAAAGGGAATTCCCGTTGATCTGCTGATGAAGCCGATCGAAGAGCTTGAATTATCAGTTCGTGCGCATAATTGCTTGATTAATGCTGGTGTTAAGAGAATTCTTGATTTAGTGAACTTGCAAGAAGACGATGCGCTTAAAATTAAGAATTTTGGTCGCAAGTCTCTGAATGAGGTCAAAGCCAGCATGAAGGCGTTCGCGCTCTCATTTGATATGGGCATTAAAGAAGACGATCTCAAGAAGGTCTTACAAGGAAACGAAGAACAAACCAAAGGTGTGAAAGACCATGAGACATCAAAACGGTAGAGCTAAACTGAATCTTAAGCCGTCTCACCGAAGGTCGCTTTTGCGTAACCAAGTCATTCATCTTGTTATGTATGGCCATCTTGTTACAACAAAGGCGAATGCTAAAGAGACGCAACGACTTGCAGAAAAATTGATAACTATTGCCCGCGTAGGCAACGACTTTAATTCTCGTCGTCGCGCACAACAGTTGTTACCTTACAAGCAAGAAGCTTTGGTAAAATTGTTTAAAGAAATTGCACCAAAGTATGTTTCCAGGCCTGGTGGTTACACCAGAGTTATCCCTATGGGAAAACGCGCCAGTGATACAGCAACAATTGCACGACTTGAGTGGGTATAAACCCATTCGTTGAATAAGACTTATAGGAATCGACTTCTTTTTTGATGTATATCATACAAAAGAGAAGTCGATTTTTTTTGTTACTGAAGTAGGATGTGTAGCGCAAAAAAAATAGAGTTGGTACAAGGTGAAGCGAGGTACATGATGAAATAGTGATTAGAGAAGACTATGGTTTTAGAGGGATTTTTTATGTTCAAGAATCGATCATATAGTGCTGTTTTCATTGCAGCTTATTTATTACCCAGTTCAATTGTTTTTGCCATGGAGATGCCTGGTGCACGCAAAGGCGAGCGTTCAGAGTACGCAAACAAAGTGCTTGCATTTGGTTTATGCCAGCCGCAAGATCGAACTTTCTATAAAGATCTGGGTAAATATTTTAATAATAAGAGATTTAACGCTCTTTCCAGAGGCGATGTTGCTGCTCACAAAAATGGAATTAAGGCAATTATAAAGCTCAAACGTATTCATTTTTTTTTACAGCAAAATAATGATTTTTCTTTCAAGGATACTCAGACCAAAGTTGAAACATTTTATCAGCAGGGAAGAAAAGATCTTTCTGGCTTAGCACTTTATTTTTAGCAAAATGAATACCTTAAAAAAATTCAGGGTGGGCTTCAGCAAGCATATACTCAAGTGAATAAAGAGTTAAAGAAAAAATGTAAAGAAAGAATGTGTGATCTCAGCGGTCTTCATAAACCAAGTAAAATGGTACTGACTATGCCAAAAGAACTAGTTTAAAGGCAGTGGTTGGTGAGTAACGTGGTATTGTGGGGTAGATAAGGTTTGTGGTTAGCCAAGTTCTATGGTGCTAATAATGCTTCCCTCTGCCCCTTTTTCTATGATAAAATGCACAGGAAACTGATCTTTCATACTCGGTAAATGTGACACGATAATGACTTTCAGGAAATCATCTTGAATCTTATACAGTGCATCCATAATATTGCCCAATCCTTCCTCATCTTGAGAACCAAATCCTTCATCGATAATCAGTGTTTGCAATGACGTTCCTGCCCTTCGTGCCAAGAGCTTTGAGATGGCTATGCGCAGCGCGAAATCAATTCTAAACGCCTCGCCGCCTGAAAACATTTCATAAGGACGGATGCCTGCGCCGTCTGAGATGTTAATGTCGAGCGTTTCTTTGGTGCCGCCTTTTTTTAAATCCCGTAGCGATTCAATAAAAATTTGTGCCTGGTTGTTGGTGAGTTTGCCTAGCAGGCGGTTGGCTTCTTGTTCAATTTCAGGAATCGCATTTTCAATCAACAATGCCTGAATGCCGTCTTTTGAGGTAGCCGCGGCGATTTCATAATAATCGTCGGCAATAGCATCCAAAACGCAGGCTTGTTTTGTCTGTTCTTGGTACTCGAGTTTCAGTTTTTCAAACTTGTTTTTTTGATTCTCGAGCGCGCCTTTTTTTTGCAAGAGTTCGTTTTTTTTGGAGGCAAGCATTTGCAGCGCTGTGCCGATTACCTGTTCCTGTGTGAGCAGTGCTGCTTCTTGTTCGATGACTGTCGCATAGGGTTTTTCTTTTTGTGTTAGTTCGAGTGTCTGCTGGTTGATAAGCTTAAGTTCTTTGCGTAATGCCTCGATCTGTTTTTCCCGTTCTGTTTGCAGCGCTTTTTGTCCTTGCAGTTGCGACCAACGGAGTAAATCAGCCTCAAGGGATGCGAGCTTGCTAGTTGCAGCTTTGTGCTGCTCTTGGTTGTAGCATAATTGTTTAAGTGCAGTTTCAAGGGTTGCACATGTTTGTCGGAGTGCTAAGCATTCAGGATTGTTGGTGAGCGCTTGCTGGCTGTTTTTCTGCTCATGGATGAGCTCATTTTTTGCCTGCAGCAGGCCGATAGTAAGTTGTGCTTGTGCTGTCTGAGTTTGTTTTATCTGGTGCTCCAGCGTTGTGATGTATGCCGTGTACGTAGCTGCTTGTTTTTCAAGCTCCGTGTATTGTGTTGTTAGCGCGATGTTTTGTTCGCGCAGGGCCTTTTGTTTTTCAAAAATAGTATGGTCTACGAGTAAGCTAGTTTTGAGAGTTTGTATATCTTTGGTCAGTTGTGCGATCAGCTCACCAAGAGTTTCTTTTTGTTCTGCAAATTTTGTTTTTAAAAATCGCTTGCGGGTGGCCGAAAGGTTTTGCTCGCACAACGGGCAGCATGGATTTTCATCATCATGCGAAAGTTTTTCTTTGTGCTCAATATTATTGAGTTCCTGGCGCGTGAAATTTCCCTGAGCAATCATCTGCTGATAGGTTTCTTTTCCTTGAAAAAGTTTTTGTTCCATCGCTTTGAACGCCTGCTCATCAACGGCTTGCGCCGCGATGGTTTTTTTCAGCGTGGCAAGATTTGTTTCATGTGCGGCCAGCTCTTGTTGTTTGGTTGTGTGTTGAGCGAGCAGCTCTTTGAGCTTCGTGTCGGTTGTTTCGAGGTTCATCTGCGCGCGTTCAACCGCAACGGTTTTTTTCTGTAGAATTATTGCCAGTTCTTCATGGAGCCGTTTTTCGAGTTGTTGTAGCGCTGTTTGCTGGCGTAAGAGTTGTTCTTTGAGTTCCAAGAGTTGTTGGAATGTTTTTTGGTGCGCGGTGACATTATTGACCAGTTCTTTTTTTTGTTGTTCCAACATGGTCACGTCGGGAGCCTGCGCATGCAATGTTTCTATCGTTTGCCACTCTTGCTCAAGAGTAGTGAGGGTTTTTTGTTGGAGTGCCTCTTTTTTGGCAAGCTCTTGTCGTTGGTACCGTAGTAATTCGTATTCTTTATGGAGTTGTGCCACGACCTTTTTTTCTTGCTCACAGCACGCTTGTTCATACTCCTGGACTACCTGCTGCTGGGCAAGTTCTTTGAGCATTGTCTCAAGTTCTAGAAGTTGGGTATCAAGAGATTCTGACTGTAGTAGTTCGGTGGTAATTTTTTCTTGAAAAAGTGCGATGCTGTTTTTTTGATTGACCGCATCTTTTGCTTTTTCGGTAGCCAGTTTACGCACCGCTTCATATTCTTGCAGGCCTAAAATCTGCGCGAAAATCTCTTTTCGTTCCTTAGGTGATTTTTTGGAAAATTCATTTGCTTGCCCCTGGCGTAAAAAAGCAGAGTTCACAAACGCGTCAAAGGTGAGGTGTAGCGTTTGTTCGATGACGTGTTGTGTCGCGCGTATGGTTTTATCGGTCAATGAAACAATCATCTGTTGTTCGTTGAGTATCCCAAAATCAAGTGTGATAATTGGCTTGCCGTAAGTTTGCATGTATTCTCGGCGAACTCGATATGTCTGCCCGTTGCAGATAAAATCAAGACAGACCATCATTTGTTTTTGTCCAAGCCGCACGAGGTGGGCGTCTGCCTTGGGGGCATTGGAAACCTTGCGTGCCTGTCCCCATATCGCCCAAGTGATAGCATCCAACAGCGCAGACTTGCCGTGTCCATTTTTACCTGAAAGGCAGATAAGGTGGTACGGTGAAAAGTCGATAGTTTGTATGGTGCTGCCGTAACTTAAAAAGTTTTTGAGCTGTAGTTTTAATGGGATCATTGAGCTTCCGGTTTGTGTTATTATTTTATGAGTGTAGCATACGGCTGAATGAAGGCAAAAGGTGCGCCTGTTTTATGTGCGCACCTTAGTGTGATATTTATGAATTTATTTAAATGATCAGTGATTTACGCCTCGTAGCGGCCACCCAAATGCTGTGCCAAAAACTTTTCGGCAATGGCATTAAACTTCAAGCGGTTTTCTGGTTTTGCAAAACCATGACCTTCATCAGGGAATAGGACATACTCGTATGGTAAATTTTTTGCTTTTAAGGCGGCTACAATTTGTTCAGATTCTGCTTGTTTAACTCGCGGATCGTTTGCGCCTTGGCCAATAAGGATTGGAATTTTAATGTTGTCGACTTTGAATAACGGGGAGCGTGATTTTAAAAAATCGGTATCTTTTTGGGGATTGCCAACCCGTGAATCCCACTGCTTTTGATCACTCAGCCAATAGGATGGTAGCGATGAAAGTACGGACACGAGGTTGCATGGTCCACAGATATCCACGGCACAACAAAACACATCCGGTGTAAATGTTGCGCCAACAAGTGCAGCATAGCCACCGTATGATCCTCCGTAAATGGCAATTTTTTGAGGATCAGCAATTCCTTGCGCAGTTGCCCAGTTAACGGCATCGATGAGATCATCATGCATTTTGGCTCCCCACTCGCGGTTGCCGGCATTTAAAAATGTTTTTCCATAACCAACAGAGCCGCGATAATTCACTTGCAGACACGCATAGCCGCGGTTGGCAAACCACTGAACTGCGGCGTTCAGAAACCAGGTGTCTCGTTGCCATGGTCCACCATGTACCAATAAAATCAAGGGTAAATTTTTGTGTTGAATACCAACAGGGCAGGTCAAATAACCATGGATGGTGAGTCCATCACGGGAAGTAAACGAGATTGGTTTCATGGGTGCAAGTTGATAATTATCGAGCTCAGGTCTAACAGTAAAAAGAAAATCTGTCGTCAGTGTCTGTGTATCAAACAAATAATATTGTGTGGATTTGGTGTCGTGAACAAAACCGATAACCCAGTAACGGCCATCAATTGATGCATTGCTGATGAATAAATCCCCGGTATCAATGGCGTGTATGGCTTGCAAGGTTGATGCAAATTCTTGATCAAGCGTGATCCACTCAGGACGTTCTTTGTTCACAATGGCAGCGAGTGGTTTTTTATCACTATTTTTTACAAATTCTGTTACATCAAAAATGAGATCATCTGCCAAAACTGTTCGACTTCCTGTGGTGCAATCGTATTCAATTAAGCGTACGGTGTCTGAGTCGGTCGGATCTTTCAGGTATAATTTATTACCGTCACGCGAAAAACAAAATACGTCGAGTGTTACAACGGGAACATCAACGGTCATCACATCCTCAAAATTCCAGGACATCACCGTTTCCCAGGGGTCTTTTTCAGTGGCGCGCAGCAATAATGACAGCTCTTCTTGAGTAAACTGTAGGGCCGCTCTTATTTGTAAGTTACTATCAACTATCCACTTTTTGATATTTCCCGGATTTTTTTCACGTAACTCAAGTGCTCCGGTTATGAGGTTGAGGTGGTAGATGTCAAAGAGTTTTTTGTTCTTTTTGTTCATGGTGATGAGAATGTCGTCGGGATAATTTTTATCGGAGGCGCAAAAACCAGCTTTCACTCCATGAAATGGTGTCAGATCAACGGTACGGTTGGTTGTCAGATCCGTCCGATAAAGGTGCCAATTTTCATCACCGCCTTTGTCTTGCGCATACAGAAGCATGTTGTTATATGCCTAATGGTAACCCCACACCCCACGATCGGTATCCTGAGTTACAGGATGATCGTCATGTTTGCCAACGGTTTTCACCCACACATTAAGTACGCCGTGCACGGGGGCAATGTAGGCCAGGTGTCGACCATCGGGTGAAATTTGAGGATTTGCCTTTTTAGGGTTTCCAAAAAGGACGGTGCGCGGAATCAACGGCGGTAGCCCTTGGGTATATGATTCTGCCGCCCCTAAAAACCACGATATTAAACATACAAAACCAAACAGATTGCGAAGCATACAGTCTCCTTAAAGCTTTTTTAGAGTATCTTGCCCTGTTTAAGGTATACAATATGGGCGAATCTATCAATCGGAAGGGGCCTTTTTTCAGTTCTAAAGATTGACCTTTTGGACTTGTATTTGCCATGTTCCATTAGTTTCTTCCACTAAGTGCCAAACTTTTGTGATTGCTGCCAATGGAATTTTTTGGGTTCCATACAGGTGTGGGTATTGCTCACCGCCGGGTTTATTACTTTCCACGCGTAGTTCGATTCTGTGTTTTTGTAGTTCAACCAGGTCAAGTTCAAGGGCCAACAGTGTATGCGCCCCTTTAAAGAATTTCTGAATGGTGTTCATTGCTTGTTGGCCAAACGAAAGATGCATAAACCCAGACTGTAGATCGAGTGGCGAAAGGCGCACGCAGTTTGTGATGTTTGTTACATCAAAGTCTGATTCGGGAATCAGTTTGTATAGTGCATTGGGGGTGAGCATTTTTTTGGTTTTTCTAGAAGAGGCCGGTTGGCTCAGAGTTTTTGGCGTCCGGCCAACCGGTTGTAAAAACGGTTATTCAATTATTTTGCGTTTGGCTTTTTGGTCTACCTCGCCTTTCTCTATGCCACACGAGGGAAAAAATCCGTGACAAATTTTATATTCCCTATCATAAACACCATCATTTTTTATGACCAGTTTATCGTCCTCTTTACCTATTGCCTCATATTCAGGAAATCTGCATTCTGAAGTCTTATCATCCTCAACGCACCACTGGAAAAGATGATCCATTCCATAAACTCCCGCGGTATGCGTGACATGATACATTATTTTTTCTTGTTCTGATGGCCAGTTTGTTGTGTGTGTTTGTCCAGGGAGTAAGAACTTGCCTTTGTAACTGGTATCATCCCCCCAAACAGTCACGGGTTTATCTGATCTGTTTTCCACGGTGGCCCTAAACGCAGAACCAAGAGTCAGGAGCGAGGAAAACAGTAAAACCTTTGTCATGGCTGATACAAGCGAGCTCGGCTCGCCGTTGGTTGATACTGATTCTGTACGTGAAGAGTTCGTCTTGCGCCCTAAAATACTTGCAACAACGGCATGCTGTTTTTTTTCTTTTTTGTTGTACCCGTTATGTTTTTTTTGTATCTGGTACAAGAGTTTGCCATAGTTTGCATTTTCTTTGTGCAGTTGTCTTTTCATGCATTCAACATTTTCAGCGGCAAATAACAGCGCGAGTGATGTTGACAGTAACAATAATTTTTTCATACATTTCCTTGCGATACATAGATAAATCAAAATTCAAATTCAACGTTTTCGAGAAAAGCCCATATATTTTCTGTGGTTCCTTTCTGGATGGTTTTATGCTTTAACATTTCCCGCCACATGATAGCTTCCTGGTTGTAAAAGGGCAACCATCTGCTTAAGTTTATCGCCTGCGTTGTTTGCATATTTGTACTCACCGTTTAAACTTGTTTTTGGCATATGCTTTCACCCCTGCAGGAGATGATCCATGAACGATTCCATTTTTAGAAAATATGACCTTCGTGGCAAGGTCGGCACAGAACTTATTATTGATGACGTTTACGACTTGACGCGAGCCATTGTGTATTATTATGCGCAACAAGAACTGAAACTTAAAACTATCGCCGTTGGCATGGATGGCCGCGTGCATTCGCCAGCTATAAAAGAAGAGGTTTGTCGTGCAATTCAAGATGCTGGTTTTGACGCCTTGTTTATTGGCACTTGTCCATCTCCCGTTCTTTATTTTACCATGCACACCCAGCCGGTTGAAGCGGGCATCATGATCACCGCTTCGCATAATCCTGGGCATGACAACGGCTTAAAGCTGTGTTTGGGTAAAGAGTCTTTATGGGGTGATCAACTTATAGAAATTAAAAACCTGTTTCATAAAAAACAACATATCGAGGCTTCCTCTCGTGGCGGCTATTTAGAAAAGCCGATGGTTGATCTGTATGTGGCATGGATCGCACAAAACTTCCCACATCTGCATAACATGTCACGATCAGTGCTTGTTGATTGTGGTAATGGCGTTGGCGGTACTATTATGCCGCAACTTATAACAGCGATGAACTGGCCTAATGTACAACTTCTGTTTGCAGAAGTTGATGGTACCTATCCAAATCATGAGGCCGATCCGACGGTTGAAAAAAATATGTTGTCATTGCGTCAAGAATTGGCTGAAAAAGATTTTGAATTTGGTCTAGGATTTGATGGTGATGGCGACCGTATGGGGGCTATGACCAAAGAGGGTTTTTTGCTTCTGGGCGATCAGTTGTTGGGTATTTTTGCCAAAGATATCGCACAAGAGCATCCGGGCGTTGCCGTGGTGTTTGATGTTAACTGTTCTGGCGGATTGACTGAGATGATTGAACAGGCCGGCGGTCGAGCTTTTCCTGCGGCTACCGGGTGTTGCAATATTAAGACTGAAATGAAGAGACAGAAATCGTTGCTGGCAGGGGAGATTAGCTGCCACTTTATTTTTGCTGATCGTTTTTTTGGTTTTGATGATGGTGTCTATGCTATGATGCGATTGTTTGAAATCATTGAAAAAACAGGCAAGACATTAACTCAGCTGGTGAGTGAATTCCCTAAAAAGTTTAGCTCATTGACGTACAGAATTAAGAGCGACGATGTTATGAAATGGAAAATTATTGAGAGAGCGCTTGAGGTGTTGAAGCAACGGGATGATGTAAAGATAGTGACTGTTGACGGTGTGCGAGCAACCATGCCGTACGGCTGGGGAATTGTACGTGCATCAAATACACAGCCTGCCATCACCTTGCGTTGTGAATCAAGTACGGCAGAGGGCCTTGCTCGTGTGAAAGCAGACTTTGTTGAGGTGTTAAAACCATATTTAGGTGAGAGTGCGCTCGAACAGATTTGTAAGTAAGAGGAGCTTTTGTGAGAGACATAGGACTTCATCTACAAATTAATAATAACTCGTTAGAAGACCTTGTTGCGCAGGCTGACAGGTTTGACCTTCGCATATTTCAATGTTTTTTGGCGCAAAAAAATGTTGGTGAAATACTTTCGTTTACTAAGCAAGATATTGCGCAGTTTGTTGCGTTGCGCCAAGCGCGGTTTGGTAATTTATATCTGCATTCATCTTATTGGGTGAATCTTGCCGATACCACACGTAGGCATCATCCCTTGTTGGATCGAGAGCTTTCTCTAGCAAAGCAACTTGGTTTTACTCACATTGTATTGCATGCTGGCTCGAGTCGTGGCGCTCGCAATAGAGATGCAGCCTTTGATGCGCTTGCGTTTACAATTGAGCGGTTACTTGCCAACGAGCAGGGGCTGACTGTTGTGCTTGAAAATACCGCACATGGGGGAAAGGCAGTTGGTGGTGATTTGCGCGATATGCGTACGTTGCTTAAACTGCTGGGCCATCCTGAACAACTCAAGTTTTGTATCGATATTGGCCACGCACATCTTTATGGTTACAAGGTGGCAACTGATGAAGGGCAGGATCAGTTTATTGCATTGGTCGAAAGCATTATGGGTTGGAAAAACGTCGCGCTGATTCATTTGAATGATACGAAGGAACTGTGTGGATCAAAAATAGATCATCATCACAGTGTTGGTGGCGGAAAGATTGGCGATACTGCATTACAACGATTTATTATGCATCCTTCTCTTATTAATATTCCAGCCATTATGGAAGTTCCTATGTTGAGCGAGCAAGAGCAAAAAGATTTATTAGAAAAAGTGCGGGGCTGGCAAGCTTCGTAATGATCATAAGGGAGATGTATGATTCGTATAGCTATTAACGGCTTTGGCCGGATTGGAAGAAGTTTTTTACGCGCGCTGGTTCAAGATAAACAAGCATCTGAAAAAGTACGTGTTGTTGCGATTAATGTCGGTCCTGCAGATCCTGAAAAAATCGTACATATGTTTAAATATGACACGATGATGGGGACCTTTCGCGGTCATGTTGAGATGAAGGGTAACATGCTCTACGTCAATGACCAGGTGATGGAAGTGATTGCAGAACGAGATCCAGAAAAAGCTCCCTGGGCACGGCTCAAGATTGATTGGGTGGCAGAGTGCAGCGGATTTTTTACTAAGCGTGATGGTGCGACCAAGCATTTAAATGCGGGCGCTCAACATGTGCTGATTTCTGCACCGGCAAAAGGGGAAGATGTTTCTATTGTTCTGGGCGTGAATGATGATGCGTATGATAAAAATAAACACAAAATTGTTTCTTTGGGCAGCTGTACAACCAATGCCATTGTTCCTGTATTAAAAGTTTTGCAAGATGCGTTTGGCATAGAGAGCGGTTTTATGACGACTGTGCATTCGTACACCAATACACAAGTGCTGCTTGATGTTGAAACCGATGATTTACGTCGTGCACGCGCTGCGGCTTTGAATATTATTCCAACGTCCACCGGGGCCACCGATGTTTTGGCCCGTATTATTCCTGAGCTTGATGGAAAAATTGGTGGCATGTCATTGCGTGTTCCGGTTGCCAAAGTGTCGCTTATCGATTTAGCATTTGTTGCACACAAAGAATTGTCGATGAAATTTTTACGTGATGCATTTACTTCTGCCGCTGCAAGTGCAAAAATGCGCGGTATTCTTGGGGTGACCGATGAGCCTTTAGTATCGAGTGATTTTAGTGGCGATGCGCATTCTGTGGTGATTGATTTGTCGCTGCTGGATGTGAGAGGTCGGGTTGGCAAAGTGTTTGGTTGGTATGACAACGAATGGGGTTACAGCGAGCGGCTGAAGGACTTCCTGTACAGCGTCAGCTGAAATTCCACTTCACAAGTAAACTAAATTCCTCTAGTATAGTTTTTAGATTTATCCTCCTTTTTTACGATGTGGGCCCATAGCTCAGTCGGTTAGAGCAGTCGGCTCATAACCGAAAGGTCCCAGGTTCAAGTCCTGGTGGGCCCACCACTGTTAAATCTTATACGTCGTGCCTTTTCCACATCAACACGAACAAAAGGGTTTTCAGATGAGCGAGCATCCTCTCCAGTCTTTTATTGAACTTGTAAGTTTTGATCAAGCAACCTATGCGCTTGAAGATTCTGTTCAGCAGTTAGAAAAAGAAATAGAACTGCTTGAGAAAACCAGCGAAGATCTGAGCTCCGGGAGTACGCTTCTTGTGCATCGTATGAAAGATGCTCGAAAAGAAGTTGAGCAAGTAGAACTCAATATGAAGACGCTTGATCAACAAGAAATAGAAGAAAAAAAACGTCTTGAAAAAGTTGCGAATCAAAAAGAATATCAATTGATTATGAGAGAGATTGATACTTTAAAAAGGCAACAACACGATTACGAAAATACCTTGCTCGTATCGTGGAATAAGCTTGAAGCTTTCAAAAAAGAGTATGAAGTTCGGCATGCGCAAGATGAAAATAAAACAGCAGAATTGAAGTTGGCCATTGAGCACAAGCAGGAATCAGTCTCTAAGATGCACGACGAACTTGATGGGCGATTACGTCAAAGAGATGAGATGAAAAGAGGGATACCTGCTGAGTGGCTGGAAAAGTACGTGTTGATGAGATCTCGCGTCACTAATCCTGTTGTTCAGGTTATCAATGGAAGCTGTATGGGCTGTTTTTATAATCTGCCGCCACAAGAATTTCTTGTGTTGAAAAGAAAGCAGATGATTCAATGTAAATGCTGCTTTAGATTTTTATACATTGCGCCTTCAAAAGAGTGAAAGAGAATGAAGCAACTTTCCATTTTTGAAGCAGAATTCAAAAAATTAGAAAAATGTGGCACCGGTGTACGGCGCTACTGGAAACTTTTTATTGATGGAGCTGCGCGAAATAATCCGGGGCCAGCCGGAGCTGGGCTTGCGTTATTTAAGGATGACGAACCAGTTGAAATGCGCGGCTTTTATCTTGGAGCAAAAACAAACAACCAGGCAGAGTACTTTGCACTCTTGCTCGGCATTTTTTATTTAAAGAAACATGTGTGTGAGGGTGATCTCGTCGTTATTGTTTCGGATTCTCAATTGCTTGTCCGGCAGGTGCAGGGGGCATATCAAGTGAAAAATGCTGAGCTCAAAATGTTACACGGGCTTGCTAAAATACTTTTGAGCGACCTTATGTTTAACATTGTGCACGTACTCAGAGAAGAAAATAAGGACGCTGATGCACTTGCAAATCAAGGAATTGACAAAAAAAGAAAACCCCCACAATCCTTTTTGGATTTTCTACAACAGAATAACGTTTCGATCTAATCTCGTTTTAATTATTTTATATTGTTTTTTTTCTGTGTATTCATTGCCCGTAATGGCAGTGCCGCCAACGGCTATACAAGAATTTGTAGATTCAGATGAATCTGTTTCGTCGCAACAAGATGCGGCAGACGAGCGCATAGCATCGCGTGAGCGTGCAGTCGCAAAAATTAAAAAGTTTTTGGTACGAGTTTTGTTATCTGAGCTTAAAAAAAATGAAACAGACTCATGGATCATTTCATGTGGCGATGGATTGATTGTTAATAATTGTGAGACGTTTGATCACAAAAAAAATGTTACAAAAATCAAAGTATCAATGAAGGGTGGAGAGTTTCGGTTAAACGGTAAGCGATGCTCTCAAAAGCGTATATCCCTTCAACCAAAACATGGGTTGATTAAATTTGGCGATAATTCTTACAAGGGACTTTTTTGGCTTGTGGTGAAAGATGATCGTGTTCAATTGATTAATTCGGTTGGCATTGAAGATTATGTTTCTGCTTCATTGCGTTCTGAGGTTTGGCCAGGCTGGCCGGTAGAAGTGTATAAAGTTTGTGCTGTTGCAATTCGCACGTATCTTGTTTCTAAAATTCGGGAAGCAAAATCATCTAAAGAGTTATATCACATTAAATGTACCAAAGAGCACCAGACTTATTTTGGGCATGATTTTATGGTGCGTGATTCTGCTGTGATTCAAGAGGCTATTGAGGCAACTAGGGGTCAGTTTTTGACTTATAAAGGTAAGCCGATCGTCGCAATGTATGATTCTTGTTGCGGTGGTGTGATCACAAGCAAAATGGAAGGCTTAGATTTTAAGGGTCATCCTTATCTTGCACGGTCCTATCCGTGTCCGTATTGTAAGCGGAGCAAGGTGTATAATTGGGAAGTTGAGCATTCTGTGGAAAAATGGGCAGAGATTTTCCGCAAAGAATTTCCAAAGCTGGGACGAATTCGTTCTGTTAAAGTTCTTCGCCGTGATGGTGCTGGTTTGGTTAAAGAGATGTCGATTTCAGACGGTAAGCATACTTTTATTATGACTGGTAAAAAACTTTATTCGTTGGGCTGTTCTATTAAAAGTTGTTGTTTTACTGTCCATAAGGAAGGTAACAATATTACTTTTAAGGGACGAGGTGTTGGGCATCAAATTGGATTGTGTCAACGGGGCGCTCATGAGATGGTAAAGGACGGCTTCGATTATCGAGAAGTCCTGTTGTTTTATTACCCTGGTGTGTCATTTGCACATCTGTATTAAGGATCTGTATGCCGGGATATAAGGGGCACGTTGCTGGGGGGCTGCTTATATTTTTTGCTTTATTTGCTGCGACGCGTTCGTACGTGGAGCCAGGAACAGCCGTATGGTTGTTTTTATTTACTCTCATCGGCGCTTTGTTTCCTGACATAGACACAAAAAGCAAAGGGCAGAAATGGTTTTATCGCATTCTGTTTTTGGTGCTGATTGTGTTGTTGGTTTTACAACAATTTATTTTTTTTGCTGTGCTGGCACTGGTGCTTGGTCTTCCATTGGTGGTAGACCATCGTGGCCTTTTTCATCGATTATGGTTTATCGTTACGCTTGCGGGTGTTGTGGTTGGGCTGCTTGATTGGTACCAGATTTTTTTTCTGCGTGATGCATTGTTGCCTGCTCTTTTTTTTATAGCAGGGGCCGCGTCACATCTAGTGCTTGATGTAGGACTATTGCAAGCGCTGCATTTGCGTCGTCGATGATTTTATAATTTAATTATTTTTTATACCTGTGGTAACTCAAGATTGAATAGTGCGCGTGCATTATTTGTTGTTTGCGTTGCAACAGCATCAAATTCTTTGTGCAAAAAATCTGCAATGTATTGAGCGATTACTGCAATTTCACGTGGATGATTTTGTTTGCCACGAATATTTTGTGGCGGTAAAAAAGGAGCATCAGTTTCTAACACTATTGTACTGAGTGTTATTTGTTCAATGACGGTGCGCAGCTCATTATTCTTTGGATAGGTGATGGGTCCGCCGATGCCGATGAAAAAACCAAGTTCTTGTGTTGCATGTTGCGCGAATGCGAGTGTTTCAGAAAAGCAGTGAAACACGCCTGCCAGTCCATCGTTTTTGTATTCTTCAAGAATTTCTAGTGTGCCAGTGCCAGCTGCTCGTGTGTGAATAACCAGTGGGAGCTTGTGTTCCAGCGCAAGTTCAATCTGTGCTTTAAAAACATCTTTTTGTCGTTGGATGTTGTAACCGTGATGATAAAAATCAAGTCCGCATTCGCCAATGCCAACAATTTTATTTTTTTCTTTTTCGTGTAACAGCTGAGTGATGTCACGCAATTCTCGTTTCCAATCTGAAGTGCAATCGCCAGGATGGAGACCAATTATAGCAAAATTATGTGGGCATCGTTGTGCAATAAAGATACAGTTGTTGCTTTCAATTAAATTAGTTCCGACGTTAATAATATACGGAACGCCGGCTTGTGTAGCTTCTTGTGCGATGTTGTGTGCGGCTTCAATTTGTTGCTCGAGCAATGGAATATTGAATTCTTTTTTTACGATCAAATTGACATGGCAATGCGTATCTACAAGCACATTAAACTCCTTAAGAGTTGTTTTATTTAAAATTATTTTGCTGTTGTTTGACAAAATTATAAATGAAATTACTATAAAACGTTGATAGAAGGAAGAATGAGCGAGAGTTTAGATGAAGTAGCAGTGTTTAACCATTACTAACCATTCCACGAGGAGCTTCCCATGAACAAGAGTGAATTGATAAATTCACTGAGTGAGGAAACAACCTTCAGTAAGAAGGATGTCTCACGAGTCCTTGAGTCATTTACCCGCATTATTGAGCGTACGCTCAAAGGGGGTGGCAAGGTCGCGATTACAGGATTTGGCAGTTTTGTTGTTTCGCGTCGTCCGGCACGCAAGGGTATTAACCCAGCAACGAAAAAAAGAATAGATTTACCAGAAATTCACGTGCCTCGCTTCAAAGCAGGCAAGAACTTACGTGAATTAGTAAAATCAATTAAGAGATAACTGGAAATCTTGACTCATAATAGGTTTTATTCGTAAAGGACCGCCTTCGGGTGGTCCTTTTCTTTTCAACCGTTTTTTTTTCTCGTATACTTGCTCCATTACGTTAGCCTAAAAAAATATACCTTTTACGGTGCTAGGGGCCCTTTCATGATAGATTTGGCGTTATTACGAGAATACCCAGACGTTGTTATTGCTCTGCTCAAGAAGAAAGATCCTTCTTATGACACGCAAGCCCTCTTTGATGTAGATGAACAACTACGGTTGCTTCGTCAAGAAGTTGAGAGTTTGCGCCATCAAAGAAATGAACTGGCCGCTCAAGGTCAGGCGGGCGTTACTCCCGAATTGCGCGAGCAATCAAAAACAATAGGCGCTGCACTTAAGGAACAAGGCAAAAAACTTGAAGAGCTTGAGGTGCAGTTTCAACAGCTCTATTTACGATGTCCTAACGTTCCTGAAAAAGATTTGCCAGCCGGTAACAAAGAAAGTAACGTTGTTCATAAAATGGTGGGAGAGCAGCCGAAGTTTTCATTTCCTGTTAAAAATCACGTAGAGCTTGGTGAGGCGCTCGGTTGGTTTGATTTTCAAGCCGCAGCTGCAATGACCGGTAGCAATTTTGCATTGTATCGTGGCGATGCGGTGCGGATGTTGTACGCACTGACCATGATGATGTTTAAAAATAATGTGGATCATGGCTATGAGCCCATCATTCCTCCGTACTTAGTAACAGAAGAGGCGTTGACGGTTGCAAGTAATTTTCCAAAATTCAAAGATCAAGTTTATTCAATTCCTGAAGATGGGTTGTATTTGATACCAACATCAGAAGTCAGTTTAACTAACTTGTATCGCGATAAGATTTTAAATGCTCAAGACCTTCCTCTTCGTATGACTTCATGGACTAGCTGTTTTCGGCGAGAAGCTGGTGGTTATGGCGCAAATGAACGTGGGCTGATTCGAATTCATCAATTTGAAAAGTTGGAACTTTACACAATTTGCGAGCCAGAAAAATCATTTGATGAGCTTGATCGTATGATCGCCTGTGCAGAATCGATTCTTAAAAAACTTGATCTGCATTATCGTATCAGTTTATTGGCCGCTCAAGATTGTTCGTTTCCATCCGCAAAGACTTTTGATATTGAAGTCTGGATGCCGGGACAAAAAGCTTATTATGAAGTTTCGTCGTGCAGTAACTGCACCGATTTCCAATCTCGACGTGGCAAGATTCGTTACAAAGTAAAATCAGACGACAAAGCACAGTTAGTTCACACCCTTAATGCCTCATCGCTTGCATTACCGCGATTGATGGTCGCCTTGATGGAAACGTATCAACAAGCAGATGGCACTATTGCTTTGCCTGAAATTTTAAAACGGGAAACGGTCTTTAATTCTTCTTTGTAAGGAGGCCGCATGCTGTCACCTGATATCGTCAAACAAATTCGACAGATTGAGATTCATACCAAGCGGTTGCTCAGTGGTCTTTTAATTGGCGACTTTAGTTCTGCGCGGAAAGGTTCCGGTTTTGAATTCGATCAGATTCGCGACTATCAAATGGGCGATGATGTTCGGTTTATTGACTGGAAGAGTACAGCAAGATCAAGCAAGTTGCTGGTAAAACAATATATAGAAGAGCGCGACAGAACCGTCATTATTGTGGTTGATGTCTCTTCATCTAGTTTGTTTTCATCCGCAGGAGAGAGCAAGTTTACGAGTATGTCTCAGGTTGCGGCGGTGCTTGCACTGGTTGCCGACTATGGCAAGGATCATGCGTCATTGGTTCTTTTTTCAGATGAAGTTGAGCTGGTAATTCCGCCAAAAACGGGAAGAAAGCATATTCATAGTATTATGAAGCATCTGTTTTCTCATCGTTTGGAAAAAAGGAAAACCGATCTTTCTGTTGTGCTTAAATATCTTGCCAGTATCCCATCAAAGGACGCTGTCGTGTTTTTTGTTTCAGATTTTATTGATAGTGGTTATGAGCGTTTTTTGCAGCTCGCGGCAAAAAAGTATGATTTTATTGCGCTTCGGTGTTTGGATACTAATGAGCAAGCTTTCCCACAGGTTGGCTTTTTAACTATTGATGATATAGAAACGGGAAAGCAGTTTGTGTTAGATACGCGAGACAAGGCGGGCGTTTCTACGTTTTTGCAGCAACGGGCAACAGAGCAGGCGGCGTTATTTAAAAAATGTGGAATTGATTATTTAGAAATCAGCCCGCATAAACCATTTGTTGGTGATATTATTCGTTTTTTCAGGCGGCGAATGATGTATTAATCGTTGATTAAGGAGTTCGGAGTGAATACTAACGATCTTTATCCTTCATATGGCATGTGGCATCGACCGTTTTGGCAAGCTATGAGCTTTTATATTCTGCTGGCAATCGTGGCAAGCTTGATTCTTGGTGTGATTCTTTGGTACGTGTTTAAGAAATATCGAGCAGCTCAACAGCAGCCTCTTTCTCCTTGGCAGACAGCCTTGATTGAATTACTAAAGCTCAAGCAGGAGCTGGCTCAAAAAACTATCCTTGGAAAGACCTTCTATTTTCGGTTAACATGGATATTTAAGAAGTATTTGCATGAGCGTTATGGATTTGAGGTTTATGGTAAAACTGATGAAGAGTTGTTCATGTATTTGGAGGGGGTTGGTCTAAGCACCGACTTAGTTGACGATTTAAGGGTTATTTTTGAGGGGAGCTTGGATATAAAATTTGCACATCAAGAGGCCATGCTTGATCGATTGAATCGTGACTTAGAAATGAGTCTGGAGTTTATAAAAAAAACAGTTCCGGTCGAACATAAAGCCAATTAAATCGTCGCAGACCACAGGGGGGATATGTCGTACGATTCTACGGCTTTAACACATGTTGTATATATTCATTGGCCGTTTTGCCCATACCGATGTAGCTTTTGCCCGTTCGTCGCATTGGCTTCACACGAGCAGTTTATGGTGCGGTATCACGAAGCTTTGATGCAAGAGATTGCATTGTTTGCTCGATATTCCGACTCAAGGATCAAATTGGAAACTATTTTTTTTGGGGGCGGCACTCCAAGCACTTATCCAGATGGTCTTCTGCTTGACATGTTTGCTACACTGAGAAAGGTGTTCTGTATCAGTGACAACGCGGAGATTTCCATAGAGGTTAATCCAGGAACGGTGCGCAAGGAGCAGCTGGTACTGTGGAAGGGGCTGGGGATCAATCGTATCAGTATGGGCGTACAGAGCCTTGATGATGCGATTTTGAAAAAATTAAACCGTCATCAATCGGCAGCTGACACGCGCAATCTTGTGAGGGACGCTGCAACTATCTTTGAAAATATTTCGGTTGATCTTATTTTAGGGCTTCCTGGTGTGACGACACAAGCGTGGCAAGCGATGCTGCATGAAGTTGTTACATGGCCTCTCCAGCATGTATCAATCTATTTTTTGACGCTGCATGAAAATACGCGACTTTATTTTGATGTGCAGCGGGATAGAACAAGCATGCTGACCGATGATGCGATGATTGACTTGTATCAGTGGTCAGTTGAGTTTTTGAGGACTCATGGATTCCATCGGTATGAAACGTCCAATTTCGCACGTGCCGGTTATGAATCTCGGCACAACACTGCCTATTGGGAGCACAAATCGTACAAAGGGTTTGGGTTGGGCGCATGTTCTTTTGATGGAACATCAAGATTTAAGAATCAGGAAAATTTGACTGCTTATTTGGAAGGGATTGAGCGTGGAGCTGATGTTTCAGTCTCGACAGAGAAATTGACGTATGAGCAGCTGCATTTAGAAAAAGTTATGTTGGGACTGCGCAGATCATGCGGGGTAGAGATTAAAGATCTTGTTGATGGATTATCGAGTGATCAACTGGAGCTTGTAAGACAAAATATTGCATTGTTTAAAGAGTCAGGGTTGATTCAAGAGATTGGAGACAGATTAGTGCTAACGGATGCAGGATTTGTTGTTCAGGATGAGATATCCGTTAAGCTGTGCATATAGGGATAGCTGTTGTCAGTAAAAGCAAAATTAGAGTACAACGTTTTAATTATTGAGGAAAAATATTTATGGCCAAGCATGTTGGTGTGAAACTTCCAGAAGATTTGATTGCGGTACTGAAGGCTGGTAAAACAATTGCTGTTCTTGCAACATTTTCTGAAAAGGGCCTGCCGCACACAACGCCAATTCAGTGCGTGTATCCAAAGGGACGTGAAAGCATCCTGATTACTATTCATAAAGAGCATACCGGCTACCATAATATGGTATGGCAAAAAAAGGTTATGATGTGCTTCATGGATGAAGGCAACGTTGCATACAGTGTTTTAGGACGAGCTGGTGTTGTTAGAGCTCCATCGACGGTACACCCCATGATGAATGTTGTTAGAATTGATATTGTTGACATCAAAAGTGATCGTTCTGTTCTTACAAAAGTTGACAGCGGAATAGGCTGGACGTATACAAGTTGGGAAGCAGAACAGCTGTCTACCAGTTTATTAGAAGAGTTAAAAGAGTTGTCAGTCAGCTTATAATAAGTGAGATGTCTACTCAGGAATTCAAGAAGTTCTAAAAAGGAGCATGACGAATGCGTACATGTATTAAGTGCCTTGTAGTGGGTATTATGTGCTCTGCTTTATTTCATGGTCCATTATTGTGCCAGGAAGAGGAACAAGTACCGCAAGGTGTTTTATCGCAAGATGTTGGTGAGGTGGTGCCAACCTTTTCTGAAGGTGCGCAGGGAGGAGCTACGGGTGTTGTTGAGCACGTTCAACAAGATGCGTTGTCTTCTCAAGGGGCAGGCAGTGCTCCATCGGCTGGGCAGATAACGGCTGTTGCTCCTGCGATGAATCAATCTGTGTCTGACGCTGCAGCGCCACAAGAAGAGGTTGAAATTGTTGCACCAGATAAGCCAATGGAAACAGACACGGGTATTGATACCCTTGAAATTGAAGAACCAGGCGGAAACTGGCTCGTCAAACGCATGTGGTGGGAAAAGGCTGAAGAAAAGATTGAAAAAATAGAAAAGAGTATTGAATTAATCAATGACTCACGAACAATCTTTTATGATAAGCGGGATCAACTTGATTCAAATTTGTTTGAGCCCTTTTACATAGAAATAGGGTTGGATCAGGGGCAGCTTGAAGAGGTCATTACGTATCTTTTGCAAGAGCTGCAAGAAAAACGAGAAAAAGATGTTGTGCTTGATCGAGAAGCTCTTGAATTTAGAAAAAAGATAGAAACGGAAAAAAAGGTTCTTGAGGATCTTAAGGTCGACATTGCATCTATACAAAAGATTGATATTGCTGTTGATGAAGCGCTTGATAAGCTCGTTGAACAGATCAATTTGACGAGGAAGTATAGAAAAGATGCGCAGCAACTTTTCAAGGATATAGCCAAAGTGCTGGATCATGAAAAGGCTCGTGAATTGTACTATAAGATGGATGCTGCCTGGCAGAACATCAAAGGGGTTCAAGATTATATCAGTGGAAAATTCACTGAATACGTTAACCAGTTAAATAAAAATGCAGAAGAGCAAGTGAGTCGTATCAAAACGGTTATGAATGATCTTGAAAAGAAGGGGTTAAGCCTCAAGGATCAATTTAAAAAACGTAAGACTGATGCGCAGAAAGAGGAAGAGCGTAAACTGCTTGCTGAAAAACTTGCACAGGAACAAGAGGCAGCACAAGGTGGATTTTGGAAGAGTGCCTGGAGAATTATTACTGCACCATTTAAAATGGTATGGGGATGGATCTCTTCCTTTGGGAGCTGGATCAGTTCTTTTTGGAGCAGCGCTCCGGAAGTTCAAGATGAGCAAGAAGTGGAATCTTCGGCAAAGACTCCAGAGGCTGCTCAACAAGTAATGCCAAATTCTGCACCGATTCAAGATCAGCAAGCTGAAAATACAGAGGCTTCTGGTGCTGGTGCTCAGCAGCCTTTAGAGGCACAGGAAACATCTGCATCAATCGCAGCAAACCCTGTCCAATATGCGCCGGCTCAACAGCGTGCTCGAATTGAGACGCGACCGATGATGGGACAAGGGATAGTGAGTGGTGCTGCGCTAAAAAAGACAGAACAACAAGTGGCTCAGACTCCTGTTGTACCGGTTCAACAACAAACGGAAATGGCTCCAGGAGCAAATCCTGCTGTAGCACCGGTAAGTGCACCTTAAAAAAATAAATTCGTAGCTTCCTTGTATAGGATGGTTGCGAGGGACAAGTGACGTGCGCGGGTAAAGTTTTTTACTCGCGCACATTTTTTTTCTTGAAACGCATTTCACATTTGATTAACAGCTGCAAGTATGATACATTTTGATCAAGTTTGACATCATTCTTGATCGTATCAGGTCAAAAGCTAAAAAAGAGTTTTGATTTGATAGCAATGGAGCATCAAGAAAACGGTATGCCGAGGTGGTGAAATTGGTAGACACACTGCTTTAAGGGGGCAGCAGGAGTAATCCTATAGGGGTTCGAGTCCCCTCCTCGGCACCAACTTTCGCCAAGGCTTCCCACTACACTCTTTATGGAGCTACGAGGGACACGTCAGTTGGCGAACTGAACTAGCGTTTTTACTGAAAAATGAGAATTTACAAAGAATTTAGCACGATCTGGAAAGGGAGTCGCTCAAATGAACGGTTCAGCACGTCGTATATGGTTTTCTGGGCTCATGTTTTGGCTAGTTGCCACCGGTATTTGTATTTATTTCTTATTCCCACTCAAAGATAAACTTCGTTTCGGTATTGATTTAGTTGGAGGCAGTTACCTCACGCTTGAAGTGAAAACAGAGGAAGCTGTAGAGGCTGAACTTCTTGGTCTGACGCAAAAAATTGCCAAAAAACTTAAAGATGCCAAAAGAACTCTTCCCTTGTCAAAGAAGGTAGAAAAAGAGCAAATTATTTTGACGTTTGATTCTCTTGATGCTGCACAAAACGCTGCAGGCGAGTTGAGAAATGAGCGCGATGTTACAGTTTCTACTATAGATAAACAAGTGTTCATTAAGTTTGTTGATGCTCGTGCTAAGAAAATTAAGGCCGATGCTGTTAAAACAAATATCGAAGTCTTTAAATTACGTCTTAATAAGTTGAGTGTTGCAGAAATTGCGGTCGCTCAGGCTGGTGAACGTAATATCATTATAGAGCTTCCTGGTGTTGCAGACCCAATGCAAGCACGTACCATGATTGGTAAGCCTGCGGTTCTTGAGTTCAGACTCGTTGAACGTACGGGTAAAACTCCAGAAGATATTTTGTATGAATATGATGGACAGGTTCCTGATGATATGGAAATTTTGCCTGGCAAAGCTAAGGGCGATGAAGAAGGCATGATATACTATCTGTTGCCAAAATATACCGACATTACAGGTAAGTCATTATCCCATGCTCGCTCAAGAGTTGGTGGCAATATTTCAGCGCAGCACGTCATTGAATTTGGATTCACCTCAGAAGGTGGCGAGAAGTTTTATGAATTAACGAGTCGCAACATTGGTCGCAATCTTGCTGTTGTGCTTGATAACGTTGTAATTACTGCACCAACAATTAATGCTGCGATTAGCACTGATGGTGTTATAGAAGGTGCTTTCACTTCACAAGGCGCAAAAGATCTTGCGATGTTGTTGCTGTCGGGTGCACTGGTTGCAGGAGTTACTATTGAAGGCGAACAACAAATCGGACCAACGCTTGGTAAAGATGCAATTCATGATGGTTTGGTTGCCTGTGGCGTTGCGTTGTTACTTTTGTTGATGTTCTGTTTGTTCTTCTATAGCCTTTCTGGGTTGCTTGCGTTTATCGCATTAATTTTCAACCTTGTGTTTGTTCTGTTTGGATTACAAGCCATCGGTGCAGTTTTGACATTACCAGGTATTGCTGGGTTGGTGTTGACCGTTGGTATGGCTGTTGACTGTTCGGTTATTATTTACGAAAAGATCAAAGACGTATTGGCTACGGGTGCTTCGATTAAAAATGCTGTGAACGTTGGATTCTCTGACGCAATGGCGGTTATTTTGGATGCAAACATCACTACGTTGATTGTCGGTCTTGTACTGTACAAGTTTGGAACAGGTCCAGTTCAAGGTTTCGCCGTTACTATGATACTTGGTATCTTGGCAACGTTGGCCACCGGGTTGTTCTTCTTGAAGTCATTGTTCGTCTTTATTTTGAACAACTTCAATATACAAAAGCTGAAAATTTAACTATAATTTGAAATATATGTGGCGGCGTAGCTCAGGTGGTTAGAGCGGCGGAATCATAATCCGTAGGTCCGGGGTTCGAGTCCCTGCGCCGCTACCAAATTGAAATAAGTTGCTCAATGAATCCCTCTGCCGATAAGGCAGGGGGATTTTTAACAAGAAGGGTTGTGCACATGAAGATTTTTACGCTTCCTTCGGCTGTGACACTTGGCAAGCTTTTTCTTTCCCCTCTTTTACTTCCCTTTTTTTTAGTCTATCTTCTTCCCTTTAACAGTCTCATTCTTAATATTTTGCTGGCAGCCTTATTTGTGATGTTGAGCTTGACCGATCTTTTAGAAGGTTATTTTGCTCAACGTTTTCAATTTGCTACCACGCAGAGCAAGCAGCTTGATCCCATTGCCGATAAATTATTATCATGCGCGACGCTTATTGCGTTGTTAGCGGCTCATAAAATCTCTTTTTATTGGGTTATTATTTTAGTGGGACGCGAACTGTTTGTTTTGGGCCTGCGGCTTGTTGCCAACGAGCATAAATTTACAATAGCTGTTTCGTTCTGGGCAAAAATGAAAACCATTGTGTCTTTTGTGTATGTGGCGTTTGTGATTGTTAATCCATATCAGGCCGCTGGCTTGAGTAACTCCTGGAATGTCATAGAAATGGGGTTGTTGTTGGCGACTCTGGGGCTTAGTCTTTTTTCTGCGAAACTTTATTTTGATCAGTTTGACGATCAGACAGGATTTTCTAACTTAGGCAATTCATCGGTTGATCCGATCATAGAAGAAGTGATGCCAGAAAATCAACAGCACGATCATGATGATCTGCGATAAAAAACGTTCAGAAGATGATATGAGGTGCTCGTGATTTTCCCTGACAAGCAACTTAATTTTTTTTCTCAAGTTGATGATGATACCGTAACAACTCACGTGGATCATGTTGAATACAAAAATGATGAGGGAACCGTGAAATTTTCTGTCGTTGCACAAGCTTTTGACCAGATAGAACGTGTGAGCGGTCGTCTAGAAATGACCAAGTTTCTTGCCGATCTTTTTACAAGTGCCACGCCTGTGGAAGCCAGCATCATCAGTTACATTTCGTTGGGCGAACTGCATCCGCCTTATGTCGGCACGCAGTTTCAAATGGCTGAAAAAAATCTCATTTTTGTTGTTGCTCGTCTGACTGATCACGCAGAATCTACTATTCAACAAAAATCTAAAACATTAGGAGATATCGGTTCTGTCGTTGCCGAGGGTGGTTGGGACCAGCAGGGTGATTTAACCATCACGCAGGTTTACCGCGCATTGGAAGATATTGAAACTGCCGGAGGTATCGGTTCGCAAGAAATCAAAGCTGAAAAAATGCGGTATTTGCTGAATCAGCTTGACCCTTTATCTGCAAAATATGTAACCCGCATTGTGGTTGGTAAACTCCGTCTTGGCTTTTCTGATATGACCATTATCGATGCGCTTTCGTGGATGGAAGTGGGCGATAAGTCATTACGCGCAGTTATAGAAGACGCCTACAATGTGTGCGCCGACATTGGCTTGATTGCCAAAACTTTGAAAAAAGAGGGAATCAAGGCGATCGAACGCATGAAGATTAAGGTGGGCGTGCCTATTCGTCCTGCCGCGGCCGAACGTATGCCAACGGCCAAAGCGATTATGGAAAAATTGGGTGATTGCGTCGCGCAACCAAAATTGGATGGATTCCGTTTGCAAATTCACATTGACAAATCGCACGAGCGTCCCAAAATAGAATTTTTTTCTCGTAATCTGCTTGATATGACCGCAATGTTTCCCGACCTTGCCCACGCCGTGAGCGAATTGGATGTTACGCAGTTGGTGTGTGAAGGGGAAGCGATTAGCTTTGACCCTAACACGGGCAGCTTTTTGCCGTTCCAAGAAACGGTGAAGCGTAAACGTAAACATGGTATTGATGCCGCCATTGAACAGATGCCGTTGCGTGTTTTTGTGTTTGATTTGCTGTATCTGGACGGCCAGGAATTCTTGAGCAAGACGCACGCACAACGGCGCAAAAAACTGCTCTCATTATTTAAAAGTAAACATGAAGATACCGTTCAGGTGATTGAAGAACGAGAAATGCACACCGCGCGTGAGCTGGAAGATTACTTTAATCAAAACATTGCCTCAGGTCTTGAGGGTTTGGTCGTCAAGCGTGAAGATTCGCCGTACCAACCGGGCAAGCGAAATTTTAATTGGATTAAACTCAAGCGCCAAGAAGAAGGTCATCTTGAGGACACTATTGACTGTGTCATTCTGGGGTATTACTCGGGCAAGGGTAAGCGAGCTCAGTTTGGCGTTGGTGCCTTTTTGGTGGGTGTTTATAACCAACAGGAAGATTGTTTTCAAACGATTGCCAAAATTGGCACCGGCATGTCTGACATTGAGTGGAAAGAGCTCAAGAAAAAATGTGACGCGAGCGCTGTTAAAGATAAACCTAAGAATGTTGTGTGCGCCAAAGAACTGTATCCGGATGTCTGGGTTGCGCCTGAGTTTGTTTGCTTGATTCGTGCCGATGAAATTACACTCTCGCCTTTGCATACTGCAGCCAAAACGGAAGAGCATCTGGGCATGGCATTGCGCTTTCCGCGCTTTATGGGCTATCGTCCTGACAAAGGGCCGGAAGAGGCAACGACGGTCAAAGAGGTTAAGGGGTTGTTTAAGGACCAATTTTCACGGTAATTTTTTTTTGACCAAGCCATTAAATAACAAAAGCCTCGGCATAAAATCCGGGGCTTTTTTGCATCTAACGGTTACGAGAGTTTTGTGGCTCAGATGCCTTTACCCATTTACGATGTTATAAAAAAACTCCGCCTCTTGTGCCGGGTTGGCTGCCGTCACAATACTGGTGCCAATAATAATGCCGGCGGGCTTAATTCTGACGACATCATGAATATTGTCGCGATTGATTTTTGCAGAAACAAAAATAGGGAGCTTTGTGTTCCCACTCACCATATCCCATTGGTCCAGGAAAATTCGTCCGTTGCTTTCATCATGAGGTGGATGGAAGAGGAGGGCGTCGACGCCCAGATTTTGTGCTTCCATAGCCGATTGCCCTGGCGATGTGGCATCAAGAAGATCAAGTACTACTTTTCGTCCTTTGCTATGTGCCGTTGTGCAGACCGAGTGAATAACACTGTTGCTGGTTCCTGCCATGACGGTCATCCAGTCAGCGCCTGCTTGCGTGAGCGTTTCTGTCACACTTCGTCCACGATCTATAATCTTGCTGTCAGCAAGCAGTGATTTGTTAGGAAGTTCTTTTTTGAATTCTTCTAAGGCAGCAACGCCATACTTATAAAAAAGAATGGTGCCTACTTCGATGACGTCACAAAAGGGAGCAACTTGTTTGGCTATGGTGAGAGCACTTTGCAGGTCTGTGATATCGAATGATATGAATAATTTCATACATCTCCTTTATTTTTTTTCGGAGCTACTTTCGGCCAGTATAGCAATAACATTCCTATTTGGAAAAACCTTCAACGTCAGGTGGTTAATGAATAATGACTCTATAGCTATTTTCCTTGACCTGATACGTTTTTTGGATTTGTGAAAAGAGGCGCTTAATGTTGAGTAGGTAGAGCGAACTGGCAAGAGTATCAACCGATTTTTTTACAAATATATCAGGTAAAAATAGATCTGCCCCTGGATGCTTGAGTGGAAAAACACCTTCCGGGACATAGATCTTATTCGGCTGGGCAAAGATGACGATGGTATCGATCGAGATTTTACGGTCTTGTGGCAATGGGACTCGCTTTACGTCCCAAAATTCTATTTCAGTGTCTTGCTCCCTGTTTTGGTTGATGGTGTACAGGGCTGCAGGGAAGTCGCTTTTCAATTCCCAATGATTAATTGTTTGTTCAACCTGAAAAATGGGGTCGATTTCTTGTGTAATTAATAATTTGAGATTTTGGCTCTCTTGTCGTCGTGCAAATACCACCATGCCATCGGTGTTTGAAATTGATAATTGGCCGGAATAGGTTGCAAAAATGCCGGCGGGCGCATTGGTCTCCAGTGCTGAATTGAGGGCGTACTGAGCTATTTTTTCATGGTTTCGCAGTTTGCGTGATTTTTTGTCAGCCTTTTGTTGAATGAGCTCCTGGCCAGATGTTTCAACAGGGAAGTGTGGGTAGGGTTGCATAAACAGGGTGATGATGTGGTCGGCAATGAGTGGTTGGGCCAGGGTTGTAATAACGCATAAGAAAATGATTTTTAGGAAGGCTTTCATCCCTTACTCCTTATATGATGTTGCGCATTTTGATGTTTACCATCAGGCACAACATAGGGTATAATCAAAAACTGTTCATCTTATTTTGACACTAGCATGGTGGGGCATGGAAAATCCACAATTGAGAGGTTCTTTGTGAGCAATGGCGAGCTGGCTGGGCAACTTTTTGCCAAAGAGTGGGATGATTTTGTAAACCGGGAACAATTAACCCCGCGCCAGGCGGATCAATTCCAGCGGTATATGCAGGAGTTAAGGATTCAGAACGATATGGTCAATTTGACCGCTATCACGGCGCCCAAAGATATTATTGATTATCACTTTTGTGATTCGATACAGTTGGGCCGCTGCATTGATATGTCGACCATACAGTCGCTGTGCGATGTTGGTGCTGGGGCTGGATTTCCTGGTATTCCCCTCAAAATTATGTTTCCCCATATTAGACTTGTGCTGATTGAGGTTAATAATAAAAAGGTCCGCTTTTTAGAGCAGATGATTCAAGACCTTGGGCTTGAAAATTGTGAAGTGTCCACGCTTGATTGGCGGACATTTTTAAGAAACACGAAGTATGAGATCGATCTGTTTTGTGCTCGCGCCTCCTTGCAGCCGGAAGAGCTGGTCAGAATTTTTAAACCGGTCTGCCACTATAAAACAAAAAAACTTGTGTATTGGGCATCGTCACTGTGGCATGCCGAACCCCAAGTACAACCATTTGTTCAGAAAGAGTGTTCATATTATAGTAACAACAGAAGCTTGAAGTTAGTGTTTTTTGGTCTTTCTGATAACCACCCTGTAGTACAGGAAAGGTAAGCCGTGAAAAAGAAATTGCTCAGCAGTTATTTTTTTGGAGTACGAGACAAGGAGCATGGTGAAAGTTACGGCAATATTTTTCGATATTTTTTGCCGGAGTTTATAACCGGTCTTATTTTGTATTCAGTGTTATCATTGCTTGATGCTTACTTTATTGCCCATCTTAAATCAACATCAATGTACGCCACGCTGGGCGTAACCAATAGATTTTTGAATATTCTTGTCAAAATGGCGGAAGGTATTTCCATTGGCGCTGTGGTGATGACGGGAATGCACAATGGTGCTGGTCGCTTAGAAAAGGCCGGCCGTTCATTTGTTGATGCTTTTTGGACGACGTTGATCAGTGGATTTATTATTTCGGCATCGATCTATTTTGGAGCGTACTGGATTTATAAATTTTATGGTGTTCCTGTCGAGATGATCTCTATGGGTGTGCCCTTTTTACGGCTTCGTGCACTCGGTATCTTTTTTATGTTTCTTTATTTTTCCTTTATCGGTTTTTTACGTGGCGTCAAAAATACCAGAACACCGATGAATATTTTCATTCTTGGTGGCGCGGTGTTTGTGTTTTTTGACTATGTTTTGATTTTTGGAAAATTTGGATTTCCCGAAATGGGATTGAGAGGTTCTGCGATGGCGACCGTATTGCAGTACGGCACCATGGTAGTGGCTTCAGCTTTCAGTCTCTTTTTTAGTAAAAAATATCGTCCGTATACCATTCATTTACTTTCAGTCTTTTCGAGCGGGTCACAGCTCAAACGTATTTTACAATTAAGCTGGCCCGTGATGATTGACAAATGCACCGTGGCGGTTGCCTATTTTTGGCTCGGGGCAATGATTGCGCCGATGGGTAAGTTTGCACTGGCAACATTTGTTGTGGTGAATGATCTGGAACGTTTTACCTTTGCGCCCGCTGTTGCTTTTGCTCAGGTGGTAACCTTCTTGTCGAGTAACTACTATGGTAGGCAGGATTTTGAAGGGGTTAAGAGCACAGCAAAAAAAATTGTATTTCTTGCGTCTATCTTGGTAGGCATTTTGTTGATTATTTTGAGTCTATGGCCGAGCTTTTTTGTACAAATATTTGATAAGAATGGTGACTTTACGTGGTTGGCTGCAAGTGTATTGCCATGGTTAAGTCTATTGGTCTTTTTTGATCTTTTGCAATTGATACTGTCTGGCGCACTGCGCGGCGCATCAAATGTTAAAACGGTCATGTACACGCGTTTGTTGGTATGTGTTGGTTGTTTTGCACCGATCTCTTATATTTTTTCAATTATGCCAATAGAGAATCAGGCACTTAAATTTACTTTAATTTACGGATCATTCTACGTCGGCAATGCATTAATGAGTATTTCATACATTAATCGTTTCCGCGGTGAAGAATGGAAACAGCAAGCTCGGTAAAAAGAGGATTTTATGGCAAAAATTTCTAAAGAAGAAGTTTTAAAGATAGCCCAGATTTCGCATATTACGTTGCGAGAAGAAGAGATTGAGCCGTTAACCAAACATTTGGAGGCGGTGCTTTCATACGCGGCACGTGTTCAGGAAATTGCGGCACAGATTGAAGAACCTCTCACCAAAAACGTTAATATTTTTCGTGAAGATGTTATTGTTCCTTCTCACCCAGAAACTATTCTTGCGCAGGCGCCCGAACGAGAAGAAGACTACTTTGTTGTACCTGCCATCATAGAAAAATAAGGAAGGCGCTGTATGGATCATTTATCATTTGCAACGATTACTGAGTTGCGCTTAAAGTTAGAAAAAAAAGAGATTTCCGTTCCTGAACTGACCGGTTTTTTTATTGATCGGTTCAAGAAGTATGATGGTCAAATTGGGTCTGCGCTTGAGATTTTTGAGCGAGATTCAGTGCTTGCTCAGTTTAAGAATCAAACGACGCCACTTGCAGGAATTCCTGGTGTTTTGAAAGATAATATTTGCCAAGAGGGGCGTCTTGCCACCTGTGGCTCTAAAATTTTGTACAACTATAAAGCGACCTATGACGCTACCGCATGTAAGCGTCTTAAGGACCTTGGGGCATTATCAATTGGTCGTGCCAATTGTGATGAGTTTGCTATGGGAAGTTCTACTGAACACTCTGCTTATCACAAAACAAAAAATCCGTGGGATCTGACACGTGTTCCAGGAGGTTCCAGTGGAGGATCAGCTGCCGCTGTTGCCGCAGGCTTGGTGCCATGGGCTTTGGGTAGTGATACAGGAGGGTCAGTTCGTCAACCCGCTGCATTTTGTGGCATTGTTGGTTTTAAACCAACGTATGGACACATTTCCCGTTATGGTCTTATTGCATATGGTTCATCCTTGGATCAAATTGGTGTTTTCACACGTTCAGTGACTGATTGTGCGACAGTGTTTTCAGCCATTGCGGGAGAAGATGAGCATGATTCTTCTTGTGCGCAAGTTGCACAAAAAGATTATACGGCAAATTTGACCGGAAAACTTAAGCCAGGGTTGCGTATTGGTATTATAGAAAATGCATTAACTTCTGAGGGTATGGACTCAGAAATCGCATTGGCAGTTGAACAGGCGATGCAGGTTTTGGAAAAAGCAGGAGCTACCATTAAGCGTGTCGCATTACCATCATTAGAATATAGCGCCGCATCTTATTTTGTTATTAGTCGTGCTGAAGCGGCTTCTAATTTGGCTCGCTTTGATGGCGTACGCTACGGTCTACGTGATAAAGAGGCGACAAAATTGCGTGATATGTATTTCAATACTCGTCATGATGGTTTTGGGGAAGAAGTTAAAACGAGAATTATGGTGGGTAACTATGTGTTGTCTGCAGGTCATGCGGGGCAGTATTATGAAAATGCTAAACGCGTACAGCGGCTCATTCGTCGTGATTTTAGTAATATGTTTCGTGATGTAGATCTTCTTATTATGCCAACGCATCCGATGCCAGCATTTAAATTTGGTGCTTTTGATGTTGATAAGTTGCAGATGGATTTACAAGATTACTTTACCTGTCCAATGAATTTGGCTGGTATTCCTGCGATTTCATTGCCGTGTGGCATGACGAAGAGCAAGTTGCCTATTGGATTCCAATTAATTGGTCCGCATTTTTCTGAGGAGCTGATTTTTCAAACGGCGCATGTGTATGAACAAAATACTCAATGGCATACGCTGCACCCAGAAGGGTTTTAAAGTATTTCGCAACATTTGAGTTTTTTATTTTGATTTAGTGCTGGCTGAGGCACCGGTAACAACGGTTCCTCGGCCATTATTATTTGTTGTGGCGATTCGTTAGTGCTGAATTTTGTTTTCACATTTCATTTGATCATTCTTTCTTGAAAAAATGGGTATACTAGGCTTATAAAGCGGTGTTGTGACTGATTGATTTATAAAAATATGGGCATATGAACTACTGGAACGAAAAATTAAAAATAGGTACTTTCACCTTTCCCCGATTTGTCAGCGGTCCGCTGGATGGCGTCACTGATTCACCATTCCGTCGATTGTTGCGTGAATTTTCACCTGAAGCATTGGTCTACACTGAGATGCGTCATGTGGCGTGCGTGGCGAGTGAAAAAGGGGGCGCGAAGGCGTTAACGTTCCATGAGATTGAGCGACCGCTTAATTTTCAGTTAACTACCAATGGCACTGAAAACATTGAAGAGGCTTGTCGCAAGGTGCTTGAGCGTGGCGTTGATATGGTTGACCTGAACATTGGGTGCCCTGCGCGTAATGTGGTTGGTTCTGGATCTGGCTCTGCCATGATGGCTGACCTTGGTAAGCTTGAAAAAGTTCTTCAGCTCATGCGAGCAAGTCTGCCTGGTATTCCTTTTACCGTGAAAATGCGAGCAGGATTTAAAGAAAAAAATGCTTTTGATGCAGCTCAGCTTGCACAAGACTGTGGAGCGGACGCAATTGCGATTCATCCTCGCTCGCAAACCCAGCGATTCTCAGGCGACGTTGATTATGAACTGACCGCTGAGATTAAAAAAGCTCTGTCCATTCCTGTGTTGTTTTCTGGTGGTGTGGTTGATTTTACCACAGCTGCCATGGTGTATGAACGTACTGGGGTTGATGGTTTTCTGATAGGTCGCGGTTTGTGGAGTAAGCCGTGGAAGCTTAAGGAGATGTACGAACATTCTCAAGGGCGTCCTTTTGAAGTTGATAAAAAAATGGTGCTTGAGTGCGCTTTAAAGCACCTTGATTATTCTGTGGAGTATTATGGCTCAAAGGGTTTGTATTGCTTCAGGAAGCATTTGCCGCATTATATATCTGGTGTTCCCTGTGCAAGTGCTATGCGTATCTCGCTGGTGACGGCAGGAACGGTAAAACAGGTCAAGGAAGAACTGATTCGTTGCTTGGAGTAATGGAGTGGCAACTCAAAAAAAGAAGTTGAAGATATTGTATCTGTGTGCTCTTGCTGGGGTCATTTTCTTTGGGACACAGCATTTTTTCCTCCCCTCATTTTCTTATATCGATACACTTTCATCAATGCTTGTGTACCCCTTTCTTGTTGCTCAGCGTAACGTCGTGGTTCCTGTGCAACAGTTTTTTAGGCGGATGGAAAGTCATGATAAGTTGGAAGCACAGTTCAAAATTTTGGAACAGCAAAATCTGGATTTTATGGCTGAAAACATAAGACTCCGCGCTTCGCTTGCCTATTATGGTAATATCGCGCAAATTGCTGATTTTACGCAGCGGTATACCAATAAAAAAGCAGTTGTGGCACAGATTTTAATAAGGAACATCGGACCGGATATTCACAAGTGCTTGCTTGATAAAGGTTCGCAGCATGGTGTTTGTAAGGATATGGTGGCGGTCTATAAAAACTGTCTTTTGGGCAAAATCACTGATGTGCATCCATTGCATAGCGAATTGACGTTGATCACCGATAAGTCCTGTCGGGTTTCCGCGCTGTGTACTGAGAGTCAGACGCCCGGCATTCATGTCGGAACCAATCAATCAAATACAACAATGTTACAACGCGTGAGTCACTTGGCATCGGTTAAAGAAGCTGAGATGGTGGTTTCCAGTGGTGAAGGGCTTGTGTTCCCACAAGGGTTCGCGCTGGGACGAATTAAAATGATCGCGCCTGATGGTTTATACACTAAAATAGAAATTGAGCCGCAACTTGATATTCGCATCGTTGATTATTGCATGCTGATAAGAAAAGGTGAGAGTGATGCTTTACCTACATTCATGGCCTCTAATATCCCTTAAAAAGGCCAGTGGGAGAGGCTATTCGTGAGGCTGCATTGCTCTTTAAAAGTCGGAACGATCGTGGCAGGGCGTATAAAATCGGTTTGAGTGAAGATTTTGACAAGAATAGCTTTGACTTTGATGCGTGTTTCCTTTAATATTTTGACTGTCTGTGGGCGGCTAGCTCAGCTGGTTAGAGCATCAGTCTTACAAACTGAGGGTCACAGGTTCGAATCCTGTGCCGCCCACCAAAAAATTTGAAATAGATTTTGTTCCTCGGTAGCTCAGCTGGTAGAGCAAACGACTGTTAATCGTTGGGTCGCAGGTTCGAGTCCTGCCCGAGGAGCCAAAGCGTAGGCCTGGGGCTGTAGCTCAGTTTGGTTAGAGCGTCCGCCTGTCACGCGGAAGGTCGCGAGTTCGAGTCTCGTCAGCCCCGCCACTGATTCCCATCAGTGGCAGCACGGTAAGAAATAGAAAGAGTCTGAAAGTAAAAAATCAGGCTCTTTTTTTATGCAGTTTTGTGGTAAAAGCGGTTTTTATAAGGAGATTGTATGTTTAAAAAATTAGTTATTGGTAGTGCCGTTCTTTTTTCCATGTTCCCTATTGTTGCGATGAATAAAACCGGAGAAGACCTTGTTAAGGTTTCTTTGAAGTGTGTTCAGAATCTTATATTGGTTAACAAAGACTGTGCGCAGATCTCTCAGTTTTTTAATGGTGCTGTTGAGAGTTTCAGCAAGAATGATAGCACTCGACCATCTCATCTTTTGGCCCATTTTGCTCAAGGACAAGGTGAAGAAAGAATGAACAAGGCCATTGCAAAGCATTATGCTCCCGCATCATACTATCTGTCGCTGCTTCGTGGACATGAAAAAGAAATGGACGATGCTTTTGAAAAAAAATTACAAGAGCTCAAGGATCCGGCACAGACCTGGCAATGGTTTGATGGATATTTTAAGAAAAAAATCAGGGAGTCGAGTGCAACGGTCAAGGAGATAGTATTCCTGCGTGATGTGTGCTTACGTGAGCCTTATGAAGGCGAGATATAGTTTTTTTGCCTGAGGGTAAAAAATGATAGAGAGCTTGGGTGTAAAAACTCAGGCTCTTTTTATTTTATAGGCCTGAATCGTTGGCTGTAAAGTAGGGGAGGGCTTTATATGACTCGTTCTGATCTGGAAAATAAAAATAAATAAAAAAAGTTGAGTTCTTGAGTCGTGCCAAGGTAGAGTGTACAGGATTTTGTTTTGTCTGGTGTCAATATAGCACTACGGGAAAGCAAGCTATCTACGTTATATTGGTGCTCAATAAAAAAGGGATGCGGCAGGGCAGAGTAATAACAAAGAAAACTATTATTGTGTGCGGGGCTTCTCATATAAGGGGTCCCGCTTTTTTTATCTATAACACAACTGTTGAAAAGCAAAGAGTTATTGCAGTAGAGTGTGAGCAGTCATTTTATTTTTTGAGTAAGGAGAGAGTATGAGTATGCGAGTGTGGCGTTTTTTGGTGGTGCTGAATTTATGTGTTTTAGGAAGTGTAAGAGCAAATCCTGCAGATTTAGACGTGACCTTTAATCCTACGGGAAGTCATAGGGGGACTGCTACGGCGGCCAGCCGTGCGATAATTGCTGGTACTGGCATGGTTGCCCAGGCTGCTGCTGTTCAGTCAGACGGCAAAATTGTTGTGGTTGGTTTTGGGCAAGCAGCAGGGATTCAAAGGTTAATAGTCGCTCGAGTGACAGCTACAGGGGTTCTTGATACATCATTTGGTTCAACCGGATCTGTTGCTGTTACTATTGATCCTTTCGAAGTTGCTTCTGGTGCAACAAGTGTAGTGTTACAGTCTGATGGAAAAATTGTTATTGGTGGCTTTACAATCACTGCAACAGCAAGCAGATTTGCTGTTATTCGGTTGACAGCAACAGGAGTTCTTGATCCCATTTTTAATGGAACAGGAATTGTAAAAACGGCAATTGTTTCCAGTGAAACAGCTGGTTGCTTAGGGGTTGCTCTTCAGCCTGATGGAAAGATTGTGGCAAGTGGTTTCTCTGGGCACGGATCAGTCTATAAGTTTGCTGTTCTTCGATTAAATAGTAATGGTTTATTTGATACATCCTTTGGTGGGACGGGAAAAGTCGTCACCAAAATAGATCCCAGTGAAGATTCTTCTTTTGGTAGAAACCTAGCATTACAAGCTGATGGTAAAATTGTGGTTGGTGGAACGGTCACCATGAGTGGTGTAGATCGATTGGCGGGTGCTCGGTTTAATACAGATGGATCTGTTGATATAACATTTTCAACACAAATAGACCCCAGTGAACTTCAGTCGGAAGGATTTGCTGTAGCGATTCAAGCTAACGGAAAAATAGTTATTGGTGGCAATATTATTCCAGCGGTCGGTGATAAACGTTTTGCAGGTGCCAGATTCAACACAAATGGATCTGTTGATACAACATTTTTTTCGCAGATAGATCCAGGGGAATCAAATTCTGCGTGTTCGTCACTTGCTCTTCAAAGTGATGGCAAAATAGTAGAGGTGGGAACGGTTAGCTTTTTTGGTCCTACATTTGGGGCAGTTGCCCGTTTTAATACTGATGGTTCGGTTGATGCGCTTGTGACAACAACAATCGATTTAACTCAAACACAGGGCGCCGGTAATGGGATGTGTATCCAATCAGATGGTAAAATTATAGAGGTTGGTTCAGTTACTATTGGCGCTGCCATAAAGTGTGCTCTTGCTCGTTATAATACGAATATGTCTCTTGACTCTACCTTTAATGGTACGGGTACAGAGTCTCTTGATCTTTTATTTGATTCACCAATTCCGTTACAAGGAAATGCTCTTGCATGGCAAAGTAATGATGGTGCTCTGGTTGTTGGAGGTGCCGGTTTGGTCGCGGGAGCACAATCAGTTTTTGCGGTTGCTCGATTTACTGCTCAAGGAGTGCTTGACTTATCATTTAATTCTTCTGGCTTGATGCCCGGAACCGTGCTCACAGAAATTGAGGCAGATGGGACACCTTCTGTAGGTAATGGAATACTTGTGCAATCAGATGGAAAAATAGTTTTGGCAGGTGCAGCGACGGTTGGCGGTCAACAAAAATTTGCCGTTGCACGGTACATGAGTGATGGGACGTTGGATGCAAGCTTTAATGCAGGCGGTTCGCGGCCAGGTACAGTTGTTGCGCAGGTGAATATACTAGAAGATTCATCACGTGGTACAGCAGTAGCCCTGCAGTTAGATGGAAAAATTGTTGTTGCTGGTGTAGTTGAAATTGCTGGTATAGCATACTGTGCTGTTATCCGTTTTAAGGCCGATGGAACAGTTGATGCAACGAATTATACAAAAATAGATCCAACAGAAACAGGTTCCCAAGGATTAGCAATAGCAATTCAATCGGATGGCAAAATTGTGGTTTGTGGGATGGCAACAGTGGGTGGTAGTAATCGATGTGCGGTTGCACGTTTTAATACTAATTTATCGGTTGATACAACGTGGAGTGCCACTATAAACCCAGGTGAAACGGCTTCAGTTGCATATGCAGTTGTTATACAAGGTAACGGGAAAATAATTATTGCTGGCAGTACAACGGTAGGTGGACATGATCGCTGTGCTGTTGCACGTTTTAATACGAACGGATCACTTGATACTACATTTAATGTAACAGGCATTCTAGATTTTAAAATCAATGTAAGTGAGTTGACATCAAGCCTCAATAGTGTGCAGTTGCAAGTTAATGGAAAAATAGTGGCAGCAGGTTTTACCTCAAATGCATTTTCACATGCTTTTGCATTGGCCCGATTGGAAAGCAATGGCATTCTGGATCCCTTTTTTGGCAATGCAGGGACTACGTCAACCTTTATACAGTCGGGTGAGCCTATTTCAGAAGCGTTAGGGCTTGTTGTGCAGCCTGATGATGGTAAAATTGTTGCAGCGGGGTATAGCGAAGGTGGTCAACAATGGATGGCTGTAGCACGCTTTTTGGGAGGTAAACAAGGCGTTTCTATCAATTCATGGCTCAAGACGATTTACGCAGAAGGGTTAGGTTTTGCACCTGGAGAGTGTGGTTAATTAGGTAATGTGAAGTGTTGTAAAGAGATAAAGTAATTTTATGAGGAGAGCCTTCCATGTGGAAGGCTCTTTTTGCAATCTGTCTACGGTGTTAGAAAATTCGAGCACGATCATGATTCCTACTATTTTATGTCCAACACAATACCACCGGCGCCAGCAGGGCGTCCGGTGCAACTACAACAAAGCCGCTGCAAATATTTTGTTGAGCATGCAAATATCTGTATGCGCGCTCCCTTCACATTCATGAGCAAGCTTGTCCAGGTCAATAGCATGGTAGGTGGTGTCAGTGGGCACCGGCCCCAGTGCGGCGTGTTGTGCGTTCTGGTGCTGTACGGGAAGTTTGCGTCCTTCTTGTACGGTACCCCAGATCTCGATCTTTTTAATCTTGGCTGCAGGAACGGTCAAGGGGTTGTCCGCGAGGATGGTGAAATTTGCTAATTTGCCCGGAACGATACTGCCCATTTCATGTTCCAATCGCAGTGAATAGGCGGCATTCAGAGTGACGGCGCGCAGCGATCCTTCTCGGCTTGCTCGCTGATTTTTTGCAGCGACACGCCCAGAAACAGTGGTTCGGTTGACCGCACAATCCATCAGGAAAAGTGGCTGGCCGGGTGCGACGGGCATATCGGAATGATACGAGTATGAGATGCCGGCGCGTTCGACGTCACCAAAGCGTACCATGTTGTCGGCGCGTTCTTTGCCCAGTCCTTGAACAGAGTAATTGTCCGCCAGTGCTGTTACGTAATACGGATTGCCGCTGACAATGACCCCCAGGCGTTTGATGCGTTTAATTTGGTCTTTGTGCGAAACGGCAAAATGGACAGCGACCGTGCGATGGTCAGAGCGTGGGTTGCGGCGCATGTTTGCCTCGACGTTGTCCAGCACCATATCAAGTCCTTTGTCGCCCGTTTCATGAATATGAATCTGGTAGCCGGCATCCCAGTAGATTCGGAACGCCGCGGCAAAATTTTGTGGTTCCATGATCCATTCGCCATGATGCCCATCGAGATAGGGATCACGGAGTTGCATCAGTTGGGAGAAGATTGCACCATCGGCAAATAGTTTGATCTGCTGAGGCAACATGACCGTCATGTCATGACACCAGCTGATGGTCTTTTCTGTTTCAAGAATGGTGGTGGTGGGAAATGTTGCGTAGATCGATTTGCCGTCGGGGATAAAGTAAAACCGGAATGGACTTTCGGGCTTGGACAGCACCGCATTGACGTCGTCCTGTATGTGCTGTGAGTAGATTCCGCCGGGTTCGCAGGCAGCGGTTACGCCGTTGGTATGATAGTACTTGACCATGAATTCTAAGCCGCGCTGCATTCGGCCGTTGGCTGCGATGGCGGGAAGGAATTTGGGTGCCACGGCAAAAATTCCCTGTTCCCAAAAATGTCCTTCCTCAAAGTTGGATTGTTGCTGCGCTGCTTTAGGCCACGTTGCGATGACCTCTTTTGTTACGCCATAAGTCTCCAGCGCTTTGGTATTGGCAATCATTTCATGGCAAGAACGATGCCAGACGATGATCGGTCGAGTCGCGCTAATTTTATCAAGATCCGCACGGGTCAGTTTACCGTGGAAATTGTGGTGGTATCCCCACGTTAACAGCAATTCATTCGGATCTTTTAATTCGGCATTCGCTGCTCCTAACCGCTGGCGATATTCCTTGGGTGTTTTTGCCGCGGGGACGGTGCCGTCGGGCAGTACCCAGTCTTCAATGGCGATGATTTTTGACATCATGGTCAATGCGGCCAGGAAAGGATGATCGTGCTGGCAAATGAGGCCGGGGATGATGACCTTGTTGGCAAAGGTGGAGTCTACAGTGTAGGGCTGGTGACCCGCGGCCGCTTTCAATTCATCAAGGGTTCCGGTAGCTAAAATTCTGCTGCCGAGTACCGCCACAGCTGTTGTGCTTGGTTTATTTGGGTCAAGCGTTACAATCTCCTTGGCATGGTAGATAGTTATTTTGGGTAGTGGTGCTGCGGCGTTGGCGATATCCTGTAGAGCGATGCTTTTTCCGCCGGCTGTGCTTGCGGCCAGGCAGGCTCCTACAATGATAAGTATAGACGTATTCGCTTTCATTTTCTTCGTCCTTTGTCTTGTAGGGTTGGGGTGTAAGAGTTAACTCAAAATTATTTTTCATATTGATTCTACATAAGGAAGCAGTATAAAAACAAATATGTAGGGTGAGATAACAAAACGGGAGAATGTGAAGTGGCAAAAATTCGTGTGATAGTCTTTACCGAAAACTTTACCCTTTCTTTAACGCAAGCAGACAGTAACAAAATGCTGACACTTCGTTCTCTCTCCGCGTAACAGGGAGGCCCTTTATGTACGCTGGGTAGAAAAAGATGAGGAATTAAACAAAAAAGAGTCTGAGTGTAAAAACTTGAGCTCTTTTTTTTGTTATACTGAATTGGTAATGTAAAAATATTTATTGAAATAACAGAGAGAAATACTGATGAATAAAAAAATGCTCATAAGCCTTTTGCCTTTGTGTCTCCTGGTGCTCCCTGGCTGTTGGGGGCGAAAAATTAATATCAGGGCAACGGCGTATGCAGATTCTACCGCGTTGCCCTATGGTTTTGAAAAGCAACGGTCATTTTGTATTGATGGTGCATCATCGATTGATGGGGTCAAGCAGCCGGTTGATGAACTGGAAATAAAAGAGCTTTCAAAAAAAATCTCTCATATGTTGGTGAATAACGGCTATAGAGTTGCTCAACACGGGGCTGCTGATTATTGTTTGCGGTTTAACTTTGGCTGCAAAAGGGGAACGCAGACTTACAATTCGCTCAAGTATGTTCCCGGCAAAACGTATAAAACGAATACAACGGTCATCGGCACCTCGGGGCTCAATAACTATGACCAAACAACAACCGCTCCCGGGCAGTTTGTGTTTGTGCCAGAGTACTACTCGGTGTTTAGTAAGTTCCTTGATTTCTATGTGTATGATAAAAAGGGGTATGAGCAGATTACTAAAAACGATAAGGCGCCGTCGTCTCATGTGTGGTATGGCCATACGGAAAGCACGGATGAATGTCCAAACATGCGAACGGATGTAGATTATCTTTTGATGGCGATGTTTGAATCCTTTGGCGAAAATGATTCTTTTGAGACCAGTATACCTGAGAAGGACAAGTCGGTTAAGCTGCTGCGTGAGCAAATGTTTGGCAGGCGAGGCAGGCATTAAGTGTAATGATGAAATAGATTTTGTGCGAAAGGGCCTGGGTGTAAAAACCTGGGCTTTTTTGTTTTGGTCCGTAGGGCTGTTGCAGAAAAAGATAGATACGGCACTATGAATATTAGGGATATATAGAAATAAGGCTCAGTTTTGGGGGTTTACATGAAAAAGCACATAGTCTTTTTGGCTGTATTTGGGGTGATTAGTATTAAGGCAAACAATATGGAGATCAATATAATAAATAATACTGGTCTACCTTTAGATGTTGGTTTTGAAATGCCCAGTTTTAGCCGTTCTGAAACCAAAATAACATCACTTAGATCTCAGCAGGAATTGCAGGATTTGCTCTATAAGGCAATATTAACCAACTCAACTCAAGAAATCATGCAGGCTGTTAGGATGGGGGCTGATGTTAACGGTTTGATTGGTGCTAAGGCGCCTATAACATTGGCAAAGGAGCTCAAAAAAAATCATTCATTTGAAGCGCTTAGAATGTGTGGTGCTGTTGTTACATGTTCTCGTGATATGTTATACATGGCTATTTTGAATGATTCAGGTGAAGATGTGATGATTGCTATCAATTCTGGTGCAAGTCCCAATGATGAAAATATTATTATGGGCGAAAAATTATATCCACTTGATTTAGCCATTTGTTTATCGAAATCAAACGCAGTAGAAGTCTTGTTAAAATTTGGTGCAATAGTTGCATGTGATGGTTGTGGGGGTGTATTTAAAAATAAAGGGGGCATGATCTTTGCTCATGCTTTACTAACTAAAGATAACAGCGCGATTCTTTTGCTGTTGCAACGTGAAGGACAGCTGAGAGAGCTCGAGACTTTTGATAGATATGTTCAATGTGCGATCAGTGAAATGGACTTTAATATTAAACCAGGTGTTGGTAATCGAAAAAGTCCATTTATTCTCACAGAAATTGAATCATTTTTACGACATTATACCATTGATGAAGATCTTAGAAAAAGCGCTGAGGAATGTATTGCAGGTGCAAGATTGTGCAATGCTTGGGCAGGTGTAAGGAGATTGGACAAGCAACCAGGGGCAGTGAAAGGCATGTTTGCAGATCTTAAAAAAAAGTTTGAATTGCTTCTGATGCGCAACAATTAGATAGTCGCTAGCTGTGAGATAGCGCTTTGGATGGGTTGTTGACGCAGAATTGTTAGTGCTGTGAGGTTTTTATTAAATGCCGGTGCTGATGTAAACAAAAAGGCTGAGTCGACGGACGTTAGAGGGGCGTGTCCTGTAACCGTGTTATCCTTTGCAGAAACTCTTTCGCATCTCGAAAATGCTGAAATCATCAAATGTTTAAGAAATTAAGGCTTTAACAATGAGGCGAAGGTATTTTTAATGAAAAAAGTAATTTCATGCATTGGGGGAGTGTTTTTGTTATCTATATTGGCATATTTTATTGCTAAATTTATGGGTATGTGTTTTGACGCAAGAGGAATTAAAATAATTTGCCAATGGGGTATGATTTTTTTTGGTTTTTTAAATGTGGTAGCATTGTTTGGGCTTTCCGGCTGGGAAAGGCAAACTTGGGGTGGAAATTCTAAGCCAGAAAGACTTAATTCTTGGTTGAATAGCATTACCTGTTGTGCTACATATTTGTTTGCAGTGATGGCTGTTTTTATTTAATTCTTTTAAAGATTGCTTCAACCTTCTAAGGCTACCTAACCCCTCACCATGCTCATCTCCGACACCTTTCCCCATCGTGTAAGGTAGTTATTGTTGAACTCAACAAAATAATTGTCATAGCTATACGGTGATTCCATGCAGACCAGCGGAACAAAGCATAGAGGAAAACAGATGAAGCTGGTGCCAAGTGTTGCAAAGAATCGTTTGCTCTCTCGATTTTCATCTACTGTGGCAAGACTATATTCCCATATTTCGGTCATGTCGCCCTTGTTGTCGATGAAGGGGCTGCGAGTTTCTTCTGGTTCTCCCATTCGTGCAAGAACTTCTTTTTTTGCTATTCCGGGAGCCAACTTGGTGAGTACGTTTTTTCTGCGGGGGCCGCAGCCGGTCAGCATGAGTAATGTTGGGAGCATGAGAGCAGTCATGATGAATGATTTTAATTTCATATATGGTTTTGTGTTTCAGTTGATGGAGTTATGAGTAGACTTTAGAATATCGTATTCTGCGTTGCGAGCAAGTTAGTGTGTACCAAAAACAAAAAAGAGTGGTCTTGGCAAAGGGAGATAAGATGGTCAAGGTAATGCGGGAGCGCGGGGTGGGTGACGAGGTTATTTTTTTAAGGTGCTGGTTTGATTCAACGCATTTTTTAAATGTTGGGCCAAATCAATGAGCTTTCCGTTTCCCCAAAAATGTAAAAATATCAGCCGTGGGTTTTCTTGTATCATATGATTATGAATTGCTACAATTGCAATATTTGCTGTTCTCAATGCCTTGAGGACTGATTGCAACTCATTTTCTAAAACAACAAAATCGCCATCTACAATCGCATTATCTTGTGTGCCGCCAAAGGCAGCCCATGTGTTAATGCCCATATTTTTACCAACGGCGCAACCACACTCTGCATGTGTGGTACGACCAATAATGATTTTAAACATGCCATTTTTTGCCTGGCCTTGCACACCTAGTATTTTTTCAATAATCGATCCATTGATATTATTTTCAGCCGACAGTTGAGGGGTTATTTTTTTTGCATTTTTGATTGCGTCTAACATGTTCTTGATGTGTATAGACAACTCCTCTGTTGCGCCCTCGCCACTGATATGCATAAAATAAATCTTAGGTTCATCATAGAAAAAATGGTTATGCAATGCTGTGATGTGAATCTCATTTTTTAATGCAGCGTCCATCGCAGAGGGAACTTCATGTTCTAAAAGAACAATGTCACCCATAATCATAGCCTCAACACCTGGTTTTTCTCCCGATTGAAAAGCTACCCAAGTAGTTAAGCCCATAAATGGATCAATCGAATATCCCTGTATTTTTAATGGAATATCATTCCGTGGAAAGCTTGCTTTCAGAACACCCTCGGCTGGGAACTCATCAACTTTAACATTCAAAATTTTTTCTATAGCAGCCTTATTCATCTGAATGGTTTTGCGCGCAGGAATTTTTTTTTTGTTTTTTAACAATATGCCCAAAACGGCTATACCAGCTATCGACAAAACCACTAACACAATGACAGAGCTCTTCATGTTTATAATTTCCTCGCGCTATTAAAAGTTTTCCTGAGCATACGGTATTAACAGTTTTTTAATAAACTTGCTTTTGGGATTTTGAATTATTTCATCAAATGTTCCCATTTGTTCAATTTTTCCATCAATCATAATTGCTATTTTTTTACCCAAAAATTTTGCATCTTCCCACTGATGCGTCACCAAAATAACAGGGATATGTAACGACTCAAAAAGATCTTTTAGATATTGGGCAACTTCTAATTTTGTTACTTGATCAATATTAGAAAGCGGTTCATCCAAAAGAATGAGATCGGGATTAATTGCCAATGTCCGCGCAAGCGCTACTCGTTGCTGCTGCCCGCCAGAAAGGTCTTTTACATTTGCATGTTCAAAATCAGAAAGATTAATAAACTGTAGAAACTCTTTTATTTTTTGGGTTCGCTCTTGAAGTGATGCGCCACGAATTTTTAATCCATACTCGATATTCTGGCCTACCGTCATGTGCGGAAACAAGCCATAAAATTGAGACAAGTATCCAATGTTTCGTTTTTCAATGGGTAGCGTTGTAATGTCTTTGCCATTTAACACGATGCTTCCACTATGAGGGTGTATTATTCCCAGAATGGTTTTTAAAAGTGTTGTTTTTCCAGCACCCGACGTTCCCATGATAACAACCGTTTCTTGAGGCTTCACCTCGAGTGTTAAATTTTTGATGATTATTTTATTATCATACCCAGCATTTATGTTCTGTAAAAAAAGGCCTTCCATAACCCACTCCCTGGAACTATAGTTTTAAATACAATTAACGCCAAGGCTGAGGCGGTTGTCACCAAAATTGTTGCAGCTAATGCTGGTCCAATTAACGTTGGATTTGTTTCAATGAATGTAGGAATTATTTCTGTTTTAAATGGTATAACGCCTGCAAAAATTAAACTTCCGCCCAGTTCTCCCATTGCCCGAGACCAACAAATTGCCACTCCAGCCAATGTATCCCTTATCGATAACGGCATATAAATGGTCCAAAAAATCTGAAAAGGGTGGGCTCCTAACGTTGATGCCGTAACATCTAATCCTGTATTTTGAATCTCGCGAAACTTGCGAGTTGTAAATGCAATAACAAAGGGAGCACAAACAAATAGTTTTGCAATTACCAACGCTGTAAATGTATAGGCCAGGTTGATATGGAATGGGGAATTAGGACCCAACATGACAAGGTATATGATACCTTCTGCAACGGGCGGAAAGGTTTGGGGAACATCAATTGTTAACGTTTCAATAATGGTTTTACCGCGAAAATTCTTTGTCGCAAAAAAATACGCTAAGGGAACTCCAAAAATAACTGATGCTATCGCGGTCATAATTGAAGAGGTTATACTGAGCCATAAAGCGGTCAGAATGCGCTTGCTAACGAGTGCTTGAGCAACATCTTTAAATAATCCAAGAGCCGCGATGTATTGATACAAAAACGTCCACAGTGACCATGCAAGAAACATATATGCAAGCGCATATAAAACAAAAATAAACTTCCTATTCATTGATAAATTCATATTTTTTTCCTTTTTTTTACTATTTTGCAGAATACCAAATTATGAATCTATAAAGTCAATGTTATTGAGTGCCATTCCCGCGCTTAATTCTAGATCAACATGGTGCTTCGCGCTGGTATACGTCAACTCAAGGAGTTTGAGCTGGGTGAGTGCAAGATTAATCTGTGATTCAAAAACAATTGTTTTATCGATTTGCATCGTATCAAGGAATTTTTTGCTCCACTGTGTGGCCTGTATCAGGGGCGGTAGAACAGAGCGTTGGTACTGTTCAAGTTGCTTGAGGTACGAGGCATAGAGGGCGTAGTGCTGAGCAATATCTGCACTGATCAGGCGCTGTTGGGCCAAAACGTTTTTTTGCGCTTGAATTTTTGCAAAATGTGCGCGCTCAATGTTGCCATAGTTTGTGTTGCCGAATGGAATATCAATTCCAAATGAGGGACCAACGCCGGACGTGTTTTTTGTAAAGTCACGTTCGTAGGCGATTCCCACCGTTACATTATCAATAACGTGTAACTGTTCGTAGTTTACCTCTGCTTGTGCCTTGGCGATTTTTGCTTGCTCAATAAGAATGTAGGGATGCGATGCCAGGGCGATTGCTTCAATTTCTTGTTGTGAGAGCGTTAATGGTGTTATTTCAAGCGGGCTTGCCAGTGATAATTTGTGTTTTGATATCGGCATTCCCAGGAGGTGGTAGAGGCAGATGTATGCGGTATCGAGTTGCGTGTTTGCATCAATTGTTTTTGCTTGCCATTCAGCATGTCGACTGAGTGCATTATATTTATCAAGGTCGTTGTTGAATCCAAATTGATATCGGTAATCGATATATTTTTGAATCTCTTGTGTAATGGCGGCAATTTCCTGAACCAACGTGAGAGACTTTTCTTGGTACACGCACTCAAGATACGCGTGTTGAATATTTTTTTTCAGCTGAAGAATCGCGCTCATAATTTCATGAGTTTTGAGTTCTAAACTTTGTTGAGCGACCTTTTTTCTGAGTGGAACTTGCCAGAGGTCAGACAGCATAAAAGTTGCTGATACTTCAATTTTGGTTTGGATGGTAGTGTTGTTGTGGGGGATTTTAAAAATAGATTCAATATGAGGGTTGGTGTAAAAACCGGCCTGCAGTAAATCAGCTTTACGAATGCCGACGTCTTCAAAGAGCGCTTGTAGGCTGGCGTTATGCTGCAAGCCCAGCGCTATTGCTTCTTGCATTGTCATGGTTGCAGGCAACAGTGGCATGTGTTGCTCAGCGGTCCACTCTGGGGAGACACCAATGCGTTTTTGTGATTCTGCTTGTATCGGTTCAAATGTTTTTTTGGTTTGGATATTTGCGCATTGGGGAAGAACAATGACACAAATAATTCCAAAGCTGATGTGGATAAGTTGTTTCATATCTGTTCTTTCTCGTATGACGGATGGGCCCACGGTTTATGAGAGTCGTTTGGAATGACATGCAGCAGGGTGAACATGCCCCCATGTTCCATATACCCCATAGGTACTTGAGCGTGAGCATTGACTATGTGATGGAGTTTATGGCAATGCAAGAGCCATACGCCCGGGTTCCACGCAACAAACTCAACATCTCGCGTTGTACCGGGTGCAACTACAACGGTTGAACCTTTTGTTTGAGCTGAAGGGGGAATGGGGCCGCCTTCCGTGCCAACATTTGTCCAAATATAACCATGCATATGAATCGGATGGCTATCCATAATGGTATTGCTGAATCTCAGTCGCACCCTATCGCCCTGGTGTACCGTCAATACGGGAATAGTTGGGGCGGCATGGCCATTGAAGGTGAACCAATTAAAATCCATGGATATTAAATTAAGATATTCGCTTCCGGTTGGGATCACCCATTGTTGCAGCATGATGGCAAAATCTTTGTCGATGGGGTTTTCATATTTTTTGGGATGAATTACAAACGTACCATTGAGCCCCATATGTTCTTGGCGCATGACGTTGTATCCGGAGTGATATATTGCCGTTCCCGATTGATAGAGGGTGAATTCATACGTATATTCTTCGCCCGGCATAATCGCATGCTGAGTTTCTGGCGCTGATCCATCTTGGTCATTGGGGACCTCTATGCCGTGCCAGTGAATTGAGGTTGGCTCGGGGAGTTCATTTTTTACGATGATGCGCACTCTATCGCCTTCAGTGACTTCTATGGTTGGCCCAGGGGTTGTTCCGTTGTATCCCCAGCATTTAATTTTTTGGTACCGCGGCTTGTGCCCCATGGCGTGTGGGGCATTTTTTTCGGGAATCAGGTGTTGATGGGTAGAGTGTGATTCATCAACAATCAGATGCTCAATCGGTTGCGCTATCAGCCTGAATACTTTGACGTTTCCATCAAGTTCATATCCCAAGGGAGGAACGCCCGGTGTTTCAATCACTCCCATTTGTTTACCCATCAATGCGGGAGCTGGTGATAGTTTTATGGCCGGATTTTTCCAGGGGATCACCTGATGCTCGGAATGGTGAGCGTTGTTTTTTTCTAAAACGGGAGGGGTGTGTTGTGATTGGTGCTGGCGCATGCTGTGCCCGTTTGGGATTGTTGAAACGTTTTTTTCTGTGTGAGGGGCCGTGGGATGTTGGTGCTGTTGGTCGGTAGACAAAGCATGGGGGGTGTACGTACCACAAGCCAATAAGAGAAGAATTCCTCGCTTCATCATGCTCCTTTTTTAGTGAGACATCATTATTACGTCACATCATACAAATTTTTTCATGAGAGTACACCGTCCCTGGCTGAGATCATTATTTTGTTGTTTTTGTTGATAGTTGAGAATGAAAGTGCCGTGTCAGCGCGCATCCAAGGGATATAAGGGAGTTTTTATTGCCAGAAGAAGATGATTGCCGCCACGCTGGAAAAGCTGACGTTATAAGCTGTTTTAAGCGCTTTGCAACCCCTTTTAATTGAGCTATAATAATTGGTGGGTGGGGATCGTGGGGTTGTCCCAGATACATACATGGCACTATACGCAAGAGCCCGAATCAATCGGGCTTTTTGAGTTTTTAATAACGAATGACTATGGATACCAATAAAATAAATCTTTTTGACCTGATTTATGCTGAATTACAGCAGCTTCTCAAGGACCTCAAGCAGTCACCTTTTCGTGCGGAACAGTTGTGCGACTGGTTCTATAAAAAACTGGTTTTTGACCCAGCCTTGATGTCCAACGTTTCTCAAGAACTTAAGGACACGATCAAAGAAAAGTTCAGTGTTGAGCTGCCACAGATCGATCACGTTTCCCATAGCAAAGCCGACAGCTCTTATAAGTTTTTATTAAAAACGCATGACGGAAAGCTCATTGAATCTATTCTGATGCTTGATAATGGACGCGCAAGCGTCTGTGTTTCCTGCATGATTGGTTGTCCGCTGGCCTGTAAATTCTGTGCCACCGGTTCTGAAATCGGCTTTATCCGCAAATTGACCCCGGCTGAAATTGTTGGCCAGGTGCTCATGGTGCTCAAATACGCACAAGAACATGGCTATGCCGAAAGAATCACGAACATTGTGTTTATGGGTATGGGCGAACCGATGCTCAACCGGGAAGCGGTTGAAAAGGCGATCGATAACTTGACCAATCCTCGCTGCGTTGCATTATCATCTTCAAAAATTTCAGTCTCCACAGCCGGCGTTGGCCCGGGCCTTGCTGAGTTTATTCAAAAAACTCAGGTCCGCCTTGCTGTTTCATTGCACTTTCCAACCGAAGAGCTTCGTGTACAGTATATGCCGGTCAGCAAGCGGTTTCCGTTGCGAGACCTTATAGCAGAGCTCTATAAAGTCAAACTCAAGCCACGTGATTATATTTTTATCGAATATCTCATGTTGCGTGGAGTGAATGACTCACTGGTCCATGCAAAACAGCTTTTGAGTCTGATTGGTAACTTGAAGGTTAAAATTAACCTGATTCCGTACAACCCAACTGCAACCTTGCCTGCAAAAGCATCAAGTGAAGACGTTATTGATGATTTTGCAAAATACCTACAAGGCAAAGGCATCTTTACCTCAGTTCGCCGGAGCAAGGGAATTGATATTGATGGCGGTTGTGGCCAGTTCTCGTTAAAACAAAGATAATTCTCTAGATTTTTTACGACGCAAGGGCTTGTCATATACATGACGAGCCCTTGTTTTTTTTGAAGTACATCTCGTTCTATTTTTTTACTATCACCAGGAGCATGAGTGCGGCAACTCCACTCATCACCGCTGCGTACACAAACGGTGCTGCGGGTGCATAGTTCCATAATGCTCCCGCAATAATGCTTGCTGGCAGTGCGACAAGTCCGGTTGTGGTGTAGTAGGCTCCGATGCCCGTGCCCTGAGCAGAGTTGTGTGCAAGGTCAGAGACTAATGCTTTTTGGTTGCCGTCGATAATTGCATTGACGATGCCATAGAGTGCAAAGAGCACAATGTATGAGATCAATGAGTGGAACATCGCAAATCCGAGTGTGGTGATTGCAAAGAGTGCATAGCCCATCAATAAAACTTTTTTTCTTCCAATTTTGTCGGACAATGACCCAAACGGTACTGACAGTCCTGCGTAAAAAATGTTCATTAAAATATAGAGAAGAATTGGTACGCCTGTTGCAATGCTGCCGCCAAAGAGATTTTGTGCGCGCATGATGAAAAACATGTAGCTAAAATTGGCCATGGCAAAGATCGTTGCGATGACTAAAAAAAGTTTGAGCTGAGTGGGAAGAGCAAAGAGCGTTGCTCGAAACGACGTTGTATGTTTTTCAATTTTTTCTTCACGCACAAATTGTAGTGGAATGAGAGACAGAAATGCAAATCCTGCCGCGATGAAAATAATGGTTGTGAAACCAAGTCCCATGAGCTGGAAAAAAATAAATGCGCAGATGGAACCAAGAATGGCGCCGGTGGTATCAAACGCACGGCTGATGCCAAATGCTCGTCCCTTTTGGTGTGGCATAGAGGCGGCAATGAGGGCGTCTCGTGGTGCGTCGCGCAATCCCTTGCCCACGCGTTCAAAACTGATAAACACAAGAACATGTTGCCAGGTTTTAGACAGCGCGAGCAGGACTTTGAACACTGATGATGTGAAGTACCCGGCGATGACGAGTGATTTACGTCCGCCCGTTTTGTCTGAAAAATAACCGGAAAGAACTTTTAATAAACTGGTGATGCTGTCCCGTGCGCCGCCGATGAGTCCAGTTACAATGCCCGCGCCGCCTAGTGATGCGATAAACAGGGGTAGGATGGGCATGATCATTTCACTGCTCAAGTCATTTAAAAAGCTGACGGTACCCAGCAGGAGTACATTGCGTGAGATTCCTTTTTTTGGCTCCATACTTAAAAATCCTTTTTTATAAGATGTTTTTCAATAACGTGCCTAAGATCCAACAGCCAAATCCAAAAATGATGGTGCCGGAGATTCTATTGATGATGATAATGCCGGCATCGGTGATTGATTTTCTAAAAAATCCTACTGTAATGACCAGTGCTGACCACCATATTATTGAGCCCAGTAATATTCCAATAAGTAGATGCATGGTGCTGGCGAGCGTGCTTGAAGCAAAGGTGAATCCTAATTCTGCAAAGACAGCAATGATCAAAAAAATGGTGACGGGACTTGCCAACGTTAACAAAAACATGGAAAAAAAGTCATTGATAATATGAGCAGAGACAGCTTTGGTAGGATGTAGGGCTGGTCGTGAGGTGAAGGTTTTGATTCCTAAATAACACAGAAAGAGTGCTCCTAAAAGATGTAAGCTCGTTGTGTGTTCAACCAAAAAGGGCAAGATTGTGTTGAAGCCAAAGATGGCGAGTACGCAGTAAAGTGTTGTTGCGATCGATGAGCCGATGCCAGAAATAAGACCAGAGAATATTCCCGATTTTAACGTTCTTTGGATAAATAGTATGCTCACAGGCCCAATGGGTGCGGCCATTGAAATGCCAATAATGAGGCCTTTTAAAAACATAGAGAGTCCTGTCCTTTTTTTTTGATTTTTACGATTGTGATAGTTGTGTAAATCATCATGGTGAGTTATCTGGTGTACGTCAAGAAAAGGGGGGAAGTTTCTACCAGTAATGTTAAAAAATCATTATAAAATTCTTGCATTCGTTGCCCAAAAATCTTTAGGCTTAAAAATATGGTAAAAATCTTTAAAAAAGGATCTTATATGGATCAAAAAAGAATACATGTTGCGACCATTCTCACGCTCATTAGCATACTCACATCAACATTTTCAGTCTGTCCTCCGCGCAGTGGCACAACATTTAAAGCACAAGGCAAATCTGCTACAATGCCAGAAGAAAACAAAAATTATGTGCTCAAAAACATAACAGCGTTTGAAGAAACGCTCAAAAAATTTATGGCTGACTTCCCCACACAAACGAAAAGTTTTATGCTTCGCGATGATTCTGGTGATCACACATGGGATAACCTCAAAGACGTACGCATGTACCTCAATAATCAGTGGAACACAATCACAGAAGATGCAAAAAAATTTGGAGTGTATACTGACCCGCACTATTATCAAGCAAAAAGTCGTATAGAAGCTCTCTTGCCAACTACCATTGAAGCTCTTGATAAACGGCTTGCAGAGCAGAACAAGTAAAACAAATATCTATCCCACGTTCACAAAGCCTCGGGAGAAAAATCCTGGGGCTCTTTTTTTTACGCGCCAACGGACCACAGCGAATCGTGGCAGTATTGTCATTGTCATGCCACCTGTTACACTTGATGTAGCGATTAAGATTCATAAAAAATAACGGGCTAGAAGATATCAATTGCATATGGATATGGAGTGGAGCACACCAATACAGTAAAAAAAGCAAAATTTTCTTACCCCGAGGTGCTCACCTTATTGGCATCGCTTGATATTATTGTTGAATGATAGAAATCAAAAAGGAAGATTATGCTTGTGTTTCGTTTGTTAAAATGGGTTTTTCGTGTTGTTTCGATAGTAGGCGTTGCAGCAATCTGTGTCATGCTTTTTTTTTCTTTCGTCGACAAAAAAATCGCTCTCAATGAACATAGCAAAACCTGTTTAGTCACGGGGGCATCATCTGGTATCGGGCGTGAGATCGCGCGTGAAATGATTCAGCGAGGGTGGAAGGTGATCGCAATTGCCCGAAGCGAAGATAAACTCAAAGAAGAGGCTCGTGAGTTTGGATCGTCATTTATTCCGTATGTGTGCGACGTGAGTGACCTAGAAAAAATTCATGCGGTGAGCGAAGATGCTAAACAACATAATTTACAACCGACGTTATTTTTTTTAAACGCAGGCACGGGGCATGGAGATTACCGCTTCAAGTTTTCCCAACAAGCACATCATGATACGTTTAATACGAACTATTTTGGTGTGATTGCATGGGTGCAAGAATGGCTGAATGATGTAAAAACGTATGGCGGGGGAACGTTTATTGCAACCTCATCGGTGATGTCACTCTTTGCCACGCCGGGGGCCGCTAGTTACTGCGCAAGTAAAGCGGCATTGAACTCATGTTTCCAATCACTGCGCTTGCAGTATCTCAATGACAATATCGGTTTTAGTGTTGTGCTACCGGGGCCTGTTGACACGCATATGCTCAAAGGGCCGGCAAGGAATATGCCGTTTACCCACACGGCAGAATATGAAGGAAAATATATTGTTGATCAGGTTATGAAGGGCGCATCGCAGATTGAACCTTCGTGGGTCTGGGCATGGGGGATGCGGATGCTCAATTGGCTGCCCAGCCAGCTTGTGCTGAAGATTGTTGCTTGAAATTTTTGAGTACGCTTAAAGATTTTTTGGAAACTTGTACCCGGTTTCTTGAGAACGATGATCTCACTCCGTTGAATTTTGGGAAAAAAAGTGGGCAACCGATCTGCAAAAAATTGCTTACTCAGCAGCCCCTACGGTTTCATCGATCAAGCACAGAGCAAAGACTACAATTCTGGCATTGAATCATGTATTTGAATATTAAGCATGACGATTTCATGACTCACTTTCTTCACAGCAGAACAGAGCCTTGCTCTCAGATACATATCCAAGATATATTTGATCATATACAGAGATGAAACGTTAGCGTGAGCAATATATTTATTTTTATTCTGTGTATTTAAATATTCTGTCGTCAGGCGCTGACACTCATCAAAAAATGCTTTTTCTAAATCTTTTTCATTCATTGTTGCATCTGAATTTTCACCAAGAAGTTGCAGCCTTTTTATCGCATTGAATTCTTCCTTTAATTCAGCAATTTTGTTCTCTAGCTCAGGAAGAGCACGCTCGAATTCCAGTTTTTCTTTACACAATAAAATTAATTCTTCTCTTTTGGCAGCCACTTGGACTTTCAGTTCTTCTACACTTGGAGCCGCATATTCTGCTGTTGTAAATAAACTCACCAACAATGCACTGCACAAAAATTTGGTCTTCATAAAAAATCCTTGAGTTATAGAATTCTTTTAAAGCATACACTGATACTTTATTGATGGCAGAAGAGGGGCTTTCCGTCAAGAAAATTGACCCATTTGCTTTGTCCGTGTTAGAACAAGTTAAGTCAAAAAGAGGTCATTGTTTAATCCCTTACACGAGGTGAGAGTATGAAGTATTTGCATGGTTCACTGCGTACGGCCTGTGCGTTGACGTTATTGATGGCAACGGTGTGTCGCGCTGCCGTGCCGTTTGATTCAATTTCTGGAGAGTGGGCACGGGAGACCTTGCAGCGTTTAACGATTGAAGAAAAAATTGGGCAGCTGCTCATTCCGGCCGTGATTATTAACCCAGATCTGAATGATCCGGTCATCCAGGCAGGGTGGAACAGGATAGATCAAACACCGATTGAAGTTATGATCAATGAGTACCACGTTGGTGGAATACTGTATCTGCATAAAACAACCAATCCAGCCGGACAAATTGAGTTCACGCGTGCTTGTCAGGAGATGGCGACGGTGCCGCTGCTCATCACGCAAGATCTTGAGTGGGGCCTGAGCATGCGGCTTAAGGATGTCATTGTGTTTCCGCACAACATGACATTGGGCGCCATTCAAAACGATGAATTTATATACGCCATGGGAGTTGAAATTGGGCGAGAATGTGCGCTCTTGGGTGTGCATGCCAACTTTGCACCGGTTGTTGATGTGAATAATAACCCAAACAATCCAGTTATTAACATGCGTTCGTTTGGTGAAAATCCAGAAGCAGTTGCGCGCAAAGGTGAGTTGTTTATGCACGGGTTGCACGATGCAGGTATTATTTCCTGCGCAAAACATTTTCCGGGACACGGCGACACTGCCGTTGATTCACATGATGATCTGCCGGTGCTCACACATTCACGTGAGCGATTGGAACAGGTTGAGCTAGTTCCGTTCAAGCACATGATAGAGGCAGGTGTACCAGCGGTTATGATTGGCCATTTGCAGGTGCCAGCGCTTGATGCAACGCCGCAGTGTCCTGCAACACTTTCGTATCCTATTGTCACCGAATTATTGCAAGAGCAGTTGCACTTCAAGGGCCTGGTTATTACTGACGCGCTCAATATGGAAGGGGTGCTTAAGTACAACAACCCAGGTGAATTGGAGCTCAAGGCATTGCAAGCGGGAGCCGATATTTTATTGTGCTCAAAGAATAATCGTGCTGCTCTTGCTGCAATCAAATCTGCGCTTGCTGATGGCTTGTGGTCGTATGAAGAATTAGACAAACGAGTATATAAAATTTTATGTGCCAAAGAATGGATCCGTGCGCAAGGTATTGTGACCGCACCAATTCCAGCCATCGTACAATCTTTAGAGCAACAGGCTGTTTTTGACTTACGACAACAATTGTATGATGAAGCGTTGACGGTGGTGAAAAATAACGACAACATTTTACCTTTGGTGAGCGACATTTCTGTTGCATGTTTGCAAATCGAACGGCTATCAAAAACGCCATCACGATTTGTAGTAACACGATCAACTGAGGTGACACACTTTTCACTTGATGTTGATGTACCGTTGGCAACTGTTGAAGCATTGGTTGAGCAGTTAATGGCGTACGATGTGGTTGCCATTGGTATTCATGCTCTGAACAATGATGCGCATGCACGGTATGGTCTTTCTGATTCAACTCTGTACTTAATCAAGACGTTGCTTGAGCGCAATAAAAAAGTGGCGACGGTTGTATTTGGCACACCGTATGCGCTTACATTTTTTGAAGATGTACCAGCCGTTGCCGTTGCCTACGAAGATGTTCCGGCGTCAATGTGGGCGGCAGCTCAGGTGCTGTTCGGTGCACGCTCCCCTCATGGCAAACTTCCGGTGTCTGCATGTGCACAATACCCTGCAGGGCTTGGTTTGACGTGGTAATGTAGATTGGTAAGAAAAAAGGCAGCATAAAAATGCTGCCTTTTTTGTAATCCGCACGAGAGAGTAAAAAAAGGAGTCTTGTGAAATCATCAGTCAAAAAAATCTACAAAAAATCACTTTTTATTTTTAGGCGAGATCTGCGTATTGAAGATAATACTGGTCTGCGCATGGCTCTCGAACAATCAGACGTCGTTATTCCCTGCTTTATTATTGATCCTGTGCAGGTAGGGACAGAGAATAAGTATAAAAGCGAAGCGGCAGTTCAGTTTATGGTGCAGGCGCTTGATGATCTCACTGAACATTTTAACAAAAAGAAGGGCCGATTATATTTTTTTTCAGGCACGCCGAGCAAGGTTGTGCAGCAGCTGATCGCACAAGAAAAAATTGACGCTGTGTTTGTTAATCGTGATTACACCCCGTACAGTCAGAAGCGTGATGCTGTGCTTGAGCAGGTCTGTAAAAAATACAAAATTCCATTTCATGCGTGTGCCGATGTTTTATTGCATGATCCGGAGATGATAGCTACAAAAACGGGCGGTTTTTATTCTGTGTTTACGCCGTTTTATACAGCGATGATGCAGCAAGAGATACCGCATCCTATCACAACAAAGCTGCACAATTTTTACATGAAGCCGATTCAGGGTGTCTGCGCTGATGAAACAAGTGCAATCATCTACCAGCCCAATAAAAAAGTACGAGTGATTGGTACACGAGTTGCGGGTCTGCGCATCCTCAAACATCTTGAATCTTTTCGTCACTATGACAAAGAGCGAGACATTCCTGCGCTTGATGCAACCACCCACCTATCTGCGTATATAAAATTTGGTCTTGTCTCCGTGCGTGAAGTGTATGCGGCGATAACTACAACGTTGGGCAAACGCCATCCGCTTGTCAGGCAGTTGTGCTGGCACGATTTTTTTACCCATGTTGCGTACCATGCACCGCGTGTTTTTGGAGCACCATTTCGTGAACAGTATGCTCATATGTCTTGGAATAAAGATGTACGAGCATTTCAGCGTTGGTGCACCGGGACAACCGGTTTCCCGCTTGTTGATGCTGGCATGCGAGAACTGGTAACGACCGGTTATATGCATAATCGTGTGCGTCTGGTAACTGCATCATTTTTGGTGAAAGATTTACACATTGATTGGAAAAAAGGAGAACAATTTTTTGCGCAGCATCTCGTTGATTATGATCCTGCGGTGAATAACGGCAATTGGCAATGGGTTGCATCAACCGGTTGTGATGCACAACCTTATTTTCGTATTTTTAATCCCTGGCTACAGCAAAAAAGATTTGACCCACAGTGCCTCTATATCAAGCGTTGGATTCCAGAACTTGCGCATGTGCCCACCAAAGTACTGCATGCATGGCGCACGGTGTGGCAAGCACACCAAGGTATTTATATGCAACCAATGGTGGAACACGAGCATGAACGCGTGCTGGCAAGAAAGATGTTTTCACGGCAATGAGTGTGGTGGAAGCACGAAAGTATTGCGCTTTTTTTGAGGGGCATTGTACAGTGCGTTGTGATTAAAATTTTATTTAAAAGGGAGTCTGTGATGACGAAAAGATTTTTAGGATTTGTGAGTACTCTGCTGTTGATGAGTGTGTCAGTACAGATGTGTGCGGCACCGGGTGATCTTGATATATCATTTAATCCTTTGGGAAGTATGCCGGGTGCGCAGCAAACAGCGTTGTCGCGTTCTCAAGCGATAAATTTACCTGCTGTTGTACAACAGGATGACAAAATTGTTGTTGTAGGGATTCCGATGCTTGGTGCTTCTTTTACTGCAACACGTATACAGCCATCAGGAGGGATTGATGGGAATTTTGGTGCCGGCGGTATGGTTGTGGTGCAAATTGGTGGAGAAGGTCAACAGTCGGAGCCAAGAGCGGTGGCCCAGCAACCAGATGGTAAGATTGTTATTGTTGGTACTGGACAAGTCAATACTCAAGCGTTTATTGCAGTGCGATTGAATATCGATGGGTCGCTTGATGCAAGTTTTGGCTCGGGAGGTGTAGCTATTATTCCTGTTGGTGCAAATCTTGCGAATGCCAATGCCGTTGTGGTGCAACCTGGTGATGGGAAGATCATTATTGCTGGAAAAGCACAAGATGGGTTGCAAAATAATTTTGTGACCGTTCGTTTAAATGTTAACGGCAGCTTGGATGGCTCTTTTGGTAGTGCCGGTATCTCCGTGGTCAATTTTGGAGGCAGCTCAGAAGCATATTCTGTAGCATTGCAGGCCGATGGCAAAATTGTTGTTGCAGGGTTTGTGAACGATCTATTTGGTAGGGCTTCCTGTTTTGCAGTGACAAGATTGAATATAAATGGATCTGTTGATATTGCAGGTTTTGGTGCGAGTGGTCTTGTTATTCTTCCTCTTGGAATTGTGCTATCGGAAGCTTATTCTGTTGCCGTGCAATCTGATGGAAAAATAGTAGTTGCTGGAATTGTTGTTGATGGGGCTACACCTGATTTTGAAATAGTACGTTTAGGGACAACGGGAGCTTTGGACTCATCATTTGGTGGGGGTACAGGAAGTATCCGTATTGTTATAGGTAGTCAATCCGAAGCTTATGCGATTACTTTACCACCAGACGGTAACATTGTTGCTGCTGGTGTTGCCAGAGTTGGAGGTGTAAATGATTTTGCAATAGTGCGTTTGACGTCTGATGGAGTTTTGGATACAAATTTTGGCAGCAGTGGTATCAAAACAATAACTTTCGGTAGTAGTGCACTAGCGAATTCTGTTGGGCAACAATCAGATGGTAAACTTATTGTTGCAGGTTGGGTTAATGCTATTGACCCAGTTTTGACCGTTGTGAGGCTGTTGAGTGAAAATCAACCTCCGCTTGATGATGCACACGCTGTTGCTGTGCAGACAGATGGCAAAATTGTTGTTGCTGGTTATTCATTCGACGGGCAAAATATAAGCGGAAGTCTTGCTCGTGTCGAGGAAGATGGTGATCTTGATACAACATTTAACGTTACAGGAACACAGACTCTTTTAGTTGGATCTGAAACAGGGTTTGATGCTGTTGCCATACAGCCGAGTGATCAAAAAATAGTAACGGCAGGCTATGCTATCAGTGGTGGGGTAACACAGAGTGCTGTTGCTCGTTGGACTACTAATGGATCCTTGGATGAGGCTGGATTTGGTGGAGGTCTTGGTTATGTGTTAACAGCTGTTGGAAGTGCTGCTCGAGCATATTCAGCTGTTACGCAAGGTGATGGCAAGATAGTGGTTGCCGGTAGTGGCAATGGAAATGAACTGCTTGTTGCACGATACCTTTCAAATGGAATTCTAGATACCGCTGGATTTGGAGGTGGCCTTGGTTATAGAACAGTAGCATTGGGAACTTCTGCTGCCGCCTATTCAGTTGCCCTACAATCAGACGGTAAAATACTTATTTCTGGATATTCTGACGGGCATTGTGTTGTCGCGCGCTTTTTAAGTACAGGGGTTTTAGATACAACATTTAATGCACTCGGTTCGATTCCTGGAGTTCAAGAACTGACGTTTGGAACAAATTTTTATGGTCGAAGCCTTGCGGTGCAATCGAATGGTAAAATAGTAGTTGGTGGTTATGCAACCATAGATGGTGGCCAACAGTTTGTTGTGTTACGTCTCAATGTAGATGGTACGCTTGATACAACGTTTGGTGACCTTGGTTATACTTCATTTGTTGTTGGCAGTGATGCACGAGCGTATTCGTTAGTGCTTCAATCTGATAATAAAATAGTTATAGCTGGTGACACGTATCTTGGTGGAAAATATCGATGTGCTGTTGCACGGCTCACAAAAAATGGAATTCCTGACATGTCGTTTGGCAACTGTCTTGGTATTACCACGGTTGGTATTGGGACAGAGTCTCGTGCACGTTCGGTGGCGTTGCAATCAGACGGCAAAATAGTTATTGCTGGATTGGGAGATGCTGATCAGTTTGCAGTTGCACGTTTTTGTGCACAGGGTGTGGTGTCACCTGTAGATGAAGCATATTCAGTGGCATTGCAATCTGATGGCAAGATTGTTGTTGCCGGATTTTCATTCGATGGAACGTCAAGCACATTTGCCGTTGCACGAGTACTGGAAAATGGAGATCTTGATACCACCTTTCATGTGACGGGAACACAAACAGTTGCTATAGGTACTGATGCTGGTGCTCGTGCAGTTGCGTTGCAACCAGATGCTAAGATTGTGATGGCCGGATATGCAGTTATTAGTGATGTGTACCAATTTGCTGTTGTTAAATTATTGACCGATGGCTCGTTGGATACTTCATTTGGTACCGGCGGTATTGTCACATTGCCCATAGGCACAGAAGCGGTTGGTCGAGCCGTTGGCATACAAGAAGATGGCAAGATTGTTGTAGCAGGTTATGCAGTGGTTGATGGTGTGCGTATGTTTGCTATTGTACGCTTGCTTGAAGGTGGCATGCCAGATACAGAATTTGGAGCTGACGGCATTATAACAATCCAAATAGGCAGTGATGCGCTGGGTCGTGCATTAGCGCTGACAGATGATAATAAAATAGTTGCTGCTGGTTATGGATATGATGGCAGTGGTCAGTTTGCCGTTACACGAGTGTGGGGGAAAATCATTCATCCATCAATGAGTTTAACTTCATGGTTGAAAACAATATATGCTGAACAGTTGGGCTATGTTCCTGGTGATAACACTGCGATGATATAATGATGAATAAGAATGAGAACACTTTTCAGGAGGACGAGTATGTATAAGCACTTTTTTTTGATCATGATTTTGTTGAGTGTTGTGACTGCTGCACACGCGGCGTGCGTCACCCCAGGGGATCTTGATACAACATTTAATCCATCTGGTACGCCACCGGGTACAAAATTGATTAGTATTCGATAGTCAATTTGTAGTACGACTATAAACAAACGGCTTGTATATCTTTGTATATGCAAGCCGTTTGTATTTTTATTGGGATAATTTTTCTAAGGCGAGTAAGGCTTTTTTACGTTCCAGGCCACCTGCATAGCCGGTGAGTTCCCCGTTTATTCCAATAACTCTGTGGCAGGGTATGATGATGGAGATCGGGTTGCGGCTCACTGCTGCGCCAACGGCGCGAGCGGCACGATGGGAAAGGAGGGTGACGGCAACACGCATGTAACTGCTGGTGGTTCCGTACGGGATTGAGGGTAGTAAATTCCAAACATCTTGTTGAAACTCTGTTCCGCTCGTAAACCGGTAAGGGATAGTAAATTCACGTCGTTCACCAAGCAGGAATTGTTGGAGCTGCTGAATGGTATCCACAAATATCTGTGTGTCTGGTTTGTTTTCCCATGACGGATCTTTTTGTGGTGCGTGTGGTTGGTCTGAAAAATACAAACCAGTCAGCGCTTGTCCGTCATCAGATATCAGGAGAAGTTGGCCCAATGGTTCAGGCAGCTGGGCGTGGGCATAGAAAGTCATAAGATAATATTCCATAGTTAAAATATAAAAATATGCTGTTATTAAGAGTGTCAAAATAGATGGCAAAAGCAATTGGGAAATCATCTTGTTTTTTGACCCGTGGTGTTTATCCTAAAAAGATCGTGTTGTACATTAAGCAGTAATAACATTGTTAGTTTGGGATAGTTCATGAACCTCTTTTATAAAAAAATAATGATCTGTTGTGTGATGGCCGGTAGTTGTTGTGCGCTACAGAGTGCCCCATTGCATGAATCACATAAAAAATCGGTACACAAAAAAAGACGACATTCCCGTAAAAAAATTGATACTAAGCCGCTCACCATTCAAGAAAAAATAGAAAAAATTGCACGGTCAGTGTCGGGTCAAGTTGGTGTGAGTGCGTTTCATATAGAAAGTGGTCAACACATTGTGTTTCATGAGAATACCTTGATGCCCATGGCCAGTGTGAGCAAGCTTGCGGTTGCACTTTGTTGTCTGCAGATGGTTGATGAGGGAAAATTTTCGCTTGATAAAAAGATTGCGCTGCACGCCAAGGATTTATGGCAGATCGATCGGGCAGATGAACGGCAGTTGCTTAAAAAAAAGGTAGTCTATCGCACGATTGGGGAACTCATTGCGCTGATGATGGAAGTGAGTGACAACCCGGCAACTGATATTATTTTGCGACTTGTTGGTGGCGTTGATAAGGTCAATGCATGCTTGAAGAAGCTTGGAATTCATGAGATGCATCTTGATCGCACCATTTTACAATTGGTGTGTGATTATTCCGGTTTCACACGTCCTGTCGACCCCTACGGTTGTACCAACGGGCAATACAGAGCGCTGCAAAAGAAGGCTCATCCGGCAGATCAAGAACGGGCTGAAATGAAGTTTTATAATGACAAACGGGACACGGCAACTCCTGCTGCAGTGACCGATCTTTTGCATAAACTTTTTTTGGGCACGTTGTTATCGAGGTCGTCGACACAGTTTTTACTTGATTGTATGGAGCGCTCACAAATGTGTTGCGATAGAATTGGCGGCCAACTGCCTATGGGTACACAGTTGATGCACAAAAGCGGTACGATGATCGGTGTGACGAGTTATGCAATTATTAATGATGTTGGCATCATCACGCTTCCTGGCAATAAGGGGCACATTATTATTTCTGTGTTCATTAATAAATCAAACTCGCCACGAGGGGCGCGCGGACGGGCGATTGCCAAGATTGCGCAGGCGCTGTACGAGCATTTTGCGCATTAAAAATCTGCACTATAGCAGAATGATATACAATAAACCCACCCCCAGTTACAGCGGTAACTGATGAGGTGGGTTTTATCAATCGAATTGTAATGAAAAAAAGGTACTTGTTACACTAACTCTTCAGGCTGCTTTTTGCCTCGTACCAACGATGCAAACATGCCACCAATACAAAAAAGACTAAAAATACAGAAGATAATTCGTGTACTCAACAGAAGTTCGGGAAGAACGGTGGGAGAGATACTGACTTTGCCAATGATAAGTGACAGGATGAGCATTGTTGTTCCCATGCTCACCGTTTGCCCAAAGACACGCATGGTACTCAGTAGTGATGAAGCGAGTCCAACGTGGCGAGGGAGCACCGATTCCATAGCCGCATGCGTGTTGGGAGTTCCAAAGAGACTTGATCCAATTCCGTACAGTACCATGCATGCGCCTATAACAACAAGTGATGTATTTGTGGTGAGAATCAGGCCGAGTGTTATCAGTGATGTGGCAGAAAGAGCCATGCCGATTGATGCAATAATTCGTGCATCCCTACGATCGGCTAGTCTTCCTGCAAGGGGAGAACCGAATATCAAGGTCACCGCTGAGATGAGGAGCATGAGTCCGGTCTGGCGAGGCGATAGGACTTGAATGTATTGTAAATACATACTCATGATAAAGGGGATGGCAAATGATGCGCTAAAGCTTAAAAGTGCTGCTACATTAGCAAGCGCAAATGTTCTGTTTTTTAACAGCAAATGCATGTCAAAAACAGGGTGCTTGATGTGATTTTCTACAAGACAAAAAATAATGAGTGTAATAATGCCTGCGGCCATGAGGCCATATCCTGCAAGAGCTGGAAGCATGGTGGAACCATACAGGAGTGCGATAACTGCGAATGCATATAACACTGAACCTTTAAAATCAAAACTTTCACCTTTAGCATGGGCCAAATCATGAACAGCCTTGAGATAGGTGAATCCCATGATAACAACTATTAAGCCCAGGAGGGCTGCAAAAACAAAGATGTATCGCCAGCCTAGAGATTGTGTGATCATTCCACCAAGGACTGGTCCGAGTGAGGCTCCTAAATAGACCCCCGTGACGTTGAGGCCGAGCGCTTTACCTCGTTCTTGTGCCGGAAAGACGGAAACAAGAATCGCCATTGCGACGCCCATAAACATAGCACTACCAATTCCTTGCAGCGCCCGCGCAATAATTAAAAATGTTCCGGAGGTGGCAAAGCTACACAGGAGTGAGGTGAGTGCGAAGATAATGACTCCTCCCATAAATATTTTTTTTCTACCAAAAATGTCAGCCAATCTACCCATAGGAACTAAAAAGACGGCGGTTGAAAGTAGGAATATTGTTGCAACCCAGCCGAGCGAGACAATATTCATATCAAACTCTTTGCCGATTAAAGGTAATGCAAGGTTGATAGAGCTTCCGATAAATGGGGTAAGAAAGCTACACAGAGAAACGATAAAAAGAATTTTATATTTATTGGTTGTCATAGTGTAATGTCCCTTAAAAGTGACAATTTCCCCTCGGGATTGCCATGGTGGCTCAAATAAATGCTGTATGTATGATGTTTTAGCTTATCAGGAACTGTTGGGTAGGGCAAAGGCGGGTGATGTATTGATAAATACAACGTTACTGTATTACCATTACTGTGAGTCGTATTGTCTGACATCATTCTTGTAGGGGGGAAGATGAAGATATATTTCACACATGCTCGAATTTTTGCGCTGGTAGTTGCTTCAACCGTTTGTTATGGTGCCGACACCGTTGTTGCACACCGTGCAATTGTTATTGGTGCATCATCAGGGATGGGCCGTCAGGTTGCAAAATTGTTGGCAACAGAGGGCGGGTATGAAGTTGGTTTGGTTGGTCGTCGGGTTCACTTGCTGGAATCTCTACAACAAGAAATTCCATCAAAAACGTACATTAAACAGATAGACATTGCTCAGCATGAGCGGGCGCCTCAGTTGTTGCGTGAATTGATTGATGAAATGGGAGGGCTTGATCTTTTGTTCATCGCTGCATCATCTTTATTTGAGATTATGAGTGGTGCCGATGCTTCGTCGCAAGAACGTGATGCTCGTATTATTGCGGTTGATGTTCGTGGTTTTTGGGCGGTTGCAGATGTTGCTGTAGAAATTTTTGAGCAACAAAAATCGGGCCATTTGGTTGGGATCTCATCGCTTTCAGGTGTGCGTGGCGAGGCAAGTTGTCCCGTTTACAGTGCGGCCAAGGCATTTATATCACGGTATTTGGAGGGGGTGAGAAACCACATGGTTCAAAACAAAATTCCTGTCTACGTCACCGATATTGTCCCTGGTTTTGTAGATACCGAGCGAATATTTTTTAGTCAGCTTTCCGGAACTTATTGGGTGACGCCGCTGGAAAAAGCGGGGCGTCAGATTTTTGAAGCTATTCAGAAAAAACAAAAGGTTGCATACATTTCTCCGCGTCAGATTTTCATCAAATGGGCACTCGATCTTGTTCCCGATTGTATTTATAATGCACTCGGTGGATTTTAAATATAATGCAGTTTCCAATAAGGGAGTGTGATGAAGCACGGCGTAGTAAAAAAGATTGTATATGGTATCGGTGTTGTTGCTTGCTTAGTTCTGGTTGCTGTTATTATACGAGGAAGAAAGACTAGAACATCCGCTGAGTGGATAGCACATGTCAATGCATCGCCATCGGGTAGTTCGGGAAAGTTTTTTGCCACAGATAATTTTGATGAGCCGGTTGTAGTGGAGTGGGAAAAAACGATCGGCACAGAACAGCGCTATAGTGAAAATGTGATGCGGGTGGCTGATGTGATTTGTCAGTCGTTTATTGATGTTGAAGTTGATTTTTTGCGTGAGTATCCAGATCTTGTTGGTAAAGATGTTTTTTACACATCATTCGAGCCACTGTTTGCAGATGGACTAGATAAGGTTGACTGGAAAGGGGTTGCAGATACAATGCGTGAGCTGATTAAAACGGTTTTGTTGGCTAATGTTTCTCAGGTAACTCCGAATGATATCTATTTTTTTGCGACCGTCAAAAAAGCAACAACGCAAGAGCTGTTGGGCGCAGCAATTTTTTTAATTACGCCTCTGTATGCATATGGTGATGTTGAGGTTATGAGCATAGGCCTGAAGCCTGAAGCGCAAGGGCGTGGGTTAGGTAAAGTTCTGATGAGCTCTCTTTTAAAGATGGTACCTGATTGTTTAAGAATTGTTTTGGCAACTCGAATCACCAATCATGGTGCGCAACGGGCATATTTTGCTTGGGGATTTACTCAAGATGGTACGCCGACGCAGGATCCGCGGTATAAATTGAATAAAGAGCATTGGATGTTTTTTGAATACCCTGTTAACAACTCATCGAGATTGCAGGATACGGCTCAACGTTTACAGATCGTACAGTAAAAAGAGAAAGGCCAGGAGTTTTTTCCTGGCCTTTTTTAATGACAAGATTGTAGAGAAGATTATTGTGCAGCTGCAGGTGTAACGGGTTTGGTCTCTGTAGATTTGATTGTTTCTTGTAATTCAAGGTATTTATGGAGCAAGGTTTCTACCGCTTTATGGTATGAGTTGAGCAGCTTGAAGATTTGGCATACAACGAAGTCCGTAATATATTTTGCTGCGTCTTTGACGGGAACTTCTTGTTTGATTGTTTCTACAATGGTTTTCTTTTCGTCAACCATTTTGCCCTCTTTCATAACCTTTTCAGTGACGTCCTTGGTCAGGCATTTTTGAATTTCCACCATTTCAACGCCATTTTTCATGGTGACTTTTCCTTGCTTTCTTAATGCTTTGATAACGATAGGTGAGAATAAGGTGACAGGTGAAACCACTACTTTAACGATACGCTCAGCATCTTTGAGGATGAGGGCTTGAGCGCCTTCCATCTCATGGAGTTTTGCAATCACTTTATTGGTGTCTGGGGTTGGTTTTTCAAATTCGTCGATAATAGCAAAAAGAGGTGTGGTTGTTTTATTGAGTCCTGTTGCTAAGTCACTAAATGAAAAGAGGGTGAGTACGACGCCGCCAATTTCTTGTATCCCTTTCACCAGTAACTTAATATCTTTAAATGTTTTGAGTAACCCCTTGGCGTCGGTTGTTTTTGCAGCTTCAGCAGCGGCAGCTCCTTCAGTTGGTTGTGTTGCAGCAGCTGGCAGTATTGTATTGGTTGCCATAAAAAGACTGAGGGCGAGTATGGGTGACACTAATAATTTCAGCTTCATACGAGTTCCTTTCTGTACGGTTTATACATTTATTCCACAATTGTTTTTCCGATCCATTTCGTTTGGATATCGGTATCTACATTCCATATTTTCCAGTCATTGATAATTCGTTTATTGATACGATCAAAAAGAGGTCTGAGCGCGGTATATTTTTGAGAGTTATAGATAGCTTTTTTGGTGAATCCTGATGTCCACTCTGCTGCGATCAATATTGGTTTCATGGTAATGGCTGGAATACCGAGATTAATAAACATGAGGTAGGGAATGCCAAGAAGAATGGCAGCTAGCCCTTGAATGCTCATAACTTTGAGGACAAAATTTAATGATAGATTCAGGTTTATTGCGGTAGGCCTATTTTTTTGTGTTTGTTTCTCGATTTGTTCCAAGGTTAAGCCTGTTGCTGCCTGAATGATTTTTTGATTCGTTGTGAGTCGCATACCATCTTTCAGGATTAATTTTTCGTGAGCATCATGCTCTTTCCAGGCTGCTTTATAGTAGGATTCAATCACGTTTTTTGTTTGTAGTGGACCGTGTTCCATCGTGAAGGCGTTAGCTTGTGTTTCTGGGGTATTAAGAATGTTGTTTTTAATAATGTCAGTAATGTATCTGTTGAGAGCGTTTTTTATGGAGATAACCTGAACGATGGGTTCTTTGATGGTTGGATTTTTTGCTTGAGTAGCAGCCATGAGGCTAATGCCGGCACCAGCCAGAGCGATCACAGCTGTGGCGAGAATGATTTTTTTCATGGTACTGGCTCCGTTCGATATACATAACCCCTTTTTTTGTCCATTTCTTCCCTTTCAGTATCGCTGAATTGTTATTTAAAAATCAATAAAAATTTCAACTTGAATTGATTTAATGGGGGATAGGGGAAGATTTAAGAGGGGGGAATGGTGGCGCTGTGGCTTGAAAAGCCTTGGGTTTGAGGCTATTGCCTTGTTTTTATCGTGCCAGCTGCGTAGACTGAACTGCATAAAAAATGATGGGGTATACACACAAAGGTACCAGTATGTTTAAACCATGGATGTGGGCAAAGTATTGTTCGGTAGTAAGTTTGTTGATGGGGGCAACATCAGCGTATGGAGCGGGCCCAACGGTTACCATACCTGAAGACGTGATTATTGCATCGGGCTTAAGCCCCGTGTTTGTTGCAAAGTGTGCCTTTTTTCTTGCGGTTCTTTTGCTGGGTGTCATTGCTATCGGCAAGATTCTCAAGCTGATACTTCATATTCCTACTATTGCCGGCCAGATTGTTGGCGGTATTATTCTCGGGCCTTCATGTTTGGGTATCTCACACTATCGAATTTTTGAAGAACCTCTCAAGGCGATTGATTGGCATACCGGCATTCAGTACGTTCTTTCTTCAGCAGACATGTTTGTGGTATTTGTTTTATTGTTGTCTGCCGTGTTGACCGTTCCGTATCTATTGTGGATAGCAGGGCATGAAACTGACGTCAAAGATTTGTCCAGCGTTGGTTTTTCAGCGGTTGTTGCAGGCCTTCTTGGTACCTTTATACCGATTGTTATGATTGCTTTTTGTTCGTATTACTGGTTGGCAGAGGGATTTACGTTGGTTCAGGCGCTGGGGTTAGGGCTTGTTTTTTCAGCCACTAGTGTTTCTATTCCGGTTGCTATGTTTTTTGCTCAAAATAGAATGCATTTGCGGGTTGCTAAGGCAACCTTGGGTGCCGCGGTTATTGATGATATTGTTGCGGTAATAGCCCTTTCTCTGTTTTTTATCGTGGTGCGCGGCGGAACGTTTGGTGACATTCCTGGTATTACCGATGGGCATTCCACCGGCGGCATTGTGCAGGCAGTTGGTTATATGGTGGTATGTTTGTTGGTTTTGTGCCTTGTTGGCTATTACATTGTTCCTGTAATCCTGCGTTTATTGCGACGTTTCAAACTTTCCCATTTGATGACTTCAGTAGCTAACGGCATTATGTTTCTCTATTTTGCCTGTGCTGAACTGGTGGGCGGGCTTTCTGGTATCACCGGGGCTTATTTTGCTGGACTTTTCCATCGTCGGGCCGATAGCCGGCATCAGGTTGAAAAGGTTATTTCTCCCTTTATGACTGCGGTTTTGTTACCGCTTTTTTTAGGGTCGATAGGGTTTCAGATCGATATTAAAGAGCTCAGCTTTTCCCAGTGGATCGGGGTCTTTTTGTTGTTGGGTGTTGCGATTGCAGCAAAACAGATCGCTTGTTACATTGCCATCTGGCTTAATAATCTGTTCGATCGGGACCCACAGAACCGATGGACACAGTTGGAAGGCTTTTTATTTGGTTCTTCAATGTCTGCTCGTGGAGAGGTTGGGCTGGTCATAGCTACCATCTTGAGCCGTGAAATTTTGCCCCATAATGCCTATATCATGGCTATTGTGGTGATTGTGCTGTCAACCATCGCATCCCCTATTATGTTGTCCATAGGCCTTTCATTCTTTGATGCTCGTAATAAAGAGGCTGATGCATCGGGAGAGTATATTCTCAATATCGGGCTCTTTAACGTTATTGGATCGACCCAAATGTTCAATATCATCACCGGTGCTTTGTCAGAATTTCCTCAGTTTAAGCGGACAACGGTGGCCTTTGATGGAGGACGTAAAATTGTCAACATTCGTGGGCATAATATCAAGATCATTTTGAGCCCAACCGAGGGCATCATTTTTGAAGGAGATCAGGAGAAAATTGAGCTCATTATTGGAGCTGTGAAAAGGTCAATGGCTAGCGAGCTGGAAAGCCTTTCAGACGCAAGATAGCGCATTTTTTACCCTTTCTTTACAGACCCCCTCCTTAAGAACTAGTACGAACAGTTTTTTGAGTAATCAAAGCCGGCTTCAGGACCATCCTGCAGCCGGCTTTTTAAGAAGAGAGGGCCCTCTATGGCCCATTCCTTTACAAAGTGGGCTTTTTGGGCAATAATAAAAACTACATTTGTAAGTCAAATAATAAGAACCCTAAACTGACGAGGATCATTGTGAGAAAGGATATTCATCCAGAACTTTTTGAGGTTATGGCGACCTGCACCTGCGGATCTACATTTCTGACCCACTCCACCTCAAAAACTTTGAGATCGACCTTGTGTTCAAAGTGTCATCCATTCTACACCGGCGATCAAAAATTTGTTGATACAGCGGGTAGAATTGAGAAGTTCAAAGCTAAATACAAAAAAGGTCAATAAGAGCTTTGTAGGAGCTGCTGAAGAATGTTTAATCAATGGGATGAGTTACGCAAACGGCATGATGAGTTGAGCGGACTTTTGACCGATCATAATCTTGATACTATGAAGCGCCAGGCTCTGCAAAAAGAGCACTCGCAGTTGTCCAACATTTTGGGAATGCGCAACGGGATTGAGGAGCTTGAAGCTTCCATTCGCGAAGCACAAGAACTGATAGAGGCGGATGGCAATGGGGAAATGGCGCAACTGTACCAGGAAGAGATTGAAGACCTTCACCAGCAGCTTGCATCAAAAGAGCATGACCTTGACTATCTTTTATTCCCACCACCAGAGCATGATGACCGTTCGGTATTTGTAGAAATCCGGGCGGGGACAGGTGGACAAGAGGCCGCATTATTTGCGGCCGATTTGGTTAAAATGTACACCAATTATGCTCTGAGTAAGGGATGGCGAGCCGAAATTGACAGTTCAAGTACCACCGACCTTGGTGGCTTTCGTGAGGCGGTTTTGCACATTAAAGGCAAAGGCGTATACGGTCATCTCAAACGCGAGTCCGGTGTTCATCGGGTTCAGCGTGTGCCAGCAACAGAAACTGCTGGTCGTATCCATACTTCAACCGCAACGGTGGCAGTGCTGCCAGAAGCTGAAGAAGTTGATGTTACCATTAATCCCTCCGATCTTCGTATCGACGTGTACCGTGCAAGCGGAGCTGGCGGCCAACACGTCAATACAACCGATTCTGCCGTGCGAATCACACACGTTCCTTCGGGCGTTGTCGTTTCGTGCCAAGAAGAACGTTCCCAGCACAAAAACAAAGCAAAAGCGATGAAACGTCTTCAATCTCAATTACTTGTCGCACAAATGGAAAAAGCGGAAGCTGCCATGAGTAAGATGCGTAAAACGCAGGTTGGAACGGGTGATCGTTCAGAAAAAGTTCGTACCTATAACTATCCACAAAATCGTGTAACCGACCATCAGGTCAACGTAACCCTCAAAAATCTTGATGTGGTTATGGAAGGTCAGCTTGACGAAATCATACAAGCGTTGCGTGAAGAAGGTCGCAGAGCTCGTCGTGAAGAGTCGATTTTGGATCGAGTACGCGCACAGTCCTAAAAATTATCCAGGTTTTTATTGATTGTTTTTTTGTTGCAATGCCTGCGTCAGGATGCGCAAAAAGATTTCTGTTTCAAATATCAGTTTCCCGAGTATTCGTTCTTGTGCGACGTTTGCGTCGTTTACTTTTTCCAGTCAACATAATAAGGGAAATTCGAAACGATAACCTCTTTGTGTAATAACGCTTGTCGCAAAAACAAGCTGGTTTGGTTATGAAGTAAATAATTTTCCCAGGTGCTGAAGGTGATAAACTGCGGCATTAAGATAGTGATAGTTTCAGAGGCATCTTTGTGCCTGGCTAAGTTGTCTATATAGTCAACCAGGGGCTCGGTTATGGTGCGGAATGGCGAGTATTTTACGATGAGTTGTATCTGTGGGTTCCACTCATTCCAGCGTTCTTTAAGGTGTGCGGCATCTTCTTTGTTGAGGGCAATATGAATTGCTGTTACCTGTCCAAATAAACTTTTTGCATAGCACAGTGTTTCTACAACAGATTTATTTAAATCTGAGATGGGCACAATTGCATGGTGTGTACGTACAGCATGAAAATCTGTTTTTTTCAATGCATGAAAATCTGTTATTTTTAAGTCCTTTTCAACGGCATCATAGTGCTTTTTGATGTTGAGCATTATTTTTACAATGAGCGGGATTAAGACGATAACTATCCAGGCGCCGCTTAAAAATTTAGTTACGCTCAAGATCAAAACGGTAGATGCGGAAAAAAATGTTCCAAGACCATTAAAAAGTGCATTAACCTGCCACTGTTTGCCCTTAATCCTCATCGCCCTCAAAAACATACCCAATTGTGAAAGTGCAACTGAACTAAAGAGGCCAACCGCGTACAGAGGGACCAATGCTTGTGTGCTACCACCAAAAATAATAATGAGCAGGCTTGAAATGAAACATAAGATGATAATACCGTTTGAGTAGCTGAGTCGGTGGCCTCTGAGCATCAACTGTCGTGGAGCAAAGCCATCTTTTGCCATAATGGACATAATCATGGGAAAGCCATTAAAGGCTGTATTTGAAGCCATAAATAAGATTAGTGCAGTGGAAAATTGGAAAATATAGTACATTGCGCCACTGCCAAACACGGTCGACGCAATCTGCGACAGTACCGTTGCACCACCAACTTCCGGTATAATGCGATATAGAGTGGCAAGCAAAGACATGCCGCCAAAAATGATAAATGCTGATAATGCGAGCAAGCCTAGAACGGTATTTGCGTTTTTTGTGGTTGGCTCTCTAAAGTTCGGCACGGAATTGCTGACGGCCTCTATGCCCGTTAATGCGGTACAGCCTTGAGAAAACGCCTTGAGCAGTAAGAAGAGTCCGATGCTCCCTGTGGTTGGCAAAATAAGTTGAGCAACTTCCGCTGTTGGGGCACCATATAAACTGTATTTTATAAGTCCGGTGATAATTAAGCTGAGTGTGCTACCGATAAATATGTAGGTTGGTAAGCTAAAAATTCTCGATGATTCTTTGAGCCCACGTAAATTTACAATGGTGATCAGTATCAAAAAACCGAGGGCAATAGCTATTTTGAATGGATAAAGAATGGGAAAGGCAGATGTTATGGCATCGGTACCGGCGGTTGTACTAATTGCAGCGGTCAGAATGTAATCTACAGAAAGCGATGCTCCCGCAAAAAGTCCGGGTACAACACCTAAATTCTCTGTTGCTACCGTATAAGCGCCACCACCATTTGGGTAGGCTTTGATTGTTTGTCGATAAGAAGTAACAAGCAAAATAAGCAGACCAATAATTGCGGCAACAATTCCAAGTAAAGTTCCGTATGCTGCTACACCAAGGACAGGGATTAAGACTAATAATATTGCTTCAACTGCATATGCTACAGAAGATACTGCATCGCTTGCCAAAATGGCGAGTCCAAAGAGTACAGAAAATTTTTCATCTTTTATTGCGGCTGATGATAAGCGTTTACCGATAATAAATTTTTTATATTTTTCAAGCATACGTTCCCATTCTTTGTGTTATTTGTACGTTATAATTTAATATTACAGCATTTGTAGAGTATCTATAATACTACTCCTAATATGCACCTTATTTCAATGGCAAGATGTAATTAAAAGGGGGAGATATGGACGAAACGGCGCTTAAGCACTGTTGGCAGAAGAATTTTATGGAAGAATGTTGATGATTGTTGGTTTGAATTGGTAAGAATGTAAACGGGTTGTGGAGAGTTAAATCATATAAAAAGGATAGGTTTCATGATGCACAGAACTATGAGAACGTTTTTTTTTGTTATTGTTTCGGTCTGTTTTTCCCAATCACTGTCTGCCGACACGTGGAAAGTGTTGCTGTATCTGGAGGCGACTGATGGATTGAGCGATATGGCGATCAAAAATATCACGGATGCCGTGCGGGGTAATCCGAATGATTCTGTTGATTTTATTATTCAGCTGCATGCGTACGATACAACCATGCTGCGTTATCGTGTCGTTTCGACAGGCCTTGTGTTTTTGGAAGAAGGGCAGTTGAGTGGCAACTGTCAGCAAGATGTTATTGATGCGGCACGATTTGCATTCACTGATTGTACCGCCGACCACGTGATGCTGATTCTTTCTAATCACGGTTGGGGTATTTTGGACCCACACTGGAATGATGCACAAGTTGCATGGATCACCGACTCAGGGGATGCGCCTTCGCAAATATGTGCTGTTTCCTGTCCTGTCGAAAAAAAACGATCATGCCTTATTGGTGATGAAGCGTTGGTGCCACTAACCGTCAGACGTATGCATGCTGATCTTCAAGAGCATTATTGCCACCACAAGGGATTTTTATTTAGTGTCAATCCGCGCGTGTATTTGAATAATCAAGATCTGGTTGCAAGTCTGGCAGTCATTCAAAATGAACTGTTGCATGGCAAGCCGCTTGATATTCTCGCTTTTGATACCTGCATGGGGGATATGCTTGAAGTTGCATATCAAGTTGCACCCTATGCCAACTATCTTGTGGGCAACCAAAGTTGCTCATTGCGTGATGGATTTGATTATCAGGGGCTTGTTGGTGTGCTCAATCAAGGCATCGCACCACGAGAAACAACGGTTGATATGGTGAAGGTATTTGACGCCTATTATTCTAAATTTGACGCGTCAGGAATTTTCACGCACGCTTCCCTTGATTTGACACAAGTAGGTGCGGTTACGCAGGCGCTTGATAAGGTCGTAACAACCGTATTGGCTCTACCCACTGTAACTGACCTCATTACGCAAGCACGTGCCGAGACGCCGCGCTTTTGCCTGTGGCCGATGTATACCGACCCAGTGGCTTTCTGTAAAAGCATAGAAGCGCAAGTAGTGCTGCTGCCAGCATTGTCAGAAAATCAGGTCCTTGTGGATGCGCTGTATGATTTCTATGATGCCATGCAATCATGCGTGGTGGCCCGTTGTGGTGGATCTACAACGCAGGGCAAAGCATATGGCACTGCGATTTATGTGCCAGCAGAGGGCGGCACTATCGATAGTTCATACTATGCGACCGCCTTTGGGCAAGACTCACAGTGGATAAAGCTGTTGGAACGGCTGAGTTAGTGTGATGATGAATATGACTAAAAAAAGATTTGGGTACACTGGTTAGTTATTTTGTTTGGTGAAAAGACAGCTTTTAAGGTTGAGCTTTTTTTGTATCAGAAATTTTACAAGAGCCTCCTCATTGTAAGGGGCTCTTTTTTATTAATCACTTCCAAAATAATCATGCTGCGCGCGCATTAAAAAAATCTAAAGTTTCCCCTCATTTTTGTTCTTTTCTTTCGCTATACTTGAGCGGTGTTAAAGAACCATTTTTTATATAATCCGTTTTATATCCGTGGGAGTACGCATGTTTTTGCTTGATTATTTACTTGAACATAATCGTTATCTGAACTTTGTCGGCATTGCCGTCATTTTATTAATAGCCTGGGCATTTTCACGCAACAGGTCAAAGGTGAACCCACGTCTTGTTGTCAGTGCATTGGTGCTTCATTTTATTATCGGCTATGTGATGCTGAAGGTGAGGTTTGGGCAGATTATTGTTGAAGGAATTGCTTACGGCGTGAGTCAACTGTATCAAGCTGCTGACGTTGGTGCGTCATTTGTGTTTGGTGGGCTTGCAAACCCAACCGGGGCATGGGGCTTTATTTTTGCGGTGAAGATTTTACCGGCAATTATTTTTTTTGGTGCTTTTATGGCGCTGTTGTTTCACTTCGGTATTATTCAACGTGCCGTTTCTGCCGTGAGTTATTTGTTGCGTCCTTTATTGGGAACCACAGGCGCAGAAACTTTGTGCGCAATTTCCAACAGCTTTTTGGGGCAAACCGAAGCGCCGTTGCTGATTAAAGAATATTTAAAGGACATGACTCAATCTGAATTTTTGTTGGTGATGGTCAGTGGTATGGGTACCATCAGCGGCGCAATTTTGGTGGTGTTTGCTGCCATGGGCGTGCCGATTACCCATTTGTTGGCTGCCAGCGTTATGGGTATTCCTGCCTCTATTTTGATCTCAAAAATTCTGCTTCCTGAAACAGAAAAATCAGCAACCGCTGAAGCGCAAGTGAGTATGGAGCGCAAAACCTCAAATATGTTTGATGCGATTTTTGTAGGAACATCAGACGGACTCAGTCTTGCTTTGAACGTAGCTGCTATGTTAATTGCCTTCTTGGCATTGCTCGCGATTTTGAATGCAACTCTTGGTTATGGCTCAGATCTTTTAAATATGGCGTTTGCCTATTTTGGTATGAATATAACGCTGCCGTCACTCAGCATTAACTTGATTTTCTCATACTTGTTTGCACCGTTTGGTTACCTGCTTGGATTTACCGGGCATGAAGCGCTTAAGGCAGGCGAGTTATTGGGAACTAAAGTTGCGGTTAACGAGCTGGTTGCTTACGGTCAGTTGGTGCATTCTGACATGGCACCGCGTACGGTATCAATTATTACCTATGCCCTGTGTGGATTTTCAAATTTTTCTTGTATCGGTATCCAACTTGGTGGTATTGGTGCATTAGTGCCCGACAAACGTCAGTGGCTTGCCAAATTTGGTTTGACAGCGGTGCTTGGTGGTGCGCTTGCCAATTTATTGTCTGCCATGGTTGCAAGTTTATTAATTTAGTTGAAACTGAAAATGAGATAGCGCTTGTTGTAGCACACCGTTCTTTTGGGGCGGTGTGCTTGTTTTTTAGAGTGTTTTTTAAGGGATGGAATTATGACAAAATTTATCTTTGTATCCGGTGGCGTGATCTCAGGCGTTGGAAAAGGGGTTGTTGCTGCATCGTTGGGTAAGCTTTTAAAAGAGTACGGCTACTCAACAACCATTATTAAAGCGGACCCGTATATCAATTATGATGCAGGAACCTTACGCCCTACCGAGCACGGTGAAGTATGGGTGACTGAAGATGGCGGTGAGATTGATCTTGATTTGGGAACGTATGAGCGCTTTTTGAATCAAGACACTTTCAAACGTAACAATATGACAACGGGTCAGGTGTACAAGTCTGTCATTGACCGTGAACGTGCAGGCGGCTATTTGGGTGCAACTGTTCAATTTATTCCGCACATTCCGCAAGAGATTGTCAGCAGGATTCGCATTGCGGCACAAGGGTATGAGATTGTCATTATTGAAATTGGTGGCACCATTGGTGATGATGAAAATATTCCCTTTCTGTTCGCTTCAAAGTCCCTTGAGCGTGAGTTAGGCACTGACCATGTTGCTCATATCATGGTGACCTATTTGCCGATTCCAAAACATGCTGGTGAAATGAAAACAAAGCCAACGCAACAGGCAATTAAAATGTTGCGAGAAGAAGGTATTGTGCCTGACTTTGTTATGTGTCGCGCGGAAAAGCCGGTTGATGATATTCGCAGAAAAAAAATCGGCATGACCATGCACATAGGGCTTGATAATATTATTTCAGTTCCCGATCTTGATACGGTGTATGAAGTGCCATTGCATTTGGAACGGGAAGATTTTGGTAATAAGGTGATGCAACGGTTGAAGTTAGAGCCCAAAAAAGAGCTTAATTTAGCTCCTTGGGCAGAGCGTGTTGCGCATGTGAGAGCGCCAAAAAACAGAGTTCAAGTTGCCGTGTGTGGTAAATATTTGGGTACCGGGACTTACAATTTAGAAGATAGTTATTTGAGTGTTCGCGAGGCGTTGATACATGCGGGTGCAGAACTTGGCGTTGGTATTGATATCACCTGGCTACGTGCCGATGATATGGAAACGGGTCGCATTGATGCAGCGCAGCTCAAGCAGTACGCGGGCATTGTAGTTCCGGGCGGGTTTGGCAGCATGGGTGTTGAAGGTAAAATGAAACTGATCGAATATGCTCGAACCAAAAAAGTTCCGTACCTTGGTTTGTGCTATGGCATGCAGTTGGCCTGCGTTGAGTATGCACGCAATGTGTGTGGTATGACAGGTGCACACACCACTGAAGTTGATGAAACAACAGCTTTCCCTATTGTTGATTTGCTTCCAGAACAACAGGGCGTTACTGATGCACAAGGGTTTGGTGGGACTATGCGTCTTGGTGGTTATGCTGCGTTGTTGACCGTTGGCGGCCGTGTGCATGAATTGTACAAAGAGACGGGACGACTCCAAAAAGACATGAATTCTTTGGAGCAACTTGCCAAAGAAGGCATTGACCATGTTTCTACTCCGCTGCAAGCAGCCATGAAAAAAGGTGAGCCGGTCATTGTGGAGCGGCATCGTCATCGTTATGAAATTAATCCAGCCTACGTGGCACGGCTTGAAGAATCTGGTCTCTTTTTTTCAGGCAAACATCTTCGCAACGATGGCACGGCATTGATGGAATTTGTTGAACTTTTGGATCATCCATTCTTTGTAGCAACTCAAGCGCACCCAGAGTTTAAAAGTCGCTTAGGTAATCCAAGTCCGTTATTTTATGGGTTTGTGAAGGCATGTTTGAGTGCATAGTTATTTTCTGCTATCCTCTGCAAGCGCGTTGACAGTGGATGAGGCAACACATTATGGACAAGAAGGGGCATTTGAATGAATATGCGAGGATTGATTTTAGGAATAGGGTTGTTGTTGTCGGGAGGTCTTATGGGTATGGATCTTGTTGTACCAACAGAGTCTGATACTTGTCGAGACAACAAGAACAGTAAGGGAACTTTGAAAGAGGCACATGAGAGTCAACAATTACCAGATGTCAAAGAGTGCTCTTTAAGCGATGTCAGCGGACAATGTCATCCAGGTGATACTGATTTTCAGTAGATCGCAGATTATTTAATATGTTTGATGTAATAAAGAGCTCCGAAAATTTCGGGGCTCTTTGTTTTAGGGAGTGTGTTGTTGGACCATTCATGTATCGAGATAAAAAAGGAGTTGTAGGCCTTGTATAAAATTTTACAGATTATGTGTTTTTACTTTTTTGTTAGTCCATATTTGTTGTGTTGCTTGAGTGAGCAACCGCATCAGGCAGCACTGACTGCGGTTTATAAAAAGGTGCTTGTATTCGCGCCCCATCCAGACGATGACATCATTGGGTGTGGTGGAAGTATTGTTAAGCAGCGGCGCGCTGGTAATGATGTTGTCATTGTTTACATGACGTCTGGGGGCGCTGGTGGTGGTAGGTTATATCGTTCAAAGGAAGCGCTTGTGCGTATTCGTGAACAGGAGGCAACCCGAGCTGCGCATATGCTTGGAGTCCAAAAACTTTATTTTTTGAAAAATGAGGATAGGCGTCTGACGTATAATCAAAAAAATCTCATGCAGCTGATTGAGCTGCTTCGACAAGAACGACCCGATATAGTCTATATTCCTCATCGCTCAGATGCTCACAAGGACCATAAAGTAACGTATCAACTTGTTATGGAAGCGATAAAAAGAGCTGGCAGTAACTCATTTTTCGACGGTATGGGGCATCCGTGGAAAATAGAAACAGTTTTTTGTTATGAGGTGTGGACTCCCTTGCGGGTCGTTTCATATTACGAGGATATATCTGAAGTTATGACATTAAAATTACAGGCTTTACGGCAGCATGTTTCACAACTGGCTACGTATCGGCATGATAAGGTTGTTGAAGCACGTAATCGCGCTCTAAGTTTTATGAGCAAGACGGGAATATATTGTGAGGGATTTCACGTTGTTACCATGAGCAATCAGGACTTTGTGAAGCTATAAGCAAGAGAGTAGCGCGTTTGCATATCTGTTGATGAGGATGTCACGGATTTTTTTTTGATAAAAGAAAGAGCCCCGAAAATTCAGGGCTCTTTCTTTTACTGGGTAACCCATATCTTATGGGGTAACCAATGAACTGACCTTGACAATACAGAAAAAAGCGCTGACAGCATTGTTTATGCTGCTGATCGTTACGGACTGGCCAGCAACATTGACAATTGTGATAATATCGTTGGCTGCAAATTCACGGATAAATGTAATTGAGGAGGTTGAACCGGCGGCACCGGCCACAAAAACAATGTTCGGATCAGGAGTGCCATTAACAGCGAGTCCAAAGAACGCATTTCCCGAGCCTGGAACGAGGCCGTAAGTAACTAAGTAGTGGCCTGCTGTATTGATTAGTATGTTGGATGGGGTGGCGATGGACCAAGAGATATCTGTTCCAAAATAGTCATCGCCAAATAAAAAATTAATAGCTCCACCACTAGGTATCAGAGTCTGGTTGGTGTGTCTATCTACATATCGGCCACTGGCCAACCCGCCTGCCTCAATTTCATCGCAACATGACTCAAGGACAGTTATTCGGGAGCCAAGCTGACTTGTGCTTGTGCTAACGGCTGAGCAGCAACTTTCTAAAAAACTGACTCTTGAATTTACAGTGGCACAGCAAGACTCAAGGGCACTGACTCGTGAGCCAACGGTGGTGCAGCAACTTTCTAATGTATTTACTCTGGAGCTAAGTTGACTGGTGCTTGTGCCAACGACTGAACAACAACTTTCTAAAATACCTACTTGTGAATTTACATTTTCACAGCAAGATTCAAGGGTACTGACTCGTGAGTCAACGGTGGTGCAGCAACTTTCTAGTGTATTTACTCTAGAGCCAAGTTGGCTGGTGCTCGTGCCAACGACTGAACAACAACTTTCTAAAATACCTACTTGTGAATTTACATTTTCACAACAGGACTCAAGTGAAGAAATTCGTGAGCCATATGTTGCGCAGCAACTTTCCGTTGGACCAATTGGGCCTTGTGGTCCCTGTGGGCCAGGCTCACCTTGAATACCTTGGTGGCCATGTTCGCCTTGAGGGCCAGCTGGGCCGGGAGGACCAGGAGGACCTTGCTCTTCGCTGCCTTCACCTGACAGATTGTTGGGGCATGGAATATACACACTGCTACTGTTCCGCGGTGCTTTGGTTGCGAGGGTTGTATGAAGAAGGAGGTTATGGATATTTTTTTCACTGATGCGGGGAGCTCCGGTGCTTATTGTAGGCGAGAGGCCGATCAGCAGAACTAGAGTTAAAATAAAGGTGCGAAACGTCACTCTTTTTTCCCTTTCTATTTGAGGTTGTACTGCTTCATTTATCGTCACTTTGTTTTTTATCTGCAGTGAGTAACCATTTCATAGCGAGGGGTTAATTGTCAAGATTTTTTGTTGTTTTGTTTTGAACTATTCCATCAACCAGGCTACCGTGTTGTTATGAATCACTTGTAGACCAACTGCGCGGTATTCCAGTACCTTGGTTGGCCGTGAGACCCAGTTGACCACTGATGGTTCTCGGAAGATAAGTCCTGCATCGCAGGCAGAAAGGTGTCGGTACATATCCTGATGCGGGATCGACAGAACTAAATATGAATTGTAGGGAAGGGTTTGTTGTACACATAATGTTTGAAATGCATTCTTGTCCTGGGTCAGTACCAGTAAAAAACTGTTTTTGTTTTTCGCATATTGTTTTTCAAAAAAGGTGACCACTTCCGGCGCACATTGCCATGGTTTTGCCGATCCGTTAAAACAATACACATAAGAGTCCGTTGGAATATTGAGCTTCGTGCGCATTTCGTGCCGCCAGTTGGCAATGGTTGCCAGGTCAAATGTTGGTGGAAGATCATGCGTTGCGATATAGATATTTTTGGCGCGCGCACCACACTGTGTGATCAAATAATTTTTGAGTGCCGGACTCACTGTCTCAATGATTATTTTTTCATTCGCATACGCGGCAATTTCGAGCGACATAAAAAGTTTTGCGCGCAATCGGTTAATGGAGCGTTTAAATATATTACGTTCATCTTTGGTCACGTATCGATACTCTTCCGCCAAAAGTCCGCGAGCTTGCACGGTGAGTGATGAGCATTGTTTCCAGTGTATCGCTCGGGCGCACATAAATCCGGCTAACGGTCCGCGTGCCATAAGATTATAGGCAGGTTGTTCTGCCAGAATGCGTTTGAGGCTGCAGATGGCGGGCAATAAACTGAGCTTGCCTATGAACGGGTATTTTTTGAGCGTGATGAGTTTGAGATTGGGGTGAGCGGTGTTGATAGCGGCAACTTGTTCTGATGGTAGTTGTGCAGTTTCAAAACTGATTACAAGAACGCGGTCGGCAGCTTCGGATTTTAATTTTTTGATGAGCGGCTGCAGGACTTGACCTTGAAAGACCGAGTTGTTGATGCCGTCGTAGAGAACAAAGATGAGCATGACAAAATCTCCGTGTAGAGGTTTTTGCTTAAGGGTACCTCAAAATAAAAAAAAGGCGCCGTGGAAAATATTTCCACAGCGCTTTGTCATACTCAAAGTTTTTTAGTTCAGTTTATGAAAATGATTGGCTGTACCCAACCCCCCATCCCCAGCTTGATGAGCTTGGGCGAGGTGCTGAATCTACAACGTTGATATTGCCTTGAAGAATAACTGTTGGTTCATAGTAGGGTGCTGGTTCGTAGTATGTTACTGGCTCATACCAGCAGGGAACAACCGGTGCAGGTTGGTACACATAGACCTGATGGTTCATGTGGTCGATTTTGTTTTCCAGGTTGTTGATCTGAGAGAGTAACTGTTCTTCTCGATACTCAGGAAGACCCAAGATGGTTGTTTCCAGGTGTCGCAAGTCGTTACACATTGCTTGCAGGGTATCGATTTGACGTGTGATCTGCTCGATCAACTTTTCGTATTGTTCGCTGTAGCACTCGCGTTCTTGTCTGGTCATCTTGTCTGAGTGGTGCGTGAGTTCCATTTTACGTTCAAAGAGGTGGCTCTTTTTGTTGCAGAGCTTGCTGATTGAGTGTTGCGTGCTGGAAATATCATCGCTCAACTTTGAGGCATAACGTACATACGGTGATCTTCTTGAGCCGCCATGCACAATGGAATATTTGAGTTCATTAATTGCATTGTTTCCGCCAACTATGTACGAGCAATCTTTTTGGTACCGTGATGCATATTTTGTTTGCAGGTTGCAGGCGTCATTGAGTACGCGCTGCCCTGCATTCAATTCTTCACTGTCCGAGGGACTCGAGAAGGCATTATACGCGGCTACGCCAACCAGTCCGCCAACAATTGCGCCACCAGCCCAACATAAAAAGGTACCGAGGCCGCTGTCGTTATCGCGGTGTTGTGCTTCAAGGTTTGCGTGCGGGACACACGCAAGAGCTACCAGTGTGAAAAGAACTGGTTTTTTAAATGCATTCTTCATTGTTATACCCTTCGTGTTATGTGGTTTGACCAAAAAAGGCCGGCTCATATGAACCGACCTTTTTTTATATACATGATGAAAAATCGTGATGCGCTTAGCAGGATAAGCTGGTCTTGATGTTGGCATCCAACTTGCCGATGTATTGAACTCCAGCAATAATTGCTGCTACACCACCAAGAATTTTTTTAGGAAGACCAAGAGCTTTTGCTGCATTGTCAATGTAGTCAGCTGTTAAACCAAGTGCGCCAGCAGGCTCTTGTCCAATGCTCACTTCAAGCTTGTACTTGGCTTCTGCTTTTTTGCCATCTTTTTCATCGCCAGCATTTTTGTCTTCTGCAACTTTGATCTTACCTTCTTTACGTGGCCATCCTAAAACTTTATCAACAAAGAAATAGTGGCATTGAGCACATTTTTCAGCAACTGAGCCATGGAGCAATTTTTGAGAGTCAAAACGAGGAGCTGTTAATGGCTTTCTGCCAAAAAAGTTAACAAGGTAGGGGGTCATAACAAGTGCGCCGATGACCAATGCCTTTTGGCTTGTCGTCAGCTGATTAAACTTTTCAATAGGAGCAAAAGCTTGTGCTTTTTGTGCTGGAACAGTGCTGAAGAGCAGCGCTGCTACGAGTCCGAGTTCTAATTTTTTTGTTGCTGTAAACGACATAGATGAAACCTTTCTTAGAATGAAATAATTATAATATCTGTTTTTAGAATAAGTGAGTTCAATGCGCCTGTCAATCGGTCTATGCAGGGTTTTGTGGAATATTGACAAACAGTGATTGTGGATCGGGAAAGGGCCCCCGAAAAGGAGGCCCTCAATTTTTATATGAAATACGCTATGGTAGACACTATAAACGTTATTGCCACGGGTGTTTTGACCGGTTTAAAGTTAAAGAGCTTGTAGGCGATATTGCAGAAGGTCAGGGCAATTAATGTTGTGTAGCCGATAAAGGTAATAGGGCCGGCGGTGAGCTTTAAAATGGTGCCCAGGCCGTAGACTGAGAGGGGCAAGCAGGCCAGTAGGGTGATTGCCAATGCCCATGGAAAGCTGAGGCGGTTGCCTGAGATGTCTTTTTGCAGGTATTCAGCAACAACGGCACCAATGGCTATTGAGGTTGAAAAGCAGGCCAGCAATGACGCGCTGCCGACAATAACGGCGCCCCATGAACCAATAACTTTAAAGATAATTGCGCGGAAAGCTTCACCTTCATTGAGGCCTTCAATGCCGGTGCCAAAGTGTGCGCCTAAGAAGCTTTGGCCGATATAGACTAAGGCAAGCAGGCCAACACCAATTGCGCCAGCCTTGAGGCCTATGAACGCTAATTTTTTTACGTTGTTCGCTATCTCTGGGGCAACCTTGCTTTTGAGCAGGCCGAGGACTATGGATGTGAAGAAGATAGCACCAATGAGATCCAGTGTGCCATACCCACCTATCAAGTTTTGCTTAAAGACGGTTAAGGCTGATGCGGATGCAGGGAGTGCGGGGCCAGCGGTGATAATGCCAACAATAACCAGAATGCTTAAAGAAAGAATGAGCAGCGGGCTAATGAAGTAACCTAAAATATCGACGATCTTGTTTTCTTTGTAGGTGGCCAAAAAGGTGAGGCCAAGAAAGATGATACCGAAGATGAACAGTGCTGTCATGGTTGGTTCTTGAAGTCCAGCTGGCAAGAAGGGTGCAATCATGAGATGGCCAACGGTCACAATACGTGGCATGGCGATCAGTGGTCCCAAGAAGATCATGCAACCGGCCATTACCATTTTTCCAGGAATGTTGCCCAGACGAGCAAAGAATGCTTTATAGTCGCCGTTAAACAAAATCATGGCAATCAGGCCAGCAAGTGGCAGAAGGACTGCTGTCATTAAAAAACCAGAGATTCCAAAAAAGTTGTTAGTGCCCGAGATGACGCCTGTTTTGATGGGCAGCATGAGGTTTCCTGCGCCAAAGAACATGGAAAAAATGGCGAGTCCCGCTGGAATGACAATACTTCTTGTTGATTTGATATTCATAGTAACCCTTACAACGATTTATTTTTCTGTCAGTCTCTCAGACTTTACAGAGCGCATAAAATGCTTTTTGATCGAATAATGTGTGATGTGTTTAAAATTAAAAAATAAAGGGGAAGGCGCACGTACACGTGGACGTGGCAAAAGAGGCTCGCATAGAGGCAGGATAGGACGAATAGGATACGCACAAGGTTTGGATAACATTTTGATTCTGTGTTTTAAGTCTCCAAAGACGCTTTTGGCGTTCTCTGCTCATGAGAGCTCCCTAGTTAGGTTAAGAAAGGTTTATGGTGCGCAGCCAACCTGTATGACTGCTGTATAAAGAGTAGTATAGGGGCCGATATATTTTTTTCAACAGTAGTTCCGTGTTAAGGCGGGTTTTTTCGGGCCCTGCTCTTAATTTCATAGGTTTTGAATCTCATTTTTGTTTATCTTGTCCACATGTTTAAGGTCTATAAAACGATGAGGGAACATGATGAACTATATTAAAAAATTTGAAGAGATCCGGTTGATTGATACCCCAACGGTTGGGGGAAAAAATTCCTCGCTCGGGCAGATGATTGCACAATTGAGCGCCAAAAACGTTCGCGTGCCTACTGGCTTTGCAGTCACCGCGCAGGCTTACTGGCATTTTTTGGAACATAATAAGTTGGTTGAACCCATGAAAAAAATTATGGTAACGCTCACCGATTATTCAAACTTTGTCCGATTGCATGCCGTAGGCAGTCAAATTCGTGCATTGATAGGCAAGGGGACCATGCCGGACGATCTTGCTGCTGAGATCAAGCTGGCATATGACCAACTGTGTGAACGGTACCAACAAAAAGAGTGTGATGTTGCCGTTCGTTCATCTGCTACTGCTGAAGATTTACCAACTGCGTCATTTGCCGGGCAACAAGAAACGTTTTTAAATATTCGAGGCCATGCAGCGTTGCTAGAAGCCGTTCAAAAATCTATGGTCTCTTTGTTTACCGACCGTGCAATTGCGTATCGCATTGAACAAGGATTTGATCATTTTAAAGTTGGGTTGTCTGTCGGTGTACAAAAAATGATTCGTTCTGATTTGGCAAGTGCCGGTGTTATTTTCACCCTGGATACTGAGAGTGGGTTTAAAGATGTTGTGGTGATCAACGGTTCTTATGGCCTGGGGGAATCGATTGTAAAAGGTGAAGTAATACCTGATGAATTTGTGGTGCATAAACCAACACTTGCACAAGGGCATGCTTCGATTATCAAAAAACATTTGGGCAGCAAGGCTACCAAAATTGTGTATGCAGAACATGCGGCCGAACCAACAGCAACCGTTCCCGTTTCTGTTCTCGATCAATGCTCGTTTTCATTAACTGATGCAGAAATTTTGGAACTTGCTCGTGCTGCTGTTGTTATTGAAGAGCATTATTCAAGCTTGAAGGGTGGTTGGTGCCCAATGGATATTGAATGGGCAAAGGATGGGCATGATGGAAAACTCTATATTCTCCAGGCGCGTCCTGAAACGGTGTTCGCCAGTAAAAAGGAGAATGGCTTTTTAACGCAGTATGTGTTGAAGGCTCAGCAGACACTGACGACCTTAATTTCCGGCCAAAGTATTGGACAAAAAATTGTGTCAGGTAAGGTGCGTGTCATTGTGTCGGCGGACAATATCGATCGAGTACAAAAAGGTGATATTTTGGTCACCGATATGACTGACCCTGATTGGGTGCCAGCGATGAAAAAAGCGGCAGGCATTATTACCAACCGCGGGGGCAGGACCTGTCATGCCGCCATCGTGAGCCGTGAGTTGAATATTCCGGCAGTTGTTGGCGCGCAAGGGGCTACGGATCTTTTGAAAGAAGGGCAGTTGGTAACCATAGATTGTTCGCAGGGTAAAACGGGGGTGGTATACGAAGGTGCGATTCCTTTTGTGAGCGAAGAACTTGCAATAAAGGATCTGACTACTACACATGCGCCGGTCAAAGTGATGGTCAACATTGCAGACCCAGAACGTGCGCTGACTGTTGCGCAGTTACCCAACGATGGAGTGGGATTGGCTCGTTTAGAATTTATTATTAATAACACGATTCAAGTACATCCTCGTGCGTTGCTGCATCCTGAACAAATCAAAGACGCAACCATCGCACAAAAAATTGCAGCGCTTACCTGTGCTTATGTTGATAAAGAAAAGTTTTTTGTAGACACCTTGGCCTGTGGCATTGGTACCATTGCGGCAGCTTTTTGGCCCAAGCCTGTGATTGTGCGGCTGTCTGATTTTAAAACAAATGAGTATCGCAATCTGTTGGGTGGTATTTATTTTGAACCGGAAGAAGAGAATCCGATGCTCGGGTTTCGTGGAGCATCACGGTATTACAGTGATCGGTACAAGGATGCGTTTGCACTTGAATGTGCGGCGATTAAAAAGGTTCGGCAAACGATGGGTCTTGTGAATGTGCAGGTGATGGTGCCATTTGTACGTACGACGCATGAAGCTCAACAGGTCCTTGAGGTTATGCAGGAATTTGGTCTGCAACGCGGAAAAGATGGCCTTGAGATAGTGATGATGTGCGAAATACCTTCAAACGTTCTGTTGATTGAAGAGTTTAGCAAGCTGTTTGACGGATTTTCTATAGGTTCGAATGATTTGACGCAGTTGACATTGGGTGTTGATCGTGACTCGGGAGAGCTCGCGTCATTGTTTGATGAACGTGACCCTGCTGTTAAAAAAATGTTGAGTATGGCAATTGAAGGAGCTCGCACAAGCAAAAAAAGAATAGGAATTTGCGGTCAGGCGCCGTCTGATTTGCCTGATGTAGCACAGTTTTTAATTGAGTGTGGGATTACATCAATCTCGCTCAACGCAGATAGTCTTGTACCGTTTCTGATGCGGTATAAATAAAGGGGAAAACACAAGAAACTGGGGCTTAAAACCCAGCTTCTTGTGTTGTTGTTTTCATAACAGCAGGTGTATTGTCAGGTGAAATGGTGTAGCCGTCTTTGTCGATTTTTTTAATGACAATAATTCTGGCCGCGTCCGATTGGTCAAATGAAACAGGAAGTGGTCTGCCACTTGCTTCATAGTAATGGTACGTGTTATTACCCATATCCTCGATAAGAGCAAATCGGATAGGTCCTTCGACTCGTGTGGCAGTTTGAGCTACAAAGTTTCTCAATTCGCCAGGCTCCAAGGAAACAGTGTGTTTGCTTGTATAGTGGTTGGTTCCTGGTATGGCAACAATAAACGTTTTATCGGTTTGATTTTCAACGTACATGGTAGTATCGATTCGTGTGCCGTGTTCTGCTCCCAATTTAATGGTAACGCAGGTTACTACCAGCAAGCCTAAAATTATTTTTTTCATGAGATTTGACCTTTCGCGGTTAACAAGAGAGGAAGCCCGGATAGACTTCCTCCATCAATAAGTATTATGAAGACTTACTTATTTTTTTTTGGCATTTCTTTTTCTGTATGTTTTTCCTTGGACTCGTGCTTCTTGTTTTTTTCGTGAGTTTCGTTTTTCTTGCAACCAGGGCAGCATTCATACATGTCACATTTTGGGGCACATTCATGCTGCTTGCAACCTGACATACATCCTTGTTTTTTATGTTCCATAATCATCCTTCTTGTTTTGTTTAAAAAATCACTTTTTACGATTGGAATTACATAATGAGCTTTTTTAAATGAGGAAGCCCGGATGGGCTTCCTGCATCAATAAGTATTTAATAACGATATTACTTGCCTACAATTTCGCTGAGCAGTTTATAAGCACCAGTCAAAGGGTTGTAGGTTGTTGCTGTGGCTTTGACCCATGGGTGAGCTTCAAAGATGTTTAATTTAACAGGCCATGTTTGACGTACGCGGAAATCGTACGCACCGCCGGGAGCAATTTCTAATGTTTTTTTGGCATTTAAGAATCCACGATTTTCATTGATAGGGTAGAAATACGCTTTATCTACAGAATGGATGACTTCGTAGTTGATGCCGCCAAGATTAGTTGTTTTAACTGCATACTCACGAGCATCGTTGGCTTGTTGGAAGAATAATGGTCCACGCATTGCTTCTACGTCATGTAACCAGAATTCCTTTGAGCCGCCGTTTGGTATTTTGACAAAGTTGTCTTTATCAAAAAGGGTGCGGTGTCCACCCCACCATACACGCATTGGACTTCCTGATTTATTAACAACGAGAACCCACGCGTTTCCTGTTGCAGTATGTTTTACAGCTGCTTCTGCTTGTAAGCCGAGACCGACCATCAGGGCGGTGAGTAATGTCATAAATTTGATGGATTTGTTCATGATATATCCTTTTTTTAAAAAACTAATATAGAACGCGTAAAAGCCCGCTGCAAAAATAGCGGGCTTTTGTATAAAACTTTACTTTACCAGGCAGCCGATTCCCCGGCTCCTTCAACAACAGCCTTGACTGATTTTACTCTCATAGGTTGAACTGGGCGAGGTTGCCACCAGGTGGCTAACGGCCACGTCATTTGGACGTAGGGAAGTCTTTGTTTTTTCCCTTCAGTGTCTATATAAAATTCAGAGTCACTTAAAAAAACTTTAATATAATTGCAGTAACTGCCCGATACGGGAAATGTTTGTGGGTTTCCTGACCAACCTGGGTCGTTACACCAGCCGGTTGCTTTATTGCGCATGAAAAAATTACGCGCGTTGTCTAAGCTCATACCAGTATAACTTGAAAATTTAAGAGAGCCGTCTGCTTTTTTTTCAAGGGGGTTTGCGTATTCAGAGTCGCTCATATTACCCATATAGGTTTCAAAGACGTTGTAGGTGTTTTTACTTAAATCATCTACAAAAGCAAATCTCATTGGCCCGGATACGTTGGGGGTGCCGCCAAAAATACCTTCTGCGCCGTTATTTACAGTTTGAGCATTGCGGCTATTAAAGTTATTGTCACTACCAACAACAACAACCCGCATTGCTTTGCCGGTATTGTCTCTGACACCCAAAACGGCTGCTTGCGCCATTGGGGCAAAAGTGAGTGCAGCTAAAAGTGCTGAGAGTAATTTCTTCATAACTAGTCTCCTTTTCTACGTTTTTATCCTCGGCTTTTACTTTCTGTTTTTTGAATACGAACGATTTCAAAAGTTCCTGGATCTCTATAGTGTCCACATTTGCTACACATGCCTCGGTCACTTGATTGTTGATGATGTTTGCAGTCGCAGTTGCATTGAACATAGTGGTATGCCTTATTGTCGGCTGTTTGTTTCATGTGATATGAGTTGTCCATACATCCCATTTGCGCTATGGCACGAATGGAAGTGGTAGCAATAAGAAGACATACAAGTTTTAGTGTGCTCATGATTGCTCCTTTTTATCGTTGTCATACATAAGAGGTGAGAGTGATGAAGTATCTGTCTTTTTAAAAGACATTGCCTCTTGAGTTAATTCCTGTTTTGGAGCGTATTTTGATCGGCTTTGTGGCCGATGCAGCTCGAAAAACGGCTTTTTGATACCCAATCTCAATCTTCCTACGCAGGTAGGACATCCGGACGCATTTGTGGCTGTTACCATTGTAACGAGCCCCATTATCGCGTATTTCAAAGTTTTGCCATTCATAGTTTTCCCCTTTTTGCCACCAACCCCAATAAATAGTCCTTTTGCTTATATCTATAGTGAGTTTATCAGTTATCCATTACAAATTGCAATAAATTCAATATCTTCAAAATGTTTTTGTCGATGGGCGGGTGGTTTAGGATGATTGGTAAGGGTTAAAGTGCCTTTGGTAGGCTAAAAGCGTGGTTTTTCTTGTGATGGCGCAAGAGGGGCGTGGTTCTATAAAAACCAGGGGAGGATGTTTCAATGTGAAAACATCTTGATTTGTTATTCTTCGTCGAGTTTATGATGCGTTAGATTTTTGTTGTTATTAAAAAGGAAGGACTCTGGTGTATCCATGTCAGCTAAAAATTCACGTACGTGTCGGGCATAGCGAGGGTCTTGGAGCGCTGTGCCAAGAACCGCTTTAATCCAGCCCAATGGTTTGCCGATATCGTAGCGGATACCTTGTACTTTGTAGGCGAATACTTTTTCACCTTCTTGAAGCATTTGGCTAATTCCGTCGGTCAATTGCAGTTCGCCTGAGTTATTGTAGTTACTGACCTGTTCAAGTGCATTGAATATTTTATGAGACAGGATATAGCGGCCGGTGAGTGCAAGGCATGATGGCGCATCTTTTTGGCTTGGTTTTTCCACGAGGTTGGCCAGTTGAAACAGCTTTGGCGTAATCTGCTTTTTTATTGCAATAACGCCGTATGACGAAACACTCTCAAGTGGAACTTCTTGCACGGCAACAACACTCGCTCGTTCTTGGTGGGCGATTTGTATCAGTTGCGCAAGACACGGATCTTTTGACATAAAGATTTCATCCGGGAGCATGACGCCACAATATTCTTTGCCAATAGTATTGCGAGCCATCCAGACTGCGTGGCCTAAACCAAGTGGCTCTGGTTGTCTGATGTAGGTGAAGTTTGCGATTTGATGAATTTTGTCAGTGCTTGAAAGAAGATGATATTGTTTTTTTTCTTTAAGAAGAAATTCAAGTCCAGGGTTTGCATCAAAGTGGTTTTCAACCGCCTCTTTTGCTCTACTGGTAACAATAGAAAAATGATTAATTCCCGAGGCGATAGCTTCTTCGACGATATATTGAATTGCCGGTTTATCAATGAGCGGAAGCATCTCTTTAGGAACAGCTTTGGTGAAGGGTAAAAATCGAGTTCCCAGACCGGCAGCAGGGATGATGACCTTTGTTATTTTCATGGTATCTCCTTTCAGGGATTCTACACTAACACAAATACCTGAAAGTTTTAATCTAAGAAAATAATTCTGTTAAAATTGCTTTAAAAATTCGATTGAGCTGCTGTGAAACAGCCTGATATCATCAATTCCATGTTTGATCATGGCGATGCGTTCAAGTCCTGCACCAAAAGCAAAAGCTGAATATTGGGTTGGATCAATACCACCCGCTCTTAATACATTGGGATGAACCAGTCCGCCTGGCATAATTTCAATCCATTGTGTTTGTTTGCAGACTGAACAGCCTGTTATGCAAAAAGGGCAGGTCATATCGATTTCGATACCTGGTTCAACAAAAGGGAAGAACCCTGGGCGAACGCGGATGCTGAGATCTTTTTTTTCGAAAAATTCTTGTAAAAATGTTTTTGCGGTAGTTAATAGATGTGCCATGGAGATGTTTTTGCCAACCACTAATCCCTCAACTTGGCTGAACATGAAATCGTGGGAAGCATCAGTTGCTTCGTGGCGGTACACTCTACCCGGAGCAATAATGGCCAAAGGTGCTCCTTTTTTTTCCATTTCTCGCACCTGGATTCCAGAGGTTTGTGTGCGAAGCAGCATGTCAGGAACGTTGAGCCAAAAAGTATCTTGCATGTCGCGCGCTGGGTGATTTTTGGGGATGTTGAGTGCTTGGAAGTTATAAAAATCAGATTCAGCTTCAGGGCCATCAGCTATCTCGTAACCCATTGAAATAAAAATATCTTCAATACGTTCAAGGAGCTGGGTGTAAATATGAAGGCTGCCCTTGAGTGTGCCGGGTTTGTAAGCGCTGACATCAAAGTATTGTTGTTGCAGTTCTTTTTGTTGGCGTTCTTCGGCTATGATGCCTTCTTGTTTTTGAGTGAACTGGAGCTCCATCTCTTGTTTGAGACTATTGAGCAGTGGCCCGAATTCTCGCTTATCTTCAACAGACATTGTTTTCATCTGGCTCATGATGTCTGCCAGAGAGCCTTTACGGCCTAAAAATGCGACACGGACCGCTTCAAGATGTTCGGCGGAGGTGGCGGAAGTTAATTGTTCAGAAAATTCTTTTTTGAGCAGTTCGATTTTATTTTTCATGGTATTCATAATTTATTGAGGTCCCGTGTAATGAACCGTTTTTATACTAGTGATGATCGTATCAGACGGGCTTTCTCTTGGCAATGTAATTTGGGAGCTGGGGGGAAGTGTAGAGGGACTTTTTTTACATTATACTACTTGACTATGACGCAACGTAATAGTTTATGCTGTGTTTGGTGTGAAAGGATAAAGATGTATACAACCAAGAAACTTGCAGATATGTCTGGCGTGAGTGTTAGAACATTGCATCACTATGACCAGATTGGTTTGATACGGCCACGAAAAAATAAGAATAATGGTTATCGAGAGTATGGCCAGGCGGAAGCTTTGCGTTTGCAGCAGGTGTTTTTTTTTCGTGAGCTTGGGGTACCTCTTGATGAGATTAAAGTGATTCTCGACCGGCCTGATTTTGACCTGCTTGCTGCGCTCGAGGTTCATCAAAAAGCTGTTAAGGAAAAAATTGTTTTGATGCATGAACTACAAGAGACGATTGATAATACGATTAAGAAACTGAAAGGAAAATTGAATATGGCAGACAAAGATTTATACAAAGGTTTTGCGTCTGAAAAACAGCAAGAGTACGAGCGTGAGATTGCCAAAAAGTACGGTAAAAAGGTTGTGCATGAGACCAAGGAAAAAACAAGAAAATGGAGCGATCAAGAGTGGTCCAAGGTTCAGGAAGAGTTAACGGCGATTCATGATGGAATCGCCAAATATATTGCCAAAGGCCCAGGGTGCCCTGAAGTACAAGCGCAAATAGCTCGTCATCGTGCATGGCTGAATAATTTTTATGAATGTGGGCCAGAGCGGCATCTGGGTGTGGCTGAGCATTACAGGAGTCACCCAGATTTCATTGAAAATTATAAAAAGTTTCTGGGACACGAGCAGGGCGCTGAGTTTATGTATCAGGCGATCAAGTTGTATTGTGAAAATGAGGGAAAATAACTAGGGTTGTTGGTTTTTGATAGAATATGAAAAAAGGCTAGATTGATGGATTGAGTTGACCTAGTAGGGACATTTTGAACTATTTTTTTCAAAACGTTCAAATCCCATTGACAAAACAGGTCATGACTTGTACGCTACAAACTGTTTGAAATCCTTTCCGTATGGACATTTTGATGTGCCGAGGTAGCTCAGTGGTAGAGCGCAAGCCTGAAGAGCTTGGCGTCGTTGGTTCGATTCCGACCCTCGGCACCATTTTTTTGTCCAATCCAAGGCAAACTCTTGCCTTTAATCATTTGTTTGTAGTTCATTAGAACAATAGTTCTTATTGTTTTCTGTAGTAGGGAGTCTTTCTTATTTCTGATCCAGAGTTAAATAGCCTCAGAAGTAGTTTAGATTCTGAGATTAGTCCGTCATTGTAATCGAGAAAAATATTTGAGGGCATCGATCGTGTTGGTCGGTGCCCTCATGCTTTTATATGAATTTTTATTGTTCAGAGGGTGCACATCTTGTATGCTGCTGGTGGTATTAATGGGCCAGTCAAGAAAGAGGGTGTGTAACAATGAAGCAATACTCGTCAGATAAGCATAATGTTGCGTGGTTTATGCTTTCAGAATGCGTCGCTCGTGGTGAAAAAGAACGAGCGCTCGGTGTCTATAGGCTACTTGCTCATTCAATAGATGATAAAGCATTTTCGCGGCAACTCGAGGGAGATATTTTGTGGGCGTTTGAAGATGGTACTGCACCTGTTCGGTACCTGGAGGCGGCTACTTTATACAAAAAAAATCAGCGATTTGTAGAAGCTGCGGCCGTCTATGAGCATTTAATTGTTCTTGAACCGGATAAAGAAGATCATGTTGTTGGGCTGATTGCCTTGTATCATATCGTGAATTTTTCTGAAAAGTTGAGTGATCGTCTCAAAGAAGCGGTTGATCGTTTTACCAATCATTCTGATTCAAAAAAGCTCAATAGTTTTTTAACGAAGTTAGAAGAAGCAAATCGCGAGTGTTCCGTTCGTGCACGACAACTCGTTGCTGGTAAATAAATTTGGTTTTGTTTTATAGCGTCATGGAGATGTCGATACCAGATTCTTCAAGTGCGGTTACGGTAGCTGTATCAAGTGCGATGCGATTTTTGGTGATTAATCGCAATTTTTTACCGTTTTCATGAAAAATGATATGGAGTGGGATTTTGCCATTGGCGAGTTGGTTTTTTAGTTTTTGTATGTCGGCTTCTTCAAGTCCGCTTGGTAGGCTCAGTGTTACGTCGTTAATAGCTGGCCATTCTTGAAATATCAATTCGATGGGTACCAGTTCCTGTGCCTTGATTTTACATTTACGGTCAGACGCATTATCAACCTGACCTTTCACCACAAAGACGTGATGATTCTCAAGCCATGATTCAACCTTTTTAAAGACTTTTGGGAAAACGATAATCTCTGCATTACCGCTTGCATCTTCAAGCTGCACAAATGACATTCGATCACCTTTTTTGGTTACGATGTCGCGACGTGTTTTTAAAAATCCACAGCCAAGGGTGGTAATCTCTTGCATTGAATTGTGATTTTGAGATAACGCAAGTGTGTCTGCAAATGATGAAACCGCAAGTCGCTTGAGTTGTTTTTTATATGAATCAAGAGGATGCGCGCTCAAATAAAAGCCGATGACCTCTTTTTCTTTTTCTAGTTTTTCTTTGTCGTCCCACGTTGCCTTTGATTGGTATGCATACTGGTCAGGCTCTTTTGATTTTTTTTCAGCTCCGCCAAAGAGGCCCATTTGTCCGGTCGCTTCAGTTTCTTTAAACTCAGCGGCAAGATCCATAATCTGTTGTAACTCGTCCGCTTGTTGGGCTCTGCTGCCTGGCATCAAGTCAAAGGCGCCGGCATAAATGAGATGCTCAAGGACTCGTTTGTTTGCTTTGCGCAGATCGATTCTCTTACAAAAATCAAAGAGATCAAGGAATGGTTTTTTAGTCCGCTCAAGTAAAATGTTTTCAAGGGCGGCAAGTCCGACACTTTTGATACCTTTAAGGCCGAACAGAATTTTTCCATCAACAACACTAAATTCGATTTCTGATTGGTTAATGTTGGGAGCCAATATTCCGAGGCCCATTGTTTTTGCTTCGTCCAGATAAAATGACATTTTATCGGAGTTGTCAGCTTCCAGCGATATCAGGTAGGCCATAAATTCGGCCGGATAGTTTGCTTTTAAGTAGGCCGTTTGATACGCGATGAGTGCATAGGCAGCAGAGTGTGATTTGTTAAAACCATAACCGGCAAAGTAGGCCATCAGGTCAAAAAGTTCGCCAGATGTTTTTGCGTTAAAATTACGCGTGGTTGCGCCTTGTACGAATAATTCTTTTTGTTGTGCCATGACGTCAGCTTTTTTCTTGCCCATGGCGCGTCGTAAAATATCAGCTTGTCCGAGTGTAAAACCTGCAATGGCGGAAGCGACTTTCATAACCTGCTCTTGGTAGACGATAACGCCGTAGGTTTCTTTCAGTATCGGCTCAAGTTCAGGAAACAGGTAGGTAATTTTTTGTCGGCCGTGTCGTCGTTCAATAAAGTCATCGACCATACCTGAACCCAGTGGCCCGGGTCGGTAGAGTGCGTTTACGGCAATAATATCTTCAAATTTGTCCGGTTGCAGTTTACGCAATACGTCTTTTAGTCCATCAGATTCAAGCTGGAAGACGCCTGATGTTTTTCCATCGCAAATGAGTTCAAATGTTTTTTTGTCATCAAGTGGAAGTTTGTTCATATCAAGCTTAATGCCATGTTTTTTTTCTATTAATCGTACCGCGCGGTCAATGAGTGTTAAGTTTTTGAGTCCCAAAAAATCGATTTTTAAAAATCCAAGGTGTTCCAGTTCAGTCATGGCGAACTGTGTTACCAAGTCATTTGTTTTTGCAGGGATAAAAACTGGTAGTACGCTGTCGATTGGTTCAGGAGAGATGACAATGCCAGCCGCGTGTTTTGATGCGTGGCGAGTTAACCCTTCTAGGCGAAATGCAAGATCAAAAAGATGTTTTACTTTTGGATTTCCATCGATCAATTCTTGGAGGCGCGGTTCTTGTTCAATCGCTTCTTTAAGCGTTATTTTGAGGGTGTCGGGGATCAACTTGGTGATCATGTTCGAGTCTTCAAACGACATGCCCAGCGCGCGTGCCGCATCTTTGAGCACCGCTTTTGCAAGCATGGTACCAAAGGTGATAATTTGGCAGACGTTTTCGTGTCCGTATTTTTCACGGACGTAGTTGATGACCCGTTCACGGCCTTCAATACAAAAATCGATATCGATATCGGGCATCGACACACGCTCAGGGTTTAAAAAACGTTCAAAGAGCAGATTGTATTGTAAGGGGTCGATGTTGGTAATTTGGAGTGACCATGCCACCAGTGATCCGGCTGCTGAACCACGTCCAGGTCCTACTGGAACGCCATTTTTCCATGCCCACTGAATAAAGTCGCCTACAATCAAAAAGTAGCCAATAAATCCCATTTTGATAATGAGATCAATCTCAAGTTGCAGTCGGTCATCATATTCTTGATATTTGTCGACTGGAATGCGGCCTTCATCTTTGAGTGCCTGCAAGCCTTGAGTGCATTGTTCCTGAAAAAAAGTTTCCTGTGTGTGGCCTTCAGGAACTTCAAAAATAGGGAAGAATAGTTTATCAGTTTGGAATTTGAATTCGCATTGATCTGCAATTTTTCCGCTATTCCATACCGCATCTTCATGATTTTTGAACAGCTCGAGCATTTCCTCTGTTGTACGCAAATGAACTCGACAATCGCCAAATGAATAACGATCAGGGTTGTCCACGGTGTCATGTGTTTGTATGGACAACAAGAGCTCGTGAGCTTCGTGGTCATCTGCCGATACGTAGTGGCTATCGCAGCTGGCAAGCAGCGGAATATTTTTGCGTGTGCTCAGCTCATACATATGGTTGTTGACGAGCACCTGTTCGGGCTGGTCTTCAGGCTGCACCTCAAGATAAAAGCGTTTAGGGAAAACTCGTGTAAACCAGTCAATTACTTTTTCTGCTTCAGCCATGTTGCCTTTGAGTAGCAATTGTGGAATATGTCCACCAAGACACGCGGAAGAGGCGATTAAGCCTTCAGAATGTTTTTCTAAAATTGTATAGTCGATGCGGGGTTTAAAGTAAAATCCTTCTTTAAACGAAAATGAAATCAGTTTACATAGATTTTTATAACCGATCTCATTTTGCACGATTAACAGTAAGTGATGGTACTTGTTGGTCATGGATCGTACTGAAGCATCTTCTGTTATGTATGCTTCCATACCAAGAATCGGTTTGATTCCTGCTTTTTTACATTTTTCAAAAAACTTAACAGCCCCAAAAATATTGCCGTGGTCCGATATGCCCAGCGCCTGACAATTGTTTTCTTTGCCGAACGCAACAAGCTTGTCGAGGGTGATAGCACCATCGAGTAATGAAAAATCTGTATGCAAATGTAAATGCGTAAAATGTTTCGACATATCCTGCACGGCAATGAGTATTAAGTACTTATGTTTATGAGCGCTTGTTACACAATATTGTTGTGTACTTCGTTACACAATATTTTGTGTTTGTTCCCGTGCTTTTTCAAGTGCAACTTTAATTTCAATTGCTTGACCCGTAATTGTTGCATCGGAGCACTTTGATGAAAGGGTATTGATCTCGCGAGCAAGTTCTTGCAGCGTAAAATCAAGACGCTTTCCTTTTTCTGGTTCCGGTGAGTTCAATTGATTGGTGATATTTTTCAAGTGACTGTTAAAACGTACAATCTCTTCGTGAATATCCATTTTATCAAGTGAAATGTACAAGGCGCTTTTACGTGATTCAGCCGTATCGTCTTCAGTTGTTTCTATTTCTAGTATTGCCTGAGCGATCTCTTGTTTTTTAAGTGTTGCCAGTTTTTCTGCTGCAATTTCAATCGATTTTATTTCACGATCCATGTCTGCAAAGCGACCTTTTAAATCTTTATCAAGAGCGAGGCCTTCTAGCTTTCTTGCTTCGGTCACTTGATCGGCAAGGTCATCAACCGCTTGAAGAATCTGTTGTTCAAATTGTGTATCGATTTCTTTTTCTTCAACAATAAACACATCGGGTAAGCGAAGAAGGTCGCTCACCGATAATGCTCCGTCAACTGAAACGCTCTTTTTAATCTGATCAACAGCATTGACGTATCCTTGAATGGTGGATACGCAGGGAGCAACGCCGCCGTGCAGCATTTGTGGGTTCAAGACATGCATGGTCAAATAGGTGTGCCCACGCAAAAACTTTCTTTTGAGTCGACCAATGATCTCTGTTTCAAGGTGATTGATTGAATACGACATTTTACAGGTCGTTTCAAAGAAACGGGAGTTCAGGGTTTTAATATCGATGGAAATGTTGACCTTCGAGCCGTCCTTTAATGTAAAGGTCGCGGTTTTTGAGGCAAAGCCGGTCATACTTACAATCATTCATTTCCTATTACGCTAAGTTTGTATACACGTTTTGTACGTCATCGTGATCATCAAGAGTGCCTAAGAATTCATAAGCTTTCTCTGCTTGATCGTCAGGAAGTGAAACTGTTGTTTTGGGAACCCATTCTATTTTTGCAGATTCAATAGTGAGTCCCGAGCTGGTTACTGCTTTTTTTACTGCTTCAAGTGATTTGACATCACAAATGATGGTATACAGGTGTTCATCTTGAGAAATGTCCTTGATGTCAAAGTCGATTAATTTTTCAAGGAGTTCGTCTTCGGTGATGGATGGCCCTTGAGCGCGGACGACGCCAGAATGTTCAAACATCCAGTTTACTGTTCCTGTTTCACCAAGATTTCCACCTTTTGTGGTGAATATTCGTCTGAACTCAGCAACTGATCTGTTTTTGTTATCCGTCAGTGTTTCAATAAGAACCGCGATTCCGTTCGGGCCGTAACCTTCGTAGGTCATAGCTTCGTATTGAGCCCCTGGAAGTTCGCCGGTTCCTTTTTTAATTGCTCGCTCAACGTTTTCTTTTGGCATGTTTGCTTCCTTCGCTTCGTCTATCAATTGACGTAAGCGTGGGTTACTTGCAGGGTCGCCATTGACGCGAGCGGCGACGGTTATTTCTTTAATAATTTTAGTGAACACTTTCCCGCGTTTTGAGTCTTCGCGTTCTTTTTTGTGCTTTATATTGGCCCATTTAGAGTGACCCGACATTATTTTTCTCCGAACTAAAAGGTTTTTTACAGCGCAAAGTAGAGCATAATACTAGCATGCGATACCCATATCTGTCGAGTGGAAGAACTCTGTTACAGTAATGAATTTTGTCCCAAAAATTTTCGGCGCAAAAGCGGTAAGAGTTTATGGGGGATTTGACGGCCTCGGACAGTTTTTTCAAGATATCCTTGGCGTAACAAAAAAGGTTCGTACACGTTCTCAATAGTATCTTTGTCTTCCCCGATCATTGAAGCGAGTGTTTCAAGCCCGACTGGCCCTCCGTTAAAATGAACAACGATTTTTTCAAGTAGTGCGTTGTCGATAGCATTGAGTCCGTCGTTATCAAGCCCCAAAAAGATAAGAGCTTGTTGCACTAATTCATCAGTTGCAATGTTGTTATTGTTGACCTGTGCAAAGTCCCGTACACGGCGCAGTAGTTTTTTTGCGATACGTGGTGTGCCGCGCGCACAGCGAGCAATCATCATCGCAGATGGTTGAGAGATGGTGATTTTTAAAAACTGTGCACTTTGTAAGATGATGGCTTGTAAATCTTCTTCTTTGTAAAAATCTATCCGTTCAGTAATACCAAATCGGCTGCGTAAAGGGGCTGAGATCATGCCTGATTTTGTGGTGGCGCCGATGAGCGTGAAGGGGTTGATAGGAAGATTAACTGATTGAGCTCCTGCTCCTTGGCCGATGATGACGTCAACGCAAAATTGTTCCATAGCGCTGTATAAAATCTCTTCAACGTTACTGGGCATACGGTGAATCTCATCAATAAATAAAATGTCGCGTGGTTCAAGTCCAGAAAGAATGGCTACTAAATCTCCAGTGCGTTCAAGCATAGGGCCGCTACATATTTTAATTCCAACGCCCATGACGTGTGCCATGATTTGGGATAATGTTGTTTTACCCAATCCTGGTGGCCCAAAAAACAACAGGTGATCAAGGGGCTCGTGTCTCATTTTTGCAGCCTGTGTATAAACCGCGAGTTTTTTTTTCAGTTCACCTTGTCCAAGATAATCTTCAAATGTTTTTGGGCAAAAATCGAGCTTGAGGTCATCGGATGATTCATGGAGCGCGATGATATTTATTGGTTCCATAGTTATTCACATGATAAAAGGGTTATTTACTCGGAACTATACGCTGACTGGTTGATACTTTGAAACCATCCCAGCGATACAAAGGTAACCCATAAATTTGTCATTCCATAGCTCATAAAGGGCAGTGGGATACCAACGACGGGTAAGAGGCCGGTGACCATGGCAAGATTGATGAGCGCAGACAGGGCAACGTGTATAGTAAGTCCAACAGCAAAAATCTGAACAGAGACTTCTTTGATGGTTATGATTTTGCCAAAAATACGAATAAAAAGTGCAATATACAAAAGCAAGATGAAAAGTGCTCCCAGCAATCCAAGTTCTTCACACAAGACGGCAAAAATAAAATCATTTCGACCTTGCGGTAAAAACAACAGCCTGTTTTGGGTTCCATTCAATAATCCATTGCCCAAAAATCCACCCGATCCAATGGCGATGTGAGATTGTTCAATTTGATATCTTTCTTTATTGCTTGCCCCTTGGCCCAAAAACGTGGTGATTCGTTTTTTTTGATAATCTTTGAGCGAACTCCACAAGATAGGTGCACTGATCGCTACAATAATGGCGCCGATGATGAAAAACTTTTTATTAACGCCCGCAAGCCATAGTAAAATAAATCCAGAAAACAGAACGATAAGTGCAGTGCCCAAGTCAGGTTGTTTTAAAATTAAGAGGCAGCTGATAAAGAGCATTGTGATGATCGGTATAAAATGCCGAAAGGTAACGTATTTGGTGTTGTGGTGCGTATGTAGATAATAGGCAAAAAAGGCAGGGAAAAAAAGTTTCATCAGTTCGGACGGTTGAAATTTAAAGAAGAAAAGATTAATCCACCGCTGTCCTCCCATCATCGTGCTTCCATTGATGAGTGTGAAAATGAGCAATCCGAGAGAGGCGATAAATAGAAAATAGCCGCTGCGCATCCAGGTGCGGTAGTCAATGATGCTTACGCCAATATACAGAACGATACCCAGCACAATGCCCAGCGCTTGTTTTTTAAAATAACCAGAAAAAGGAATCTCTGGTTTGTAGGTTGCGCTGAACACAAACAGCAGGCCTATGCAGGACAACAGAGAAATAAGAAAAAGGTTTGTCCAGTCAAAAGACCGGAACGCTCGTTTATTTAAAAAAAACATAGCAACTCTCTTAAGGGGGATAGTATTGAGAGTTAGTGTATCGAGGAATTGTAAAAGATGTTAGAAAATTTTATGGCCATTATGGTGTTACACTGGTCTTTTTTGTGGTTCTTTGGTGAGAGAGCACACGATTTTGCTTTCTTGTAAAATTTTTGCGATCTGAAGTTTGGGTAACCGTAACTTCGTGAGCACATCTTTGTAATCTGGTGCTTGGTGGCATAGAACAAATCCTGCTTTGATGCATTCACGTTTTTCCCGATTGGTTAAAGAGGTGAGCGCTGTGATGGGATGCAGCCCGAGTGCGTGAATAAGGTCGGGGAGATTTTTCCCTTCAGGGTGTTTCCAATCAAGCAGATGCAGTCCGACGCAACTGCCGTAGGCTCGTGCTTGTGAAGTGAAAGTTGTGTTGGTGACAATCCATGCACCATGAATCTTGTGTACGTGGCTTGGATTGAGGTCAATAGCTTTTCTGATGTCGTCAAAACGTGCTTTTGTATACAGCGCAGCTTTGACATCTGATTTTAAACCGCGGCGGTTATGGAATTTGCATTCAATAAAAAAATGTTTGTCATCTTTTTCTGCCGACACATCAACTTCATGATCAACACATGCGCCTGAAATAATGGTGCCCAGGTGGATCGTGTATCCTTGTGCCTTAAAGAGTTCGCCGATAAATTTTTCAAATGAATATCCGGCAGGTCCGAGTTCCATGAGTGCTCGTTTTAAGTTGTAGCGTGCGGCAATGGGAGGTGCAAGTTGATCGAGTCGATTGAGCGCGAATTCATAAACATCTTTGGTACTGCGCAGATTTGGCATCTCTTTAATTTCATGTACGATAGTGCTTATAACATCTTCCGAAGCACCCGCCTTGAGGAGTGAGTTACGAAATTTTCTGATATCAAACAGCTCTTTGTCACCCGATGATTTGATAATGTAAAATGACATATTTATTCCTCCACGTTTTTAATTTAATTTTTTTCTGTGGTGTTGAGCACCAGATGCATTGGCAATTTTTTGGTTCGTTTTTTTTCTGGAATCAGTCCGTTTGCATCAAACATCAAAGGGACTTTGAGTTTGTGCGTTTGAATGAGTTCACTAATAGTTTCATAATGTGCTAAATAAAATGATGCACGTGCTTGTTCAATGGCCCGCCACGTTTGTGCGCCGACAGATTGTACTGATTCTAAAGCGCCCCAGCCGGCATCTCCGACGGAGTTATTGAGTTCTTCTGCTTGTGTGAATGAGGTGAGTGCAAGTTGAGAAACGTATGATGCTAAATGTTTGATAAAACAAAAACCTTTCCACAAATCCATGACCCCTTTTGTTTTTTCTGCGTCTTGAGTGCGGAACATGGTTCCTAAATAAGCGCGAACATCCAGCAGTGCTTGTGCCATGACAGCACGGGCTCGTGAGCGCATGTCATCAGTGCCGGTTGCTGCTTTGACGGTATTCAGTCCGTGATCGTGTACAATTGCTTGTGTCGCTTGAGCATATGCGGCTCCCATGGTGCGGTGCTCGTCGTGTGCTTTCCAAAAAACTTCGCCGGTTAATTCTTTGTTTTGTGTTGAAATTTCATAGGGAGTTTTGTGTGATGGGTTTAGGCGTGTTTGTGCAATATTTTGCCAGCCTTTCCAGATGGAAGAGACCGCTTGCAGGGAAATGTCTTGTGCTTTGAGCGTGCAGTAGGAGCGCATGAAAGACAGGTAACAGAGGTTGGCGATGAGCATGAGATCTTCCTGAGATACCAGTAGTTTGTTCTGTTCATCACACAGATATGAGTGTGCCCAGGTACATGCTTCTTTGCGATAGGGAGAGTCATCAAGTGTGAAGCTCGCGCAGGTATTGTTAGAGGAAAGAAATAGTGCGGCGATGAGAAGAGTATTTTTTTTCGACATGGTTAATGCCCTTTTTTTTTGAAGAAAAATTATTCTGTGCATTATGATAGGTTGACGATTCTGAGATTTACAAGAAACTTGCATGGTATGGTGGATGATGGGCCATGTACAGGTATTTTTTTGTGATGATTAAGAGTGTTTTGAGAAGAATGGTTTTTTGTGCAAAAATAAGGTGAATTATGTACACTGGGTCGGATTTGTAAAAAAAAGAAAGTCGAACAAGATGCGCTATAGATTAGTTTTTTTTGTGTTACTGATAAGTAGTTGTTCAGCTTATGGTATGCAGTTTTGCCAGCAACCAAATCAGCAGAGTACGCTTCAAAATCAATCAAAGAAGATATATCTAACAAGAAGCCAGGAGCGGTATGAGCAGTTAAAACATGAAGAGCAATTGAAACAGGAACAACAACACTTGTTATTGTTTAATACGTTGATGTCTTCCTCGTACTCACAGTCTCGGTCGTTAAAAGAATGGAATATTCGATTTTCTGCACTTGTGCAAGCATCTCAGTTAGAGTATAGGGTGGACCCACTCATGCAAGAAGTACGCAAGAGTGTGGGGTGGTGTCTCGTTGGTAATACTAAGAATAAGTTTCACTAAAACAAACATGAGGAGTTTTTTATGAATGTACAAAAATGGTTCAACGCAAGCATTTTTATGTGCTGCATGCTGTCAGTAACTCCTGCATTGTGTTGGGATGGCGAAGAAGTTCGTACCATTGCTCATAGTAATAAAGTCGTGCAGCTGTCCAAGTCTTTGTGTAAGATGCAACAAAAAGAACAAGAAAAACAGCGTGCTCAAAAAATGAAGGTTTTGACGCAATCAAAAAAATGGACAGTCAAGCACAATAACGGAACGTACTAAATGTCTGATTTTTTGGTATAGCGTGGTCATGGATTAAACGTGGCCACGTTCTTTTTTTATAACAAATAACCCGAGGGGGGCTTATGTTGTATCGGAAATTGATAGCTTATTGTTTAGTAGTCAGTGGCAGTGCTTTGGGAATGCAATCATACCATCAAAGTGCTTCAAATGTTAAGTGCCTACAATTTTTCAGTCAAGTTATTACAGACAATTATATACAAAAGCTTCCACAGCTTTCTTGTTCCCGGCAAGAAAGAATATGGAGACTGAAAAGAGCCCTGCTGGTCTATCAGCGAATGGGGCTTCGAGATCCATTGATGAGAGAGCTTTCTCAGGCACCTTGTCCCCAGCTCGGCGGGCAGGGCAATAAAAAAAAGAGATAAATGATTCCTGTTTGCAAGAAGATAATCATGCATCCTTTTTGCTGAGCATATCGTGGATGGCCTTTTTGTAAGGGACTGATATGCTGAGAAAGTACTGAATTAATAGGTTTTTTTAGGGATAGGGGGCATCTATGGTATCGTTTCGTTATTGGGTAGTTGGTGCATTTTTTACCGTGTCAAGTGCGTGGGCTATGGGACAGCAACCAAAGGGTTCTGTTACGCCAGAGGACGTCAAAAAGGGTGTAATCTGTGAATTTTGCCACGGACCATTTGCCAATATCAAGTCTTTGAATCGTCATAAAAACAATAATTGTCGCAAAAATCCTAAATGGAAGGTTTTTGCTTGCCAGTATTGTGGTGAAAAAAAGAATAACCAAGGGAGCTTGAGTAAGCATTTGAAGGGATGTGAGGTGCGGAAAAAAGGTGAACGTGAGTTTTTTGCACGTACAGTTCAGCCTCTTGTGCAGAAAATTGGCACTCGCGATACCACATGTAGAATAATCACGCCAAAAGGGCCGAGGACGCTTATTGTGCCGAATGCAATTCTGCCACATAAACTTGCACTCAAAAAGAATTAAAAACTTACATTTTGCTTGGTCTTGTACTACGAAAGCCCCTTGGAAATTAATGTTCCAGGGGGCTTTCTTCTCTTTATTGAAAATGAGTTGTACAAGAGCGTAGTCTATGGTTACAGACGAGATGATTGAGGATCTCTGAGTAAAACCATACGTTAAAAGGGGGGCTCATGAGTACAAAAGTCGTGGTCATCCAACGGGGCTTTTTGAGCACTGTTGGACTTGTCGGTTCCGGTTTTATCTGCTTATTGTGGGTGTCACAAGCGCTTGCGGCACAAAATTCCTACGTGCTTGCTACGTTAAAACAACAGGCAAAAATACAACAACAAGAACAGAAGAAAAACCTCAAACAAGCATTTTTTGCTCAACGGCTATGGTCATCTAAACATCATGATAATACACGCGGGACTGGTAAAAAGCGTGAGTTTGGGCAAAAGCGTACGCAGCCAAAAGGGAAGAGACCCTGGTGATGTGTTAAATCTGCTGATATTGATTCAATATACCCTCTCGGGAAACCGCGGGGGTTTTTTAATGCCCCGAATTTCCAAAAAACGCCCTCAGTAAGCCAATTTTTTCGTCTGGTCTATTGACATTGAGCTGGAGGATGGCAAAATCAAAACTTGAGTAGTTCATTGTGCCCCAATCGGGGGTAGAAAAAGTTTAAATCGTGTGAGGAGATTGTATGAATTCAAAGAAATTGTTAAGTGTCGCTCTGGGAGCGATGTTGCTCTGCCCAGGTATGAAGGCAGATGGTGGCCTTGCGATCTTGTTGATTGGGTCTGCTATAGGTACTACTGTGACTGGGTTAGGAATTGCTGCGGCGGTGCGCAATGAAATAATCTACCAATCAGATATTGAAAAAGAAAACAGAAAAATTGCTCAAAAAAAGGTCGCAGCTGGTGAATGGCAAGAGGGAATGGAAACTGGTGGATTGGTGCATATGAAGTCTTATTCCAAGGTTAATAAGGATGTAAAGAATACAGAGAGAGAGGACCGTGCTGACTATCAATTCGCTTCACGATGGTACTCTGCGCCATTATCTGTAATCATACCAGTGGTTGGAACAGTGGCCGGCTTTGCATGGTGGATGTCACACAAATGTTTGAAGGCTGCTAGAAAAGCAAAGAAAAACTAAGCATTTTTAGTGCCATATTATTGAATTTAGAGCCCTCTCGGGAAACCGAGGGGGCTTTTTTTTAGCAGTGAAAAGGGTGTTATAACTACAGCAGTTTTTCTTTGGATTCGTATACACACAAAAAAGGCCTCGGATTTCTCCGAAGCCTTTTTCTATTTCTAAATGGTCGGGGCGGCCAGACTCGAACTGGCAACCCCTCGCTCCCAAAGCGAGTGCGCTACCAATTGCGCCACGCCCCGACATGTCAAAAAGAATGACAAAACCTAATGTAAAGTCTTTTTCTTTTTCAATCAACTTTTATTTCAAAAAAATGGGGTGGATGGTGGGGATCGAACCCACGACAACCAGAGCCACAGTCTGGCGCTCTACCAACTGAGCTACATCCACCATAAATTTCAAAAACGACTATCTCAGCGCTGTGCGCAAAGTAGGAGATAATTTCAATGATTTTTATTATACGGTTTGTGGTCCAAAAGGCAATTATTTCATACAAAATACCTTGCCCTCTCGGTTTTCAGACCGGTTATTCCATGGTATCATGAAGATGAGTGGAATATAAAAAATCAAATAATTGAGTGATTGTAATATGAAAAATAATAAAAAAGTCATCACGCCCCAACCAGAGGCTTTTAAAAGTTGGATTAAAGTTTACGGCGCACGGGAACACAATCTCAAGAATGTCGATGTGGCCATTCCCAAGGAAAAGCTGACCATTGTTACCGGGCCGTCTGGTTCTGGTAAAAGTTCGCTCGCGCTTGATATTTTGTTTACTGAAGGCAAACGTCGGTATATGGAATCGTTGTCTTCTTATGCCCGTCAGTTTTTGGGTATTGTTAAAAAGCCTGAGTTTGATCACATAGAGGGCCTGTGTCCGGCCATAGCCATTGAGCAAAAGACGGTGAGTTCAAATCCGCGTTCTACGGTTGGCACCATTACGGAAATTTATGATTATTTGAGGCTTTTGTATGCTCGGGTTGGTCAGGTACATTGCCCTGACTGTGGCGTGCTCATTAGAGCCGAGTCACCAGAGAACATCACCTCTATGCTCATAGAAACCTTTACCGGTAAAACGATTACCGTTGCCGCTCCCGTTGCTCATCAGAAAAAGGGTGAGTTTGTGAATGAGCTTTTGGATCTTTTTAAGGCGGGCCATTATCGGTTTATTGTGGACGGTCAGCGTTATCGTTTCCATTCTATTGATGAAATTAAACAACTGAATCTCCAAAAAACCTACAAACATACCATTGATCTGCTCATTGACCAGCTTGATGCTGACCGTGATGAACGTTCACGGCTGCAAGAGGCGGTTGAAACCGCATTCAAACTTGCCAAGGGAACTTGTAAGGTGATGGTGGGTAAAGAGGAATATCTGTATGCCAGTTCACGGATGTGCGTGCAATGTGCTCACTCTGTGCCTGAATTAGAACCTCGCTTTTTTTCGTTTAACTCTCCCATCGGTGCCTGCCCAGAATGTCATGGTCTTGGATTTTTCCATGAATGGCCATGGCAAGAAGGGGATAGTGAACATTGGAAGTCTAAATATCCTGATTTTTTTGCCGATAAATACGCAGAAATTAAAACCTGTCGCGCCTGCATGGGCAAACGTTTAAACAGACAAGCGCTCGCGGTGACCGTGGGTGGCAGTAATATTTTTGATCTGTGTGAACTGTCTATCGGCAAGCTTTTACGATTTTGTAATTCACTGTCGTTGCCTGACCAAGAGCAAGAGATTGCCAGCGGGCTGGTACGGGAAATTTCAGCACGCCTTAAATTTTTAGACAACGTCGGCCTTGCCTACTTGTCGCTTAATCGAACTGCACGCACGTTGTCGGGTGGTGAAGGGCAGCGCATCAGGCTTGCTACACAAATTGGTTCTGCATTAAGTGGAGTGCTGTATATTTTGGATGAACCAAGCATCGGTTTGCATCAACGGGATAACGAACGACTCATTAAAACGTTGCATCATCTGCGTGACCAAGGTAACACGGTGGTGGTGGTTGAACATGACATTGATACAATGCGCCATGCTGACTACATTATCGACATGGGGCCTGCGGCCGGTGTGTTGGGTGGTAATGTGGTTGCCTATGGAACACCTGATGAAATTGTACGCAACAAGCAATCGCTGACCGGCTCCTATTTAAGTGGTGAACGGGCGATTACTCGTCGACACACATTAAGATCGCCCACAGGGTTTTTAACACTGGAACACGCGACCAAAAATAACCTTAAAGATTTAACCGTCAAATTTCCGCTTGGTGTTTTGTGCGGCATTTCCGGCGTGTCTGGTTCAGGCAAAAGTACGTTGATTATGCAAGAATTGGTTCCTGCGGTCACGCGTGCATTTACGGGTGCCAAGTCGCGACGGGAAGATCCAACTGAAAAGGACGATCTTCAGGGCTCACAATCACTGGATAGCATGGTGGTTATCGATCAAAGTCCGATTGGTAGAACGCCACGTTCAAACCCGGCAACCTACCTTGGTATTTTTGATGACATTCGACGTTTGTTTGCAAGCTTGCCGGAAAGTAATGCTCGTGGTTACAAGGTCGGGCGCTTTAGTTTTAACGTGAAAGAAGGCCGCTGTTTTGAGTGTGATGGCGAAGGCAGTATCAATGTTTCCATGCAGTTCCTGCCCGATGTTTCCATGGTCTGTCGCTCATGTAACGGTACACGGTACAATAAAGAGACGTTACAAATTACGTATCGCGAAAAAAATATCGCACAGATTCTTGATATGACCATTTACGAAGCGCTTAATTTTTTTGGTGCGCATCGCCAAATTCAAAAACGGTTGCAGCTGATGTGTGACGTTGGTCTGGATTACATCAAGCTTGGTCAGCCGTCCACCACACTTTCGGGTGGTGAGGCACAACGTATTAAACTTGTTGATGAGCTTGCCAAACGTGGCCGTGATACGCTCTATATTTTAGATGAACCAACAACCGGGTTGCACAATTGTGATATTGAAAAGCTGCTGGAAGTGCTCAATACGCTGGTTGACAAAGGTAACTCTATGATTGTGATTGAACACAATATCGACCTGCTGGCAACAACCGATTATTTGATTGATCTTGGTCCAGAAGGTGGAGACGCGGGCGGAGTTATTATTGCTCAGGGCACACCAGAGCAGGTTGCCAAAACGCCAGAAAGTCATACCGGGGCCTATTTGCAGCTGGCATTTGACCTCAAAAAGCGCAGAGCCGTCTAAGAACGGATTGTTTTTTGTTGCTGAATTGTTACCATAAAGCGGAGTTTTTTCTGATAGAGCAACGTTTTATGGGGGGCAGGGAGCGCAATGTTGGTATGGTTGAAGGTCGTCGTCACATCGATTTTTTAAAAAAGGGAAAGAGATGAAGAAGCATTCATTACTGATACTTGGATTATGTTGTCTTATGTTTTTAGTCCAGTCGGCTCATGGGTTTATCGGCTTGGGCATTCGCGTATTTATGTTCTACACCACGTATAAATTTGTTGATGGTGTGAGCGATAGCGGCATGTCTACCTTTGTTGATACCTATTCCGATGGACCGTTTGATGCGATCTATTCATTTGGTGCGGGCGTCAAACGATTTGGTCTGGCCGTCAGAAATTCTATCGGAACTTTTTCATCGGAAAAAAGTGATAATGCCTTTTCAAGATCTTGGGACGTGCTTAAGCAGGGCTGGGATGCCGCTGTTGAAGTAACAAAAAAAGAATGGAAAGAGCGTCGTGCCAAGGCGCTTGAAAAAAAAGTACAAACAAAGGGGTCTCATGCCATCGGATGAAACAACAACGTTGCGTCAGTTACGTGATCATGTAGCAGCATTTATTGATGAACGGGAATGGACTCAATTCCATACGCCTAAAAATTTGAGTATGGCTATATCAGTGGAAGCATCAGAACTGGTTGAAAAGTTTTTGTGGATTGGTTCGCGTGCTTCATTTGACGAGGTAGAAAAGAATCGCGCTGAAATTGAGCAAGAGCTTGCCGATGTGGTGATTACTGCCATTAATTTTGCTCGCGCTGCCAATATTGATATTGCGCAGGCGGTGTATGAAAAAATGGAGTTGAATGCCAAGAAATACCCGCTTGAAAAAGCAAGAGGGCAATCAACAAAATGGAACAAATTATAATAGGATATGTGTTCCTCTGCCGCTCATTGTGGCAAAGAGGGAAATTATAAAGAAAGACGCTGTGCATGAAAGCAGTCATTCAAAGAGTTAACTACGCAAGTGTCACGGTTAAAGGACATAAGGTCGCGCAGATTGATCGCGGCCTTCTTGTGTTTTTGGGGATCAAAAAGGGCGATACCGCCAAGGAGCGGGACTATGTCATCAAAAAGCTGCTTAATCTGCGGATTTTCCCAGATAAGGACCAGTCTTTTGATAAAACGGTCTTGAACGAGGGTTTTGATATCCTGCTTGTTTCCCAATTTACGCTGTATGCCGATTGTTCTAAGGGGAATAGGCCATCGTTTTATAATGCGATGCCACCTCAAGAGGCAAAAAAGGCCTATGAGGCTTTTGCGGATGAACTTAAAAGGTTGTATCCTCAGTTACAAGAGGGAATCTTTGGGGCACAAATGCAAATAGAATTAATCAATGATGGACCAGTAACAATACTCATTGAGTGCTGATATTGGGAGTCATGTTAACGGGGGTTAATCACCATATGAATATCAATAAATATTTTTTGATCGGTAGTTTAGTTGCCAGTTCAGTTTTTGGTACGGCGATGGCCGACACGCAGGCTTTGCTGGCTGCACAGGGTGCAAACCTTCTTTTTGCTGCTGGAGCGGCAATGCCCGACAGTTTTGCTATAGGGGCAGCCGTAATAGACCCTTTTGCGTTGCGCTGCATGATGCAAGACAAGATTGATAAGCACACGCAAAGAATTGGTAAAACGGTGCGGGTGCACTCATTTATTCGTACTACGGCTAAATTGGGCGGAGCGGCTCTCGCGTTGTATGTTCTCTATCGGACTGCACAATCCTGGCGACGTGATGGAAAACCCAGCATTCTGCCCGCGGTATCAACAGTGACTCCTGTTCCTTTGATGACACAAGAAGAGGGGGTGGCACTGAGAGAAGCACTTAAAAAGGCACATCCTTCCTGGTTTACCTTTCAATGGTGGAAGAATAACGCGCTCTGGCTTGCCAACTCGGTTGGCGTTTCAGTTGGCCTTGGTTTTGGTAGCGTAGTAGTGAACCGTTTTGCGCATGAAGACAATATCGAATGGTTTGTTGCCCAAAATACAAAAATGAAAGAATTGGCTGATGAATTGCGTGAGTACCATGATAAAACCTTGATCAAAGGTGAATTACGCGAATTTACAGTCCAAGATCTCTATTTCCACCGTGTCACGTTGGTCGGTATGGCCAGAGACTTGGTTGAACAGGCAGAATCGGTAGCCGGTTTTATGGAATACAGACTTTCCTACTTTAAAGGTCAACATGTTATTTTGTTGCCGAATGAGTTTTTACAGCCGACTCGCTTGGTTGCAAGCGTGAATGCGTTTGTCCATTCGTTGCAGCAACAGTTGCCGATACAAGGCGAGGATACCGTTGAGCAAGTCAAAAAGGTTTGTGGCCTGATTATGCAGTGTGCCACCGATATTCAACAGATTGTTAATCGGTTTCAAGGTATTGAATATAGCATCCAATGGCGCATCATTAACGGCGGGTAACATAAAAACATGTCAAGTGAACCAATAACCTTTATTACGGGGAATCAAGGCAAGCTCAAAGAGCTGCAGGCGCTACTTGGTACACACATCCAAGGCTTGGCGCTTGAACTGCCTGAGATTCAAGAGACTGATATGTTTAAAGTTATTGAACATAAGCTCCACAGTGCCCTGGCGCATTGTCCCGGGCCCATCATTGTGGATGATACCGGACTGTATCTTGAGTGTATGGCATGCCCAGATGGCACTGATGGTCTTCCAGGACCGCTTATTAAATGGTTTTTGCACACGATGGGTAATACTAACCTTGCCCAATTGGCCCAGAATATGGGCACTACCCGGGCACGAGCAGTTACTGTGCTGGGATACGCCGATAAGGCCGGAAAGTGCCATTTTTTTGAAGGTTCGGTACTGGGGACGGTTGTGGACAGCCAAGGAACCACAGGATTTGGCTGGGATCATATTTTTATGCCCGATGGGCAGACTGAAACGTTCGCCCGCATGGGGTTTGAGCGTAAGAATCAAATCAGCCCGCGCTTTCGTGCGGTAGAACAATTACGTGAGTTTTTAGGAAAACAGGCGTAAGGCCTTTCTGGCAGGCGTAATGAACTCCATTATGTAATGAAAAGAGTATAAAGGGGGCCCAAAGGCTCCTTTTTTTGGGCCCATTTTTTTGTCCCTCATGCCCAGCTGGGCGGCCCGCCGAGAATAAGTCTATCTAGTGCTATTATTAATAATTCAAATACAGACTCAGCGTAGCTATTTACAAACTGAATTTTTATGATAAACTAAGTACATAAGTGGAATTGTTAGGCAATCAGGCCATACTCCACTCATTGCATAGAAAAATGGTTGTTATAATCGCTGTATTGTACATGGAGGAACTTATGAAGAATTTAAGAATTTTAGGATTAATTGCTGCCTTGTCGCTTGGTGCGAGCATGGTGGCCACTGATGTGCCGGTTGGCAAACAGCCAGATGTTAAGGCTGGGTTTTCATCTCGTGTTACCAGTACGTTCAGTAATTTTGGTCAGACGTTGTCCGGAACAATGCGCACGGTAAAAAGTGGCGTTCAAAATTTTGTCACAAAGACCGGTATCAAAGAAAATGCAAAAGGATTGTTTGAATTTGCAAAACACGGCTTTGGTACATGTAAAGATGCAAGCGTAAAGTTTGTTGCAGCTTTGAAGTCAAAGGTTGTTCCTGTTTGTGGTTCGTTTATGAGTCTTATCAAGAGTAATCCAAAAACATCATGGACTATTGGTGCGTTAATGGCTGGAGGAGCGCTTGGATTGGAGTTGAAACATATAGCAAATAAATACCGAGCTCGCAAAGAAGCTTATATTCTCGGCGCCGGTTTTCAGGAATTTGAAAATGAACAGCAAGATAAAGAAAAACAAAGAAATACTAAGCGTGTCTTGAGCGGAAAATTAACTAAGGTTCAAGAGGCACCAATAGAAGAAAATAAAGATTATTCAATAAAGTATCAATTGGAAGAAAAATTGAAAGAAAAGAAGAAGGAGTCTGATGAGAAGCTTCTTCAAATACAGAAATTAAATAGCGCTGAGGTAACAGAGGTAAAGGACGTACAGGATTGTTATAAGAATTTATATTCTGATAACGAAAAAAAGAAATAAACTTTCTCTATCCATTACATACAAAATCGAGGCGGGGGTTACTCCCTGCCTCTTTTTTTTGTCCATTGTGTTGACATGCTTTCATCGTCTTGATTAAACTGCCTTCCGCGTGTGAGTTATATATCATTACAGGGAGCTGCTCGATGAAGAATATGATTGTAGCGTTGAGTCTGTTGATTACCGGTTCTGCTGTGTGCCAAACTCAACCCACCTGGTTTGCATTACAGGGGCAGCAGTTGGTTGCCCAGCATATTGTCGACACACAACTCGATCTTGTTGATATCCAAAAAATAAATCCCACTATTCTTGTTGATATTCGTTATGCCACGTCCAATAGTCTGGCGGGCGTTCCGCTGTACACTTCCGGTATTTGTTACGTGCGGCATGAGGTGGCACTCGCTCTTGATGCCTTGCAAAAAGAACTGGTTACCATCGGTCTTGGGCTGAAAATTTGGGATGGATTCCGGCCGATGAGTGTGCAGGCCGATTGTTACCAAAAGTTTCCCAAGTTTTTTGCGCAACCCAACATGGCGCGGGCAAAACATCCACGGGGCACGGCGGTGGATTTGACGTTGGTGGACAGTCAGGGCAACGAGTTGCTGATGCCCACGGAATTTGACGCCTTAGTTGATCAAGCCAAACATGAATACCGTGGCGCGGACATTCCTGCGGCAGCCATTGAAAATCGTGAAGTTTTAAAATCATTGATGGCAAAATACGGCTTTTGTGCGTTGGCCCATGAATGGTGGCATTATGACTTGTGGAACTGGAAGTCGTATGATGTGATACCGCTGAGCTTTGAAGAGATTGAGATGGCGTTGGCCAAGCAATAAAACAGATTTGATGTGAGAGAGAGCAAGTCGAGGGTTCCATAATTGGGACCCTCGACTTGCTTCAAAAAGATTTTTTTGCTCGTTTTTTGGTTCAGCACTTTTTTTTAGGGCAAACTTTATGATGCTTGTATGATACAAAAAACTGGGAGAGCTTGCGATAGCACTTTTTAATAATCTTTTTACCCCATAATTCATCGGCAAGAGCTGCAAGCGTCACGATGCAGGTCACAAGGGCAATATCTTTTATTGTGTTCTTTTTTTTGATTCGTTCATCTTGTTCCCGTTGTATTTTGTTCTTTTTTTTGTTTTGCTCATCTAGTACCCGCATAAAATCATTCTGGGCAAGAACCAAAGAGGCTTTTTCTTTGCTCAGTTTGATGTGTTCTACTTCAAGGGTATTAATTTTTTGCTGTTGTTGGGCATTGAGTTTTTTTTGCTCATTTACTTGATTGAGAAGACTTATTTGAATGATATTGTTAGTGCTTGTTTGTTTCTTTAATTCTGTATTGTATTTTTTCAACTCAGTGTCCAGTTGCGTCAGAAGCTCTTCTTTTCTTGTGTTAAGCAGTTCATAGTTAGTGTTCAGCAGCTCAAGTCTTTCTTTTTGTTGTTTTATTATTCGCTGCAAATTTTTGCAATTTTTATATTCTTGTTGTTCTTCTGATTGAATATTTTGCTGATTGTTCGTAATGACGGGCGAAGGTGTTTGTGATTCGTCATCTTTGTGATTCTTAATAAAGTTCTCGAGGGCTTCTTCTTCTTCTTTTTCATTTTTGATTTCATTGAAAATGAAATCATTCAATTTCATGGTATTTGTTGTCGGAACATTCATAGCAACAAGTGGCAGCGTACCCACCATCACAGCATAGAACACTCCCACGAGTAATCGGTTTATTTTTACCATACTCTTTTCTTGATTTGAGGCATTTTTACAAACCGTTTGTATGATACGGCAGGCTGGCTATAAGATCAAGAAGGGTTTATGAGCCTATAAGGTGAGGGCTGTATATACACAAGAGGGTTCCGAACGTGGAACCCTTTTGTGGTTGTAATATGCGAATAAAAAGTGACTTACGCTTGAGCTGGTGCCGCTTCTTCTTCAGGCAACACAGGCAAGCCGACTGTGTTCACTAAGAACTCCATGGTCACGTCGTTGATTTTTTGAATCAGAGTTCCGCATTGTACTTGTTGTGCTGGAGTCATCGATTTGCCTGCTTGTTCAATGCTGAACTCAAGGCCGGCGATGGTGATGCGACGTGCGATGATGATAGCGATGAATTGGCTGATTATTTGTGCGTCAATGGCAGTCTTTTGGCTGAGGTGGGTATAGAGTTTGGTATAAACGCTGGTGAGTGCTGTGTAGTCAGCTGCTTTGATGCTGTTTTTCATTGCAGAACGGAAGAGGTTGAGGAGCAGGGTGCTCATGGTTTCTTCACAGGCGAGGGTTGTTGCGTCGCCGTACTGTGCATGAAGCATGTTGTAAGGGGTTTCAATTTCTGCTGTTAAGCCTTCGAGTGCCTGTGTGCGGAAAGCAGGATTTTTCATCTCGGGGGACAAATTCTCAATTTTGGGATCTTTAAAGACGTCGGTAATCGATTTGAGTGCAAGGGCTGGAGCTGCTGCGGTACCGGCAATGAGCAAAAAGACGATGAGCATTTTGTTTTTCATGGAAAAACCTTTCAATAAAACGTGTGAATGTGTATGGGAAGCTGCTTTCTATTATTTAGGATAAACGGAGAGGGTTCATAAGTCAAAAGGGGGATAAAAGTTGAAAGTGGCTGTGGATGCATCATTTTGAATTTTGCCCTGTTTTTTATACATGAAACCATAAAAGATGCTTTGGTTTTTCTACATGAAAGGCAAAAAGAAGCCTTGTTTTTTATACATGGGAGATAAGAAAATGGCTTATTGAAGCCAAAAATGCAGTTTGTGATGCGCTGTTGAGTTTGGTAGGGTAGCAAGAACGTTTTTTGGGCGCATGGTGGGTAAGTAGCGTTGTGGATTTAAGGCCTGCTTTTGGTACACTGATCTTTCACGTCAGTTGTTTATTATTATAACCCAAGTATGTGACCATGAATGAGCCTAAAGAAGTACGTCTTACCCCTTTAATGCAGCAGTTTTACGAAATAAAACAACAGCACCCTGATACCATTTTGCTCTTTCAGGTGGGGGACTTTTATGAGCTCTTTTTTGAAGACGCTCAAACTGCTTCCGCTTTTCTTGGCATTACGCTCACCAAGCGTGGAACTCATAACGGGCAGCCGATTCCTTTGTGTGGCGTGCCGGTGCATGCATTAAACCATTACTTGCATAAGTTGGTGCGTGGTGGGTTTAAGGTTGCTATTTGCGACCAGTTAGAACTTGCGGTGCCCGGCAAAATGGTGCGGCGCGGCGTGACTCAAATTTTAACTCCGGGCACATTGACCGATTCACAACTGCTCGATGATAAATCAGCTTCATATCTTTTTTCTTTTTTTCCGCTTGAAGATCAGTGGGGGTTGTTGTTTGGCGAGTTGTTGACTGCTCAATTGTTTGCCACCGTGCTGCCCAAAGATTCGGGCAAGCAACTAGAGTCTGAGCTTGTACGATTTTTTCCTGATGAGATTTTGTTGCCCAATAATAAAGGGGGCGTTCCGTTTCAAAAGCTTTTCAAACAGCTTGGTTATTTTACATCGATTGAACAAACCGACCCTCATGACAGTGCACAGGCGGGTACGGTATCCGATTGGTTACAGGCACAGTTTACGCAGCCGATGCTCAAGCAGGTAGAAAGTAATGAGGCGTTGCGTTGTGCTGTACATAACTTTTATTTTTACGTGCGCAAGAATCAGGCGGCGGCGCTCGAACAGTTTCACGCGCTTCATTTTTATGAACCGGATGATTTTTTGATGCTTGATGCGGCAACGCAGAAAAATCTTGAGCTGATTAAAAACGGTCAAGATGGAAGCAGAAAAAACACACTTGTTTCTGTGATGGATCACGCCGTAACCTCTATGGGTTCGCGTATGATTAGAAAATGGATTATGCGGCCGCTGGTCAAGCAGGTGGCGGTTGAACAACGGCTTGATGTGGTACAAACGTTGGTGCGTCAAGTGACCGTGCAGCAACAAGTGCATGAGCTGCTTGCCGATGTTGGTGACGTTGAACGCATTGTTGGCCGTATTGCCTTACGCAGAGGGTTGCTGAATGATTATTTGGGGCTCAAGCGTGCGTTGGCTGTGCTGCCTGCCCTGCGTCAGGTACTTGCTCAGATAGAGAACGTTGAACTTCTGCAGCTGATTACGTCGCATCTCAATCACTTTGAAGAGTTACATCATCTCCTTTCTGTCTCGCTCAACGACGACTTGGCGGTTGAATGGATTATCAAGCAGGGCTTTGACGAACGGCTAGATCACCTTCGTGAACTGATTGGCGGCAGTAATAAAAAAATTGTGGAACTTGAGCGGCGGGAGCAGGAAGCGACCGGCATCAATTCATTAAAAATTAGATACAACAATGTACAGGGGTATTACATCGAGGTGACCAAGCCCAACGCGCATTTGGTGCCCGAGCGGTTTATGCGGCAGCAAACGCTCGTTGGCCGTGAGCGGTACACCACGCACGAACTGCGCACGTTGCAAGATGAGATTGCTAGCGCACGCCAAGATGTTGAAGCGGCAGAAAAGCAGGCATTTGAACGAGTACAGCAGGCGGTGGCAAACCACATCGCGGCCTTACGGCGTTGTGCGCATGCGCTCGCCCATCTTGATGCCTTGCATAGTTTTGCCAGTGTTGCGTACGATAACGGATACGTGCGGCCGACGTTTAATGATCAGCGGAATATTTTAATTGAACAAGGGCGGCATCCGGTTGTGGAGCAGTCGCTGACAACTCAATTTATTCCTAATGATACGGCGCTGACTGATGAACAGTCGTTATGGATTATTACTGGCCCCAACATGGGGGGTAAATCAACATATTTGCGGCAGGTTGCTCTGGTGAGTATTATGGCCCAGTGTGGTTCCTTTGTTCCTGTAAAATCAGCAAGCCTTCCGTTGCTTGACCGGATTTTTACCCGGATCGGTTCTGGTGACAACTTGGCCGGGGGCAAAAGTACCTTTTTGGTGGAAATGGAAGAGACCGCTCTTATTTGTTCCAGCGCGACTCGAAACTCTTTGGTTATTCTTGATGAAGTGGGGCGAGGTACCAGTACCTTTGATGGGTTGGCCATTGCTCAGGCGGTGGTTGAGTACCTGTTTACGGTGGTGCAGGCGCGGTGCCTGTTTGCTACCCATTACCATGAATTGACGGCGCTCAAGGACCGGTATCAGGGGATTGCGAGCTTTTATGCGGCGAGCACAAAAACTCAGAGCGGTATTCTTTTTTTGCATACCATCAGATGCGGGGTTGCGGACGGCTCATTTGGGCTTGAAGTGGCAAAACTTGCTCAGCTGCCGGCATCGGTGATCGAACGGGCTGATGGGATTTTGCAGGGGTTATTACAGGGTAAAGGAGAGCTTAAAGTACAGCCGGCAACCCAGATTGTAGGTGATCAGGAGGCTGTAATGGTGGCCGACACGTCGGCCATAGCTTTAGCGAAGGCAGAAATTGACCGTTTGAGGCATGAGTTGGAGGTAATGAGGAGGGCGGCAACCGTTTCTGCCGAAGCTTTAGCGAAGGCTGAGCTTCTTGAAAATATCGATTATAACGAGCTTTCGCCAAAAAAGGCTTTTGATTTATTATGGAAGCTGAAAGAAGGCTAGATTGGGCCTGGACCACGGTGTTTTGCTGTGATACAATGAGGGTTATAAATAATGTTTTTGATTCTATTTTAGTAGGACATAGTACATGGCACAAAAAGTTACATCTGCAGACAAATACGCGATTATCCAAACCGGCGGCAAGCAATATCAAGCCGTTGAAGGCCTTACCATTGCAATTGAATTGCTGAAGGGTGAGCCAGGCGATGCAGTTGAATTTGCGGACGTTCTTCTTCGTAGCACTGAAGAAGGTATTGAAATTGGAACTCCGTTTTTAAAGAAAGCTGTTAAAGCTTCTATTGTTAAACATACGCAAGGTCCAAAACTCATCGTTTTTAAGTTTGGCCGTCGTAAAAAGATTCGTGTTAAAAAAGGTCATCGTCAACCAATTACGGTTGTTCGTATCGAATCGATCTAAGAACACAAAAATTCTGTAAAAAAACTCCCATGTGATTAATCACGTGGGAGTTTTTTTGCGTTTAATTATTTTTTTTTAACGACACATGTATCTGGTAAAAATTTTTTCTATAACAGGAAGGGGGGAAAAAATCCCCCCTTCCTAATCACTTATTTATTGAGCATTAGATTTTTTCAACTGTTCAAGGAGATACATTTCAATCCTGTCGATAGAAATGCGTTTTTGTTCTGTTGTATCACGGTCGCGAACGGTTACGCAGTTATCTTGTTCGCTGTCAAAATCGTAGGTAAAACACAGTGGTGTGCCGATTTCATCTTGACGGCGGTACCGTTTACCAATGGAACCAGAAAGATCAAATTGAAGTTCGAGTCCCGTGTTTTTACGCAGGCGATTAAAGATTGCTTCCATAGGATCATTTTGTTTTTTGGTGAGCGGGAAGAATGCTGCTTTGACCGGTGCAAGCGATGGCGCAAGTTTTAAGACAACTCGTGTTTCTCCTTCGACCACATCTTCTGTGTACGCATCAAAGAGCAGCGTCAAAAAGAGACGGTCGACGCCGACTGAACATTCAACGACGTGTGGCGTATAGGCCTGTTTTGTTTCGTCATCAAAGACGTTCAGATCTTTACCCGAATGTTGTGAGTGTTGCGTGAGATCAAAGTTGCCGCGATGTGCGATGCCTTCAAGCTCTTTCCAGCCGAATGGAAATTCGTACTCTACGTCAACGCAGGCGGTTGAGTAGTGTGCGAGTTCATCCGATGCATGGGGACGGAGGCGTAGTTTGTTTTTATTGATACCAAGGCCATAAAAGAAGTTGATGCGTGCTTGTTTCCAGGCATCAAAATATTTTTGAGTTGTTTCATCTTTGCAGAACCACTCAATTTCCATTTGTTCAAATTCACGCATTCTAAAGAGAAACTGTTTCGGTGTAATTTCATTACGGAATGCTTTGCCAACCTGTGCGATACCAAAGGGAATGCTCACACGGCTGGTGGAAAGTACGTTTTTAAAATTAATAAAAATTGCTTGTGCGGTTTCTGGACGCAGGTAGGCGGTTGAGGTGCTGTCTGATGATGCACCTAACTGTGTTTGAAACATCATGTTGAACTGTTTAACATCGGTCCAATTTTTGTTGCCACAATGGGGGCAGCTTTTATTGAGGTCGATATCGTCTGTGCGGTAGCGTTTTTTACAATTGAGGCAGTCGACCATGGGGTCATGGAAGTTTTGAACGTGGCCTGATGCTTCCCAGACTGATTGAGGGCCTAAGAGTGCGCCTTCGAGCATGACAACAGAACCAAATTCTTTAATGGAAGCAGTCCATGCGGCACGGATATTTTGTTTAAATAAGGCGCCCAGGGGACCAAAATCATAGACGCCATTGAGGCCGCCGTAAATTTCTGCAGATTGATATACAAATCCTCGTCGCTTACACAGGGCAACAAGTTTTTCTAAGGTCACGGCCGTTTGTTCTGAACTCATGTGCAATAACTCCCTTAACTAACAAAATAAAAATGATCCTTTTAGAGTACGGGGTTCTTCTTTTTTTGCAAACGAGCCGTGCTTGATACTGGGCTGCACTAACAAAACCCCCTGGAGAGTATGAACTCATGCAGGGGGTTTATATTTATTAGAAATGAAAAAGAAAGACTATAAAAATTTCTTTTTTTCAGGCGTATTTGGGTTTGGTACTATCTGTCTTTCTGGTGCCTCAAATAAGAACTCGCGGAGTTCTTCCATTTGAGCTTCGGTTAGATTTGTAATTCGATCTTCTCGGTTTCTGATTGGTCTCTCTGGTATTATGCGGTTATTGTTTCGTGGAGGAGTTTGTTGCTCCATTGCGCAGGCTGTTCTAGCTGAGATAAGGCAGAGGGTAACAAGAGTAATTATTTTTATGTTCATGAAAAGTTCTTGCTCTTTAGTATTCATTGGTTTTATAAATATGTTTCTTCATCAATAAATTGCGCAGTGCTCAGTTTAATATTAAATAAACGATTCTGGCTTTTCGAGCGTGTTGACTTTGTTGGTTTTTTTAACATGGTGCCTGGAAGAACGAAGGCTGTCAACTATAAGTAAATTACACGTAATGCTTTTAATGAGCAGAGGGCCTTGGTAAATGAGGCTGGCTTGCATTATGGGGTACTTTCGGGTGGATGAGTGATTAATGATAACCATATTTTTAGTCTTAGAGTAACAGTGAATCATTATGCAGGCAAGTGGTAGAGGCTTCACTTTGAGCTTTTCAGGCAGTTATTGCCTGATTGGATTTTTTTTTAGACCTACTGCTTCGTGTTTCTGGCCTTTGATGCCGACTCTGCTAGACTAGGCGCGCCAGATGAAGTGAGAGAAGACGATGTCTGGAGCGCTTTTTGGGAGTAAGAATGGTATATCATGCAGGGAGAAGAATATGAGTATGAAAAGGACGTTTGTTTGGGGTGTTTGTGGGGCATTTGCTGTGGTATTGGCCTATATTGGATATACATTGTTTGATCATAATCGGCAGCTGCGCGAATTGCTTGCCGTCGTTCAAAGCACTGGGAGCAGTCCGGTTGAGCACAACATAGCTGTTCCTACTACGGTAGAGCGCATTATAGGTAAAAGCCAGGTGTGGCGGCCGGTGCAAGATGCGGTAAAAGATGCTGTCGTTCAGATTATTGTGCAAGGGGCAGAGCTTGATATTTTGCAACCTTATGCGACCCCTAATCAGTTTACGACCTATGGAACAGGTTTTTTTATTAATGAAGATGGTGAAATAGTCACCAATGAGCACGTGGTACGGCATGCTAAACAGATTTGGATACAGATTCCGTCGCTCGGCAAGCGCATTATTGATGCTGTGGTTGTTGGTGAAAGTCCAGAGAGAGATCTTGCGTTATTGCGTTTAACTGATGAAGGTAGACAAATTATTATTGAAGAGTTGGGGGACATTAAGTATCTCAAAATGGGTGACTCTGATTTTGTTCGTCGAGCTGATGAAGTCATGGCGCTCGGTTATCCAATGGGGCAACAGGCGATCAAAAGCACCACGGGTGTGATTAGTGGTCGTGAAGGGGGTATGATACAGATCAGCGCTGCAATCAATCCAGGCAATTCAGGTGGGCCCTTGATGAGTATTGATGGGTTAGTCATCGGTATCAATTCGAGTAAAATTACGGGCAGTCAGGTTGATAATATTGGTTACATGATTCCGATTAATGACTTGCGTTTTGCGCTCGATGATTTGCGGGAAACAAAGTTGGTGAGAAAGCCGTTTTTAGGTGTGTTGTTTAGCAATGGCACTGAAGCGCTGACTGAATATTTGGGCAATCCAGTGCCCGGTGGCCTGTATGTTGCAGATGTTGTGAAAAACAGCACGCTCTATAAAGCTGGTGTAGAAACAAGTGACATGATTTATGAAATTAATGGTCAACGGATTGATGTGTATGGCGAGATGAGTGTGCCATGGTCGGAAGATAGAGTTTCGTTTGTTGATTATGTGAGTAGGTTATCGATTGGTGATGACATACGTCTTGTGGTGTACCGCAAAGGTAAGCGTAAGGATATGACCATTAAGTTTACGCAAGCAGAACTGCCAGCTATTCGTCCCGTATTTCCATGGCTTGAACAGGTTGATTATGAAGTATTTGCAGGTATGGTGGTGATGCAATTGAGCGGTAACCATGTGCGTGCATTGGTACAACAAGCTCCGGGATTAATGTTTTATACCGACATGAAAAATCAGGTTGATCCTGTGCTCGTTGTGACACACGTGTTTCCAACATCGCAACTGTATAGATCCCGCACTCTTATTGCTGGTGCCACCATTAATGATGTGAACGGAGTAGCTGTTCATACACTTGATGAGTTGCGTGCTGCATTTAAGGCAAGTGATGGCAAGAGTTTTACCATTCGAGCAACTGATCGGTTTACACAGGCATCTGACAATATTTTTGTTGTGCTTCCGTATAGAAAAGTACTGGAAGAGGAGCCGGTGTTATCTCAACTTTACAAGTATCCACTTTCAAAAACAGCACGAGAGTTGCTTGCTCAGTGTGCGCAGACGATAAAAAAAGATGCACTTGAGGTGGTGAGTGCCAAACCGGCGGCCAAGAAAATGACGGGTGTGGTAGGTGATCACGCTCACGCATAATAAATTTTCATAAATCGTTTTAAAAGGCCAGCATTTCTCGCTGGCCTTTTTTTTTGCTTATCGAGCGTCCTCTCTTTTTGCTAGGGTGAACATCAGAAAAGGTTCAGAGTTTAGTTCATGATGGCAGGGGGAATGATGAAGAAGCAAAAACAACCGATTTTAGTGGTTCAAGGAGATGAAAACTGGCTGCATGTTGAAAATGCTGCCCAAAATACGGTCGTACAAATTTTTGCCCAGGTGGGTAAATTTAACTGGCTGGAACCGTATAAAGTTGAATCGCAGTATGAAAGTCGTGGAACCGGTTTTTTTATTAATGATCAAGGATACCTGATCACGAATGCGCACGTCATCAACGAAGCAAAAACGGTGTGGATTAATATTCCAGCGCTTGGCCGAGAAACGGTACGTGTGGAAGTGGTCAGCTTTTGTCCCGATAGAGATCTTGCTTTATTGCGTATTACACCACAAGATTTGGAGCGTGTGCGAGCGGCGCTCGGTAAAGTTCCCTTTTTGATGCTTGGTGATTCTGACAGCGTACAGCGCACTGATAAAGTTTTGGTACTCGGTTATCCGTTGGGTCAGCACAGTATGAAAAGCACCACCGGTGTTATCAGTGGTCGTGAGGCAATTGATACGATTTCATATCTTCAAATAACGGCGCCCATTAATCCCGGCAGTTCTGGCGGACCGCTCATTTCAACACAGGGGGCCGTGGTAGGAATTACGGTTGCTGTTGATGCGGAAGCTTATAATGTTGGGTACGCAATACCTATTAATGAGCTCAAGACGATTTTTGATCAATTACTTGAAACAAGGTTGGTTCGTAAACCTGTTCTTGGGGCACAGTTCCATAACGCGACAGATGATTACGCGCGATTCCTGGGCAACCCTTTGCCTGCTGGATTATATGTGCACAAAGTATTAAAAGATTCATTGTTTGCGCAAGCAGGCGTCTTACCAGGTGACATGATTTATGAGTTAAATGGGAGCGTGCTTGATTCTCATGGCGAAGTCAGTGTGTCGTGGAGCCCAGAAAAAATTGCACTGTTTGATCTGATTTCCCGTCTTATGGTTGGGCAAACAGTGAATATTGTATTGTATCGTGCGGGGATTAAAAAAGATGTCACCTTTACGATGGAGCTGTTGCCACCCTATGCTATTCGAACTAAATATCCAGATTATGAAAAAATTGATCGCGAAGTGATTTGTGGCATGGTGATTATGGAGCTTGCGCATAATCATTTGGCGTACCTTGCCGATATGGCTCCCGATTTGATGAATTATAGTAAAGTTGAAAACACTTACGAACCGGTGTTATTAATCACGCATATCTTGCCTGGTTCACAAGCACAGCAATTGAGATGTTTTATTCCTGGTGATATCATAGAAACAGCAAATGGAATCCCCGTCACCACCATAGATGGTTTTCGTGAGGTCCTTCTTTCATCAGCTCGTTCTGAATTTCTGAGTATAAAAACCAAGGGACAAGTGTTGGGGGTATTTCCTTTGACCGAGTTGCTGGTGGATGAGGTTCGTTTGGCTACAGATTTTGTGTATCCACTTTCTCCGGTTGTGAGTGAACTTTTAAAATTGGTTGGCAATGGCAAACAAAAAACGACTTGATGTGTTAGTGCATGAACAGTTTCCTCAGTATAGTCGGCAGCAGATTCAAAGTTGGATCATGCAAAACAAGGTTTCCATTGACGGGCGAGTTTTTAATAAAGCTGGCGTGCAGGTTAACGTTGATGCGGTTATTGTTTTGGATGCCCATGAACCTAAATTTGTGGGGCGTGCAGGATTTAAAATCGAAAAGGCTCTTGATCATTTTGCTGTAGATGTCACCGGCTTGGTGGTGTTGGATGCCGGACTTTCCACTGGTGGATTTACCGACTGTCTGTTACAGCGCGGGGCTAAAAAAGTGTACGGCGTTGATGTGGGGTATGGACAGGTTCATGAAAAAATCAGGGGCGATGAGCGAGTTGTTGTGATGGAGCGCACTAATCTGCGTGAACTCAAAACGGTTGGTGAACTGGTTGATCTAGTAACGCTCGATCTTTCATTTATCTCGATTTTAAAAGTTATGGATGCTGTTTGTGCTGTGTTAAAACCAAATGGACAGCTCATCACACTGATTAAGCCACAGTTTGAAGCAGAACGACACAATGTGGGCCGTGGCGGCATTGTGAAGGATCCTGTTATTCATCAAGCGGTGATTGAGCATGTGACGCAGGGCATCATGGCACATGGATTTGAGCTCGTGGGGACAACAGAGTCTCCTATTCAGGGCGCGACGGGCAATACTGAGTTTTTGGCATATTTTCGGCGAAAACAGGGTTGAAGGGTGACGTTTTGATGAAAGATATCAGGTTTCACTCGCCAGAACAGTGTGTTTCTGGTAAATAATAAGAGTAGATGCGCCCGTAGCTCAACTGGATAGAGTAGCGGATTTCGAATCCGTTGGTTGCAGGTTCGAGTCCTGCCGGGCGCACCAGCCTTCGCTCTTGAAGGAGCTTCGGCCGGCGCGGCCAGTTCTTGAGAGGTACCTACAATTAAATTTTTTAGATTAAAAATTCTCAGGCGCCCGTAGCTCAGTTGGATAGAGCGACAGATTCCTAATTTGTAGGCCACAGGTTCAAATCCTGTCGGGCGCACCACTTTTTTCTCTTATTTCCCACAAATTCTTTTGGTTTGTTATGAAACTCGGTAATCTGAGATTAGTTTTTGGTGTTCAGGATTTATATACGATGAGGGAGTGTGATGATTTCATTATTTAAAGATAACTTGTTATGGACGCAAGGAAGCACCATAGCTCTTGTGGTTTTTTTGTTGGCCGTCGGTTCATTTTTTGTGTACCGACCGCTTTTTTATGTCATGTGTTTTGTTTTTCTTTTTCTCATCTATTTTTTCAGAAATCCAGAGCGAGTTTGTCCGGAAGCCTTGAACGACCCTGCAGTGCTGATTTGTCCCGCGGATGGTAAGGTCGTTGATATTAAAATTGATAAAGAGGCTGGGCTTGAGGGTTATGCTCAACGAATTTCTATTTTTCTCTCTCCTTTAGATGTGCACGTACAATGGACACCGCTTGCAGGAAATGTTGAAAAAGTTACTCATCGTTCTGGTGCATTCAAAATTGCTTATCTGCCTAAGAGCTCCGATCTGAATGAGCGAAATGATTTACTTTTAAAAGCTGCGAATGGTAAAACTATTTTAGTGCGGCAGATCGCGGGTTTAATGGTTCGTAGAATTTGTTGCTGGGTTAGGGAAGGGGAACAGGTTGAACGAGGATACAAGTACGGAATGGTCCGTTTCGGCTCGCGCGTTGACATTTTTTTGCCTGCTGATGTTGAAATTAAGGTAGGAATGGGCGAGCACGTCTATGGTGGCCAATCAGTGCTAGGGAGGTGGATGTGAGAATGATTTCACTCAAGGTGCTCAAAGAGTCGGGTAAACGTAAGCTTTTTATTGTGCCGTTCTTTTTTACTTTTGCTAACGCCTTTTTTGGTTTTCTTGCGGTGACCAATGTTTTTAATGGCAACTACATGCGCGCAGCATACTGTGTTTTGTTTGCAGCATTGATGGATGTATTGGATGGCAGGCTTGCTCGTGCATTGCGAACATCAAGCTATCTCGGCATGGAACTTGATTCATTGAGCGATGCGATTTCATTTTGTTTTGCTCCTGCAATGCTTGTTTTTTCATTATTGCAGGACAAGGTTGGTTTTTTGGGAATTGCCGTTCCTGGCTTTTATTTATGTGCAGGGCTTTTACGGCTTGCTCGTTTTAATCAACTGTCGGCTAAAGGTGTTCTTCCTTTTTTTACGGGAGTGCCAACTCCTATTGCTGCATTGTTCATTGTGCAGTTGGTAATCAATCAAGTGTGGATAGCTGAAAGTTCCTTTCGATTTTTACTCCAGCCATCATGGTTATTGATGACGGTTGTAGTATTAGCTCTTTTGATGATCTCGCCTTTTCGTTATCCATCATTTAAAAAAGTAAATCCAACCTCAAAATTTGCTCTTGCAGGGTTGGTGGTTATGGCAGGAATTATTATATTTTCATTTATTCGTGGATTTCCGTTTTTCTTTTTTGTTACGGTAACATACATTATGAGCGGATTCATCATAGAATTATACGCAGTGATGCGGAGATTGTTGGTGAGGTCGAACGTGTTATCTTAAAGACGTTTAATACACTGTACATCGAAACACCAATACACTCCGCGTGAGTTTATTGGTGTTTTTTTTACATTCTAATGAGGATGGGATATGAAAAAAAAATTGATGGTGGCAGGGGCTGTGTTGTTTATTATTGGGCCAGTATATGGGATGAATAAAACCTTGTTGGATAATAAAGGAGCGATATGGATACACGGCAATCCTGGGCTTAAGCAATTACACCAATATCAGTCCACAAATGAAAAGCTTCCTATAATAGGTGTTAATCAAGAAGACGAAGGAGAGGCGGAACAGAAGATTCGAGATCAGCAAGATAAGGAAGATTATCCTGGATGGCAGGAAAAAATAGGTAGGGGCCTTCCGCTTTCCAAGCAATTGGAGGCCTGGTTTTACAGAGACCGTTCCGTGCGTTATGGCAAAGGGTCTGAGAGCAATGCCTCTAAATCGGTAGTTTAAGGAGCTGAGCATCTTGAATTTGGGCAATCACCTTGCCGTTGGCATCAAGTCGTTCTAAGGTTTTGCCCGAAGTGTAGGCGGCGATGAGCTGTTGATACGTTTCAATTCCTTTGAATTCTTGCGATAATTTTATCTCTTGGAGTCTTCCAAAATAATGATAGTGGCTTCGGGCTTCAATCAATGTGTTGTTTTTTAGGTTAGCAACTACCATCACATGTCCCCCAATGTAGATCAAGTCTCCCAGTGCAAGATCTTTGTAGCTGGAAATATGTTTGAGATTATTGAGTGCGGTGAGGCTGTTTTTAAAGAAGTAGGGAATATGCAATATTTGTGCCGCACGTAAAATAACACCAGAACAATCAAATCCTGTTGCAAGAACCTTTTTGTTGGTCAGAGAAAATGAGGTGATTCCTTTTTGAGTTATTTGTGTAGGGCCAGAAATCATGTTGTCCGTGTACAGCGTGGTAAAACTGCAGCCGCCCCAGACATAAGGAATGAAATAATTCTCGAGAGCTTGTGCCCAGAGTCTGAGCATCTGCACAAAGGCTTGTCGTATAATTTCGCTATCCTGTGGATAATGAGTGACGCACAGATTTTTATTGATTGCAAGCGTGGTAAAGGTAAATGAATCGGGGGAAAACACCCAGACTTTCACCGTGTCCTCTTTTTTGTTGGCAGGCCGTGCAAGTATAAATCGCGTTCCTGCCGAAAATGTGCGGCCTGATTCTGCATCTTCAAAAGGAAGAATCAGCGTGGCGACCAAATTGTTAACTAAATCAGGTGTTTTTGCTTCAAAGGAAATTGCTGGGGGAATGAGTTTTGTATCAAGACCTTGTTCTTCTAACTTTTTGAGGGGAAGGAAATCACGTTTGTGCGCCCAGTATTCATTATTTTTTATGTTTTTTGCGTCTGCTGTTGAAAAATAGCACTGCGGAATTCTGACTAAAACCTCATCACCATTGCGGTCAATAATTTCCACCTGCTCATTAAAAAGAAGTTGATGTGCTCGAGGACATGAGCGTGCGGATGCTTTTGTGCCTTCAAGTGCCATTTTATGATAGCATGAGGTAAGTTTTTGGTTAGGAAAGAGCGGTGCAAGTCGTTGGAATGCTAAGTTGGCAACCGGCACAATGGTGACAGCTTTAAATGTTTCTAGTGCGACTGCGCCAGAAACGTTAGATAATAAAATAAGAAGCACTGTCTTTTTGTGCATGGTTCCTCGGTTTTTTTAAGCATTCCTTTTGTTATTGTAATGCTTTTTTAGGGAATGCAGCAATCATCTGAAACGAACTATCTTTTTTGTTTAAGGTAGCGCTCTTTTTACGCTACTCTTTTGTGGGTAGTTACAGGATATACTTAATTCACGCTGAAAACTATTGCGCCAATTTGTTGCGACGATGTATCATAATAGTAAAGAATAAGCAGGCGGGTAGTGAGGCACATGATGACTGCCGGGGAAGGGGGAAGTATGCAGAGATTAATGAGACTCATGGGCGTATTTGCCCTGTTTTTATCAAGCAATCTTGCGGCGTCAGTAGCGCAAGAGGGTTGGGTGTGGAATTACAAAAAAGCGTTTACCGCTGCGCAAATGCAGGCAAATGCAGAAAAGCCAACTTTGTTTTTTGAGAAGGCCGATATTTCACCCTTTTCACAACTTCTTTTTTCGTGGAATGCATTTCGGCCAGAAGCCGGCTTTTTTACCTTTTTTTCAAGAACCCGTGATGCGGCAACTAAGCAGTGGGGCCCCTGGCATAAAATGATTGATTGGGGACATGATGTGCAGCGTTCATATGAAGATCCAAAACATTCAACATCACAGTACCTGCATGTTCGCTTAGAAGTGCAGCGTGATCATTTAGCCGATGCTTTTATCATCAAGATTGTTAAAAATAATGGTGCCAGTTTTGAAAACGTCAAAGCGTTGGCCGTATGTACTGCTAATTTTAATAATTTTAAAGCGGAGTCTATTTCTGCTGCGTTGTTATCGTTGCCTTCTGTGTACGTCAAAAATGTTCCACGTAAATCACAAAGGCTCATTGATCATCCACGTTCAGGCGGTATGTGCTCTCCAACATCGTGTAGTATGCTTGCCGGTTTTTTTACGGGAAAAGATATAGATCCACGTGGATTTGCAGAGCGTGTGTTTGATGCAGGATTGAATGGATATGGGTCATGGCCATTCAATATGGCGCATGCTTATGAGCGCTGTGCAGGTTCTGTTCTTTTTTTTACGACACGAATGCGTTCGTTTAAAAATCTGTATAATCAATTGTGCCGAGGAATTCCTATTGCGGTGAGTGTGCGAGGTTATTTGGATGGGGCTCCTAAGATTTATGAATCGGGACATCTTTTGGTGGTTGTTGGTTATGATGCTAAACGTCATCAATTAGTGTGCCACGATCCAGCCTTGCCAACAGATCAAGCAACGCTCAAGCGATATAGTCTTAAAACTTTTTTGGCAGCTTGGGAGCGTTCCCATAGACTCGCCTATTTTGCGGAACCAAGTGGCTCAAAAGTACGTGGATGAAAACGAAAGGGATGGGAATGTTTATGAAAATAATATTTAAGATCGCTGTTTGCATAGCAATTTCAGTGTGCAGTGTGCAGCTGTATGCCAAGCCTGTGGTGAATCAGTTAAACAAGGCGTTTTATTACGTTGGTAAGGCTGAGATGCCAGAGCGTGATGGCTCGAGCATTGATCTTGGTCGCTTTGTTTTATTATTTAATGAAAAACCGGTTTTCAACGTGCTGCCAGATCATAACAATAAGGGTTCTAAAGAAACATTGACGCTGTTTTTTCCGTATGCCGCAGTGGGATCAAAAGAATGCAAAAAGATGGTAGATGAGTTGAATGCCGCAAAAAGTAAGCATTTTACTTTTCGTCTTGAGCAGTTAGAAAAACCGGTGACTGGATTACAATTTTCAGTAGCGTATGATCCGAAAAAAGTTGGTTATGATCAACGACGAATTGAGACCATCAAACATGACCATGGAGTTGAGTACAGATTTGTTAACCGTGAGCTTTTGGATTCAATAAAAAAGGCTGAAGCTCCTCGTGTTGCCTCTGCAAAAAAAAAACGATCATTGTTGATTTCGGACACGGTGGCAACGATGCGGGAGCTGTGGTTAACGGTATAAAAGAAAAGGCGGTAACGCTGGATGTTGGCTTGATGGTTGCTCGTTTATTGCGAGAAAAAAATTTTCGAGTTTTGTTAACTCGTACAACAGATACAACAATTTCAGTTGAACAGCGAGTGCACAATATCAATAAAATTGCGGGTGCAAATCTTCTTGTTTCCGTTCATGCAAATAGTGGGCCATCTGATGCTCAAGGTGTTGAAACGTATTGCATTCATCCATCCGGATTTTTTGGTTGTGCAACAGTATTGGATAAAGAAAGCCAAGCGTATATCATCAATAATGACACATGCAGATATCACCAAAGTGATTTGTTGGCATGTGCTCTTCAAAAACATATTGTATTATCAACGCAGGCTCCAGACAGAGGCGTGCGACACGCCATCACTCGTTTGTTGCTTGGTGTTGAGATGCCTGCAGTGCTTGTTGAGATTGGATATTTGAGCAACGAGAATGAATCTTTACGTCTTATTCAAACAAACTATCAACAAAAAATTGCCCGTGGAATTTGTGATGGAGTGCTTGAGTATTTTAATATGCATTAAAACTTTTTTTTAAGTTGCTCCTTATTTGATTTCTGAAATAGATCTGGTGGGTCGCTCTACGCGTAGAGTCTTTTGAAGTTTTTTACATTCAATGAGATCTCTAGAAGCATGTCCTACAAAAAGCTTATAAACCTATTCTTTTCGAACATTATTCCTTTTGATACAGTATGAATGGCACATGATCTATCAGCAATCAGGGGGACCTGCTCATTCAGCAGTATAGTGGTTGATTTGAAACGGTGAGGGCTTGGTGATACAGAGAATTTGGAATCAATTTTTAGAGATTGTACGGGAAGAGGCGGGAAGCCGGGTTGTTGAAACTTGGTTTAAAGCTGTCACGCTGTATCAATGGGAGCCTTCTCGCCAAACGGTGTATTTGCAGGCGCCTAATACGTTTGTAAAAGATTGGATAGCGGCAAACTATCTCAATCTTATTCAGCTTCATCTTGGCAGGCTGTTGAGTGTTGAATCTCCACGAATTATTTTTCTTGATGCTTCTTCTAAAGAATCGATGTCTTCATCGGTATCGTCATCTGTACATGTTGTTGATGACCTGGTGCCCGCAGTGATTGATAAGCCTAAACGCGCGTTGATGCAGCAGCTACAATCAAAAAATCGTAGCTCGTTTAACGTCAGTTATCAGTTTGATACTTTTGTTGTTGGGCCAAGCAATTCTTTGGCGAGTGCAGCTGCCCAAGCGGTAACTGAAAAACCAGGCTCATTGTATAATCCATTATTTATTTATGGTGATTCTGGACTCGGTAAAACACATTTGTTGCACGCGATTGGCAATGGAATAAGGTTGCGTCACGGCAAGGCGTCGGTGTTATATCAAACAGCGGACAGATTTGTGAATGAATTTATTAATGCTATTCGTTTTGACCGGATGTATAAGTTTCAAGCAAAATATCAGAGCGTTGATGTTTTGCTGATTGATGATATTCAGTTTATTTCAAATAAAGAGCAAACGCAGGAAGCGTTTTTTCATATTTTTAATTCTTTATATGATTCGCATAAGCAAATTGTTTTTTCAAGCGACACATATCCACAAAATATTGCTGGAATTGCAGAACGTCTGCGTTCGCGACTTGCATGGGGTTTGGTCACCGATATTCATACGCCGAGCCTAGAGACGAAGGTTGCTATTTTAAAGCGTAAGGCTGATTTGCATTCAGAGCAGTTGGATGATGAGGTTGCACATTTTATTGCTACGCATGTGGAATCAAATATTCGTGAGTTAGAAGGTGCTCTTATTCGTGTGCTTGCTTTTGCATCGTTAACAAAACAGACGGTTACTTTGGAGCTTGCAAAGAAAGTATTGTTTCGTCCGCAGCAGGAACATGAAGCGGCGGGAGCTAATTTTAATCAGGTTATTAAATGTGTTTCGAAGCACTATCCTTATACGTTTCAGGACTTATGTTCAAAACGGCGCAACAAAAATTTGTCATTTGCTCGTCAAATCGCTATGTTTTTGATGAAAAAAATGACGGATAAGTCCTTACGGGAAATAGGAGATTTTTTGGGAGGGCGAGATCATTCAACAGTAATGCATGCACTGGGTAAAGTTGAGCAGCATAGAAAAGATAATCCGAATTTTGCGGATCAGTTGAGTAAAATAGAACGAGAAATTCACCAATAGTTGTTGTCGCATGATAAAGAAGGATGAGGGGATGAAAAAAAGTGTGATGCTCGGTCTTTTGCTAAGTGTGTCGTTTGCACGGGCTGTTATTATGGATGAAGGTATGATTGTCGGTTCTTCTATGAAAGATTTTGTTCTGCGTTTTGTGCCACAAGCAGAACAGCAACAGTTTGTGAAATATTATGAAGAGTTTTCAAAAATGTTTGAAAACGTAAAAAAGGAAAAGCAGGAGGCGACACGGGTTGCGCTCTTTAAAAAAGCGATGATGTATTTACATGATCATGATGCCAAGACGCATAGTTTTATTGTTAATTGTATCCAGCAGTTACGTTTGAAAAAAGACAATAATCAATCAGAATTAGAAAATCTCGAACGCTTTTTAACTCATTGCGGAGTGTATGCAGATTTTGTAGAGCTCAAGGGAATGAGTGCAGACTTAAAGCAGCTTCAGGCATTTGCGGATGATTCGTTTGGTGGGTTTTTAAATCGCATTGTTGCATCGCATAATCATGCTGCATTTACTCGTTACTATGAAGATTTGTCTGCCCGGCTTACAAAATGTGATGAAAAAAAGAAAATAGTGACCTACAAATATCTTTTTGGTAAAGCAATGAGTGATTTGGAATCGGCACATGCAGATTGGCATAGTGTTTTAATGCCATATGGTTCACCAGAAAGTTTAGATACGGTTGCAGCCCAAGATATGGCAACTGCAAGGGCACGTTTGTTTCTTCGTCGTTATGGTGCACATCAAGAATTTTTAGAGATTACAGGCCAAGCAAATCAGGGTATTTTTGCTGCACTTGGATCTGTTTGTTCCTCTATTGGTAAAACGATTTCAGGATGGTTTGGTTCTATCGCTGCTTAATTGATTTTTGTTTGATGTGACTTGGAAACCGGGGGAAGAAAGTCCCCCGGTTTTAGTTGGTGCTGCCTGAGGAGGAGGGGAAGAAATTCCTCCTGTTTCATAACATAACTCGGTTTGCGCACTAGATAACTGCATTTCCAGTCGTGTTTTTTTGTCCCTAAAGAAAAATCGTTCGATCCAGCAGTTTGCCAAATGCCAGATCCATCCAGAATAGCTTTTAAATTTGATTGCTTTTTTGATGCCGACCAATGACAAAAAATGCTCGGTGTCGATGAGGGCAATTTTATGTGTTCCCCGTTCATACAAAAAGTTGTTGATATGTGGGTCGATGGCCAGACCTAAATAATTGCACAAAGACATACATTTTTTTTTGTCCTCTTTGTTGAGCATGGATGCCGTTCTTTCTGCATCAATCCAGTCAGCAATAATACAATAGATTCCTGGTACTGTCATTACTTGCGTGGGTTGCGAGCCGATGTTATGTCCTTCAATTTCAATCCAGCGTGATTGTGATGGGAGAATGAACCATTTGCGTGGAAAGGTTACTTTGTCCGACCATAGTGGTGATTGTGAGATTTTTTCACGTAAGATTTCAAGGTTTTTGATGCGAGTGAATCCAATCATGTGGCGGTTGATGCCTCCTGACATAAAGAAGCAAATGGTGGGCACGATTCCTTTTGACGTATATCGAACAAAAGATTTTGGGTTTTCCATAAAGAGCTTGATAACAAAAGGGTGGTGCTTGCATTTGAGAATGATCAGGCCCGAGCTGGTCCTGCGGTTAAAATCTTTTTTGCACAGGATGTCAAAATCGGTGAATATTTTTTGCTTATTAAGAACTTCTTGTACAAGATTATCGACGAGAGTTTTGATTTTTTTTCCAGAAACCGATTTTTCTGGCTGGTAGCGGTATGGGATCATTTGGTCTGGCAAGATATGTTTACGGAAATACGGTTCATTAAATGTTTTAAAAAGTGCGTATTCTTCTAGGTAAGAGCTTTGAAGTTTGTAGCTTGTGCCTGTGTGGTCTAGCCAGTGAGTTTCTATGTACGGTGTGTTTTTTTCTTTGGGTCGATGTAAGCTTCGTGCTCCGAACATTGGTGCCTCCTTACAGATCAAGGAAGCTACGATAAGACAGCAGGACAATATATTGTGCTTCATGGCGGCCTTTTTTTGTTGAGAGCTTCCCACTCTTTATTTTTTTTCAATCTATAAAAATGCCCTGGCCTGTGTCAAATTGGGTGTATTTTTTGTATAGATATTGATGTTGGGGATGACATACGCTATGGTGAAAGTAAGGGACAGAGATAAAAAAAAGAGAGTATTGTGGTGGTATCCTGAGTGGCATAAATAAGGAAGGATAGGTTATGAAGCACGATGAATCGTTGTTAAAAAGAAATGAAATTCTTGTCAATTTAGGGGAGTTGCCACGCAAAATATTATCCTTGCATGGTCGCTCTGATGTAGCGGAATTTGTTTTACGTGATCTGAGTCATGAGCGTTGCTTTAATCTTAAAAAGGCGGCGTTTTTTGTTGATAACCCAGATTTTAATTGTCTTAAGGGAGTCGCTGCGTATTCACATGAAGACAATCCCACAGTGACAGATGCACTATGGGATCATCCCGTTGATTTCATGGACAAGATTAAGGGGTCGTTATTCAATATCAAAGTGCGTAATCTGTGGCTACCCAGCATGCAACGTGTTGAAGGTGCCCAAGCTGAAATGATTCAGCAACTTGGTCAAATTCTCGAAATTGAAAAACCGTTGGCTTGTGCGCTTGAAGTGAAGCACGGAAACCGTGGTTTTTTGATTTTTGAAAAAAATAATCATGCCAACATACTTGCGGATGATTACCTTCATCATGGTGTATCACTTCTTGGATTTTGCCCAATATATTAAAGTATCATTAGACTCAAGGTTTGAGTCCGAGCTTTTTTATTTCGTCTTCTACTTCTTGTGCGCCCTTGTTGTAAAAACCTTCCTCGTCAGGAGCCAAGTGCTTGAGAAGGCGGAGGAATTCGCCTGCATGTACACGCTCTTCATTAGCAACATCAGTCAGAACTTTTTTTGCAAGAATATCATCACAGGCATCAGCTAGTTGTAGGTACATTTGGACTGCTTCATATTCTGCCGCAACCATTAAGCGTACCCCACGAATGAGCTCTTCTTTGGTGATTTTTTTGTTCGCTTGCAAGATAGTAAAAGGGTTTCCAAAACTTGGCATCGATCTACTCCTTTTTAAAAAAAGATGGTTAAACAATAAATATTTTTAATCCAGGGAGTGGTTGCCCACTCAAATAGGTCAACGTAGCGCCGCCACCGGTGGAACAATAATCCATTTCATCCGCAAAACCAAGTTCTTGTGCTACCGCAACCGTGTCGCCACCACCCAGTACGGTAAAAGCTTCTGTTTCTGCCATGGCTTCTAAAATGGCATTCATGCCCTGCAGAGTTATTGGGTTGCGCTCGTTGCCTACCACGCCGTTAAAAAAAATCGAATGAGCTTGTTCAATCTCAAGAGCGAACAGTTTTTCTGTTTTTGGTCCGATGGAAACACCAACGGTATCGGCAGGAATGTTTGTGGAATCTATGTATGATACTGGGCCGTCAAATTTTTCTTGTGCTATTTGATAGTCGAGAGGAAAGAGAACTTTAACATTTTGTTTGCGTGCTGCTTCAAGAATCTGTGTGCTGGCTGCCAGTAGCGTGTCATCGACTAAAGAGTTTCCAACCGGTTTTTTTTGTGCCTTTAAAAAGGTAAAGACAATAGCAGGGCAGAGCAAGATGGTATCAACGAGTGGAAGAAACGCTTTAATGAGTGGTAGCTTATCTTTTATTTTTGCGCCCCCAAGAATTAACACAAATGGATGTTGTGGGATTTCTATCAAGCTGTTGAGGCTCTGTAATTCTTGTTCGATCAAGAGCCCGATGGTGCGTTCGTTGGGACCAAAAAGAACTGGAAGATCGGTTATTGATGCGTCATCGCGATGTAAGAGCGCAAAGGCGTCATTCACATAATAATCGGCAAGGCGTGCGAGTGCCTGTGTAAACTCCTGATTCTTTTCTTGTTCGCCAGGAAAGAACCGTAGATTTTCAAGTAATAAAATATCACCAAATGGCTGTCTGCTTTTGTCATATGCCATTGTCAGGTCAGGTTCAAAGGAGACTTGTAATCCACGGTTTTCAAACCATGAGACAAGAATTTGTGTTGAAAGATTTGTGTGATCAGATTTTTCTGGCCGGCCGATGTGGGTTGCAAGGATGATGCGGCCGCCTTTTTGTTTGATAAGGTCAATGGTTGGTAATATCGCAAGCAGGCGATGCTCCGACATGATACGTCCATTTTCTAGAGGTACGTTGAGGTCTGCACGTAAAAAAACTCGTGCGCCATCGAGCTTTGCTGTGTGGAGAGCTGAATGAAGGTGAATCAGAGATTCCATAGTTATTCCTTATTTATTTTTTGAATTATCCCTCAGAACGTAAGACCTGAGAAATGTTAATCGAGCGTGTGCGCCGTGTGCTCAGCCATGTTGATAAAAAACTGAGTCCCATGACAACCAAAAAAACAGCAAGAAAAATAGGTATGGTCATGCGTGATGGCAGATGTGTTACATAATAAACATCGGGCAGGGTAATGAACGGATAATGTTCGAGCACCCATCCGGCAATAAATGCTAACAAAAGACCGAGCATTGATCCGACGAATGCGATAAACATGCCGATCAGCAAGAAGGTGTATGAGATGTTTTCGTCCGTCATGCCCATTGTTTTTAAAATGGCGATGTCTGCGCGTTTACGTGTGATTTGCATGAACATGAGTGAAATGATATTCATGCTGGCCACCAGTGTGATGAGTGCGAGAATGAAAAACATCGCATATTTTTCCAGCTTGAGTGCTGAAACAAGTGCTGGATACAGATCTTTCCACGATTCAACCGTGAGGCCTAATCGTTGTGCCAGTTGCTTGGTTACGGTTGCTTCATCTGCATTTTTATGGAGTTGTATACCGATGTGTGTTGGCCCTGATTCGGGAAAGAGAGTTTCTAAAAAATCGAGCGAGCAATAGATGCAGCCGGTATCAAATTCATCAACGCCGATTTTAAAGGTGCCGGCCACATAAGCTTTTTTATTAACGAGCTCAATTTTTTTGCCGTGAACATTATTTTCTGTAGTCACCAAGAGCGTGAGCTGCTGCCCCGGCTTGACGTCAATAATCTCTGCAAGTTTTTCACCGATGAGAATAGAGTTGCCCGCAAGTAATGCAGAGAGTTTTTTTGCTGTGCCATCGGTTGTTACTATTTTTTTTTCAAGTGAGCTGATGCGGGGTTCTTGGAGTGGGTCGATGCCTTTGATAAATACGACGTCATGAATCTCTTGGCTGTCTTGATTTTGAATGATCGCTTGCCCAGAACCGCTGGGGCTGAATGAGGCAATTGCAGGAAATTCTTTGGTCAACACAGCGCCGATTTTTTTGATATCAATGAGTTGGCCGTCCGCATGAATAATCAGTTGCGAGTGGATGCCTTGCATTTGTTCATGGGTTGCTTTTTCAAACCCGTTCATAACACTGGCAACAAGTGCAAGAGCGAATGAGCCGATAACAATGCCAAGAAAACAGACGATGATCATGGCTGAAATTGATTTTTCTCGTTTTGACCCGAGCAGATAGCGCCAGGCAAGAAAAAATGGAAGTGAATTCACGTCATTCTCCTTAATGATACTGACAAGTGGTGAAAAAAGGCAGATAAAATGCTATAACAGCAACTGCATCTTGTAAAAAATGACCGATTTTTTTACGCTACTCATGTTGATTTTCAATCTTAGAACAAAAGGATCTTTTTATGAAGCGAAACACATATTCTTCCTTTGCAGTCGTCCTTTTTTTAACACTGTTGCCTGGCTGTGGCCGACTTTTTGATTGGGGTAAAGAACGGGTTGATCAAGGCAAGGACAACAAAAAAGATGTTAAAGTTGCGCGCAGCCATATTCGTTCTTTGCGGGTTTATGATGAGTTTACGTTTTTAGGAGGTTTTGATTCCTTATGGTTGTCTGATGACGTGAGAAATTCGTACGCAGAACTGTATGCGCTCAGGCATGGCAAGAATGATGATGCCATGAAAGTGTTTTTACGCAGGCAACTGGAAGAGAACATTCATTTTATTTCATTTTTTGTGTTGAGCGCTGTTGATATAACTCTGGGAGAAACGAACTCTGACTGGACTGTGTTTTTGAAAATTGGAGAAAATCAGTTTACGCCAATTGAACTCAAGGCGGTTGATTTGACACCAGAGTACATACATATTTTTGGTAAAAAGTTGAATCGATTCAAAATGGCATACCTTGTTCGTTTTAACGCAAAAGATATTGAAGATTTGCCGTTGATACAGCCAAACACGCAATCCATATCGCTGGTATTTAAAACAGTTCAAAAAGAGGTGACACAAGAATGGCTGTTGGGTAGTGATGGGAAATTAATACCTGCTGATGTTGTACAGGAGTGCAAATGAAAATCGCCATCGGTTCAGATCATCACGGACTTGTGTATAAGGAATTGATAAAAAAACAGGTGGCCGGAGCTCATTCCTGGGTTGATGTGGGGTGTGCAGTATCATCAACCGTCTGTGAATATCCAGAGTATGCTCGTGCGGTGGTGCTTGCCATGAAGTCAGGGGAAGCGGATGCTGGCATTTTGCTATGCGGTACAGGTGTTGGTATGGTCATAGCCGCCAATCGTTGTCCGGGCATTTATGCTGGCCTTGCATGGAATGAAGAAGTTGCTCGGCTTAATAAAGAACATGACAACGTTAACGTGTTGGTGATTCCGGCAGATTACGTGACTCCTGAGCAGGTTGTCTCTATGGTTAACGCCTGGTTACAGGCCAAATTTTTGGGTGGCCGGCACCAAGAGCGGATTGATATGATTGATGCTGTGGAATGTGAGTAGTGATTTGAAAAAATAATTTGTGCGATGTTGTTGTCAGACAAAGAAAAACCCCCGGCGTTAAAACCGAGGGTTTTTTAACAATCAAATGATGTTTCTTTTTAAGCCGGAACTGCAACTGAGACAGGAGGTAACGAGCCATTTTTTTCAAGAATTGCTCTCACGTCACGCTCTGAAAGTGTTTTGAACTCGACCAGGTTGTGAGCAATTGCTTGTAATGCATCTTTATGTTGCATCAGTAAGGCTTCAATTTCCGCTTCGTACTGTTTCAATTCTTCCAGTGCTTTTTCAAAATACTTAAGCTGAAGTTCTTTTGGCATTGTTTGTGGATGCAGTCCTTCAAATACCAGCGATTTGACAAGATCAAGAGCTTCTTGTTTGTCATTGGTGTGATAGCTGTGGCCACAGGCGCCCAAGATGATTCGTTCCGCAATCATACCCGCAAGAAGAATTTTGCATTCTTTGATCTTTTCTTCTCGTGTGAAGATCTCAAGGTGATCAAAGGAACATTTGGTAAACGTGTTACCGTACAAAATATCTTGTTGCTTTCGTGGGCCATAATATTGTGCATGTGCCGCCTCGTCTTGTAACTCGACGTTGATAGGTTTGATGGTAACCGCCGCAAGTTCTTGACGCGTTTTTAACAACGCGCGAGCCATTGCGTGACCTGCTTGGTGCGCAGCGATCAGTTCTTGTTCCTGTTCTGACACATGCATGTCTTTGTGAATAATATTGCGTATTTCTTCATCAAGGCAATGTTCCAAGTGTGCTTGCGTCAGTGGTTGTCCTGAGATCTTGGTGTTTTGGAACGCAGCGTTGGTCATCGCGGTCAACTCTTCGTAGGTTCTACCTTCTGTTTGTTCTGCAAGTCTATCCACGTTGACTTGGTTCATATCAGGAAGCAGTGGGCTCAACTTTTTGACAAAGAATGTTTTACGTTCAGCAAGAGTTGGAAGCTCAAAGTGGATAACCTTACCAAATCTACCACGGCGTCGTAATGCTTTGTCCAAATGTTCTGGTCGGTTGGTTGCGGCAAGTAAGATGACCTGTTTGCCAGCTTCTTTGCTGAGCACGCCACTCATAGAACATAAGAACTCACTTAAAAGTACGCTGTTGCTGTTGCCACCACGTTGCAGATTAAGAAGATCGATTTCGTCAATAAAGATGACGCATGGCGATTCCTTTTTGGCAAGGTCCATCAGCCAGCCGATTCCCTTTTTGTTGATGAATTCAGCGCTGAAGGAGTACCAGCCCAATTCATCTTTGCTACGGCCACTTTCTTTAAGAACTTTTCTGATTTCGCCACCGAATGCTTCGGCAACAAAAGATTTACCAGATCCTGGAAGACCGGTGAATAGGTAACCACGTTCTGGTGGTATCTGTGCTCGGTCAAAACGTTCTGGATTTTTGATGTATTCAAGCACTTTGTTGAGTATTACCTTTATGTGGTCAAGACCAACAACATCATCAAAGGTGTATCGAGGTTCTTGGCTTTGATCTTCTTCTATTTGGCTTTCTGCTTGTCGTGCAGCAACGCCACCTTGTAATTTGCCATAAACCCAGGCGATACGCTTTCCAAACCAGCTGCCCAGCTCACTTGGCCAGCTTGTGCCGTAAAGAGCTGCAATGATAGGCAGATATGCATATGAAAAGGTGCCAGCAACTTCCCGTACGGTAGAGTCGAAGCGGCCGATGAGGCGAACCTGCTTGCTGTTAATTATTTGCTCATCATGGAGAACGGGACGCATGCCAACACATCGTCTGAATTTGCTGGTGAACCAATGGAAAAATCCAACTTTATCAGGGGATCCGGCAGCTTTGAGGGCTTTTATTCTAATCTTGAGATTTGCTTGCTCTGTTTCTATGAGGGTTCGCTCGGCTTCTGTTCTAGCTTTGCTACGTTTAATTTGTAGCCTATATTTTTCTTTTTTAAGTTGATCCATGGTGCTAAATCCGATCTCGGTGTACATAGCAAGGTAGTGAGTTACAACCGCGGCCGTCAGTGAGGCCTTAAAGAGAGTAGAGTCCCACCCTTTGTGGTGTGCAACGACCATGAAATTGGTGAATTTTCTAAAAGTTTTATTAAACCATGAGAGTCCGATATCTTGGGAGGCCTGTTTGAGCTTTTCAAGTTGTTCTTCGTTTTTAACGATATTGTTTTCAATCTGATCAAGACTGATGGCTTCCATGCGCTTTTGTAATGTTGCAGGATCAAATGGTGGAATGCTGGTCAGTCCCTTTTTAATGGCAAGCGTTATGTGTTCAATGATTCCTTCGTTAAAGGAGATGAGAAAAAGCAGTGTATTGGGATCTACTTCCACAAAGGCGCTACTTTTGACCGAATTGATCAGTGTGCGTAATTGTTTGATCTGGTCGAGGAGCTCTTTTTTGTTTGCTTTGCCAATTGATCCGGTGTTGATGCATAAAGAAAGATCTTCAAGGACCACTTCTATGCGTCCGGTTTGCTCGATAATCTGTGTGACCATGGTATCAAGTTCTTTTGCCAGTTGTGCTTTGAGTTCTGGGGTTAAAGTTTGCTCATCAAAAATCGGCGAGCTTTGATTGTCGGGAAGGTCTTGAGATGCTGGTGCGGTGATAACGTTTTGAGGGAGCGGTGCGTTGACAGCTTCAGAGGCTTGTGTCAAAGTGATTGATGACAAGAGCAGAAGGCACAAAAAACTAGCAATTCTATTTGAATTTTTCATAAAAAAACAACTCCATGTTATTTGTGTATTTGATGAGGTGAAAATCTCTCAATGGATAAGGTTAATCTGATTTGAGATTTTTGTCGAATTTTTTCAGAACTTGAATACCCTGGAGTAGGGTCTAGAAAAGGTGAATTGTCGGTCTTATTATCGGGTAAAATGAGGAGCTTTTTATGCAGAATATGAGTCGATCTATTCGTTTGATTGCAAAGATGAGCTGTGTGCTGATTATTCCGGGTTGTATGAGCAGTGAAACTTCCCATACTTCTTATGATATTAAGGCGGCTTTTCAGGTAGATAACCTGGTGCCGGTCGTCATTATTGGGTCAGGGCCTGCCGGGTTAAGTGCCGCTGTCTATACCTGCCGGGCAAATCTAAAAACGGTGGTGATAGAAGGGGAAGAGCCGGGCGGACAGTTGATGAAGACTTCCTATGTAGAAAACTGGCCAGGTATCAAGCGGACTCTTGGTTCCAGTGCCGTGGCGACCGTTCGTGAGCAGGCAGTACAGTTTGGTGCTTCGTTTTTAACTGATGCGGTAACACGTATTGATACTTCAAGTTGGCCGTTTACCATCACTTTACAGGGCGGTACCGTAATTCGTGCTATGGCAATTATTGTAGCCACCGGCGCCAATCCTCGTTATTTGGGGGTGCCGGGTGAGCAACAATACTGGGGCAGCGGTGTGAGTGCCTGCGCAATTTGTGATGCGCCATTTTATAAAGATGAAGAGGTTGTTGTGGTCGGTGCAGGCGATGCCGCGCTTGAAGAAGCGATGCAGCTTGCAGGGTATGCCAAGAAGGTTACGTTATTGGTCAGAAAAGACCATTTTCGTGCATCAGCCACCATGCAAGACCATGTAAAGGGCTATAAGAACATTTCCGTGTTATTTAATGTTGAAACCTTAGAGGTTCTTGGTAATGGCACCTTTGTGACCGGTGTGCGCTTGAAAAATGCCAAAACCGGAGAATTGAGCGTTTATCCAACAAACGGTGTCTTTTTGGGCATAGGTAGAATTCCAAGCTCCCAGTTTCTTAAAGGGATGTTGGATATGGACCAAGAGGGGCACATAAAGCTTAAGGGTCGCTCTCAAGAGACCTCTGTTTCTGGTATTTTTGCGGCAGGTGACGTTGCTGACCCTATTTATCGTCAGGCGGGAGTTGCTTCAGGGGATGGTATTAAGGCAGCTTTAGATGCCGAACGGTTCCTGACCAGCATTGGTATGAGTAGAGAGGTTGCTGCCAAACTTGAACAAAAGTTTTTGAGCAAAAAAGACGCGGGTCAAGCGGAAGATGTGCTTGAGGCGGTTCATTCTATGGCTGAACTTGATAAGGTAATTTCGAACGCGAAGATGCCGGTTATTCTTGATTTTTTTACCGCCCACTGTCCATCATGCCTGCAGTTGATGCCTAAATTGGCCCGTGCAGCCCATGAGTTTGAGGGCAAGGTTGCTATTTATAAAGTTGATGCTGAAAACTCCTTTGATATCGCCCAAAAATACAATGTATTAAGGGTTCCCTGCCTTATTGTGATTAAAGAGGGAGCAGAGGTTTCCCGGCTTGCCAGTGACGATGAAATGAAGACTCTTTTGACGCTTGAAGGGATTCAGTTATTTCTGCAGCAGGTGACACAACCTTAAGTTTTTTATCACTGAAACGAACTTTTTTTGTAGGGCGGCCCTTGTTCAGGGGTCGCCTTTTTTTTGATACGCCCAATTGGGTGCACCGCTGCGAGGGCAACCCATTATCCTTCCTTTTGTCGAATCCGCGTTCAGAGCGCCACTGGGCTAATCTCTTTTAAAAAACAAATTTATTGCAATAAGAAATTATTTCTTGATATCCTCTTATTAGAAGGCAAGAGGTAGGTTGAGAATAAATAAAGGAGAAAGACGTGAGCACACAAACGTATATGCGAACGGGCGTGTCTTTTTTCGTACTCGTTCTTGTGATTGGTTATCCGTATTTTCCGTTATTTAGTGCAACTGAATGCCATGAGGGCGGAAATTGCGGAACAATTATATCTCGTGATGAGTCTGCGATTAAAGGCGTTACGGTAGAAAACGTGATGATCTATCCTAAAAAAATGGCTAATTCTCAAGAAAAAATTATGCGTAGGGCGATACTTTTTAAGCGTGAAGATGCTCCTGCCACCGTGCTGATATCTCATGGGTTTATGTGTACCAAAGAGGATATTGCCTTTTTGCGTTCATTGTTTCCATCGTGCAATAGCATGATTTTTGATATGCGGGCGCATGGTGAAGATATTGAGGGGCAATTTTGTACCTTTGGGCGGGATGAGGCTCTTGATGTAACGGCTGCGGCAAAATTTTTACGTCAACACCCAGATTTGAAGGGTAAGCCACTTATTTTATATGGCTTTTCTATGGGGGCGGTTGCTTCCATTGAGGCACAAGCGCAAGACAAAAGTTTGTTTGACGCCATGATTCTTGATTGTCCTTTTGATGCATCAGAAAATATCATTAAGCGCGGTCTTGATCATATGAAGGTTTCTATTTTTGGATATGAATTTACCATTCCTGGCAGATCGGTTCTTGAAAAATATGTGTTCCATCCATACGTACAATCATTTGTCAAAATGGTGCTCAAGGCGGTTGCTCGTTTAGATAGTAAGAGTATCAAGACGTTTATGTACCCGGTATTTCCTGCCGAATCGATAAAAAGTGTTTCTGTTCCGCTCTTTTTTATTCATTGTAAAAATGATGAAATGGTGCCGCTTGAAGCGGTCAAAATGGTGTATAACAACGCGGGCAGCCAGTATAAAAAATTATGGGTTACCAACGGCCGTCGCCATTATGATTCATATTTTACTAATCCAGAATTGTACGCTGCTCGTGTAGATAGGTTTACCCAAAAAATTATTGATGGGGATCTTGTTGGGATTCATAAAAATAGAATTATAGAAGATGCGCTGCCTGCATCCACGGCCGTGCATATTCAGGTGGGGGCTGTTAATACAAAGGGGGAATAATGGATACACACAGAGTAACACGATTATTGCTCATGATGGGTCTCTTTGTTGTATCGCTTGCAATGCTCAATAATGCTTTTGGTAAGCACCGTCGTGTGACCTCTACTTGCGGGCTTGTAGATGCGGTGAGAATTCATGAGTTGGCGGTTGCTTTGTTTTATGTTGAAAAAAAGGGCATTAATAGAGAGATTCGTGAGCAGGTGCGGGAAGCACAAAAGATTTTTCGTGCGGTGAGTAAAGTTGACACCTATGACTACGCAGGGGTTTTATTTGCCAGCGTGAACACTGCCAAAGAAGACATTCTTGAACTGACCATTAGGTATGGCGTCACTCGTCCCGAGGCAGATTCTCCATCATTGGCACTGTTTAGAGGCGGCAAGATGGTTGCCTGCCTGAGTGGTTTTCAGGATCGGGAAGATATAAAAAATATTATAGATCAATATTTTGGCGGCGATATTACACGAATTACCAAAGAAAAAGACGCGCAACGGCAACGACGGGTTGAAGCTGCGCGTGTGCGTGCCTATGAAAATGCAGCAGCGTATCCTTATTGGGGTGGTTGGCCATACTATGGCGGCTGGGCTGGTTATGGCGCCGCATGGCCATACTACGGTGGTAGTGGCTACTGGGGCCCTTCTTGGGGTGCCGGTATTGGCTTTAGTGGTGGTTGGGGCGGAGGTGGTGGACATCGCGGTGGCGGTCATCACGGCGGAGGTAGGCATAGATAAAATACAGTGAATAATGTTGGGCCGGCGATTCTTCGCTGGCTTGCTCTTGTCATAAGGAGTTTGTATGTGGTACAAAAAATTATTGTTGTTCGTTGCGAGTGTGAGTGTGTTGTCGGGAGTCTGGGCGAGTGAACAGCCATCGGCATCACAATCAGAAACTATACGGCCCTCTATACGCTATTTTCTTGGGTTGAACGGTGAGATGGTCCCTATCTCAGCTGAAGGGTTGAAGTGGTCCGGACATTTGGCAGAGTTTATGGACGATGCCGATCTTGCGCAAGAAGAGAATGACGCGGTAAATGTGGTGATCCCCGTTGATGGATTTGTGAAAAACAAAAATATATCGGTAGGGCTTTTAAAGATTTTTACGGAGTATGCAGAAGAGCGATTTGTTGTTGCGAAACTTCAGTCTGATCTTTTGATATCTCTTATTATTCTGACCGACTTACTGGGCGCACGAGAAATGTTGGATGAGTTGGCATATGAGCTTGCTGCCAGAATAAAAGATAAGGATTATAAAGAATTTGTACAAGGTAAGGGTTTAATTATAGAGATTATGCAAAGACTTCCCATTACAGTGCTTGATCAGGTCTTAGTGAATAAGATGAGCAAGGAACTTAAGAGTTTTATAGAGTTGCCAGGACATACTGGTGGAATTACTGCATTGGCTGTTTTACCGAATGACAAATTGGCTTCAGCCTCATCTGATAAGACTATTAAAATTTGGGATTTAAAGCGTCTTAATAAAAAGCCTGATACGCTGATTGGCCATACGGATCGTATTGCTGCGTTGGCTGTTTGTACTGATGCGAAAGAGGAAAAATTGGCATCTGCATCATGGGACAAAACAATAAGGATTTGGGATATGCAACATCCGCAAAATACCCCGCTGATACTGGAAGGCCATACTGATAAGATTTATTCATTGGCCGCGGGATCACAAGGCTTTTTGATGTCTGGTTCGGCGGATAAGACTTTAAGAGCCTGGAGGCAGGAAAATTTTGCAGCATACGCAACTCATAAAAAACAACCAAGAGTTATTACTGAACATAATTCAGAGACTGCCGCTTTGGTGGCAGTGGCAGATACATTTGTGTCAGGATCTTTTGATGGTAAGGTACGAGCGTGGAATGTGAACGATCTTATTGCCTATGAGAATGGAAGCAAAGAACCACTTGTTCTTGGCCAGCATGCAAAAAAGATTCTTGCGTTAACAACAATAGCTGCAGGACGTATTGTTTCTGCTTCTGCAGATGGTACCATGAAGGTTTATGATATTCAAAGTGTTCAACAGCCTCTTATTGAGTTTAAGGAAGATGGTGTGTGGGCTTTACAAAGCCTTGGTGAACAAAGTTTGGTGCTCGGTATAGATGATGGAACAATGAGGATTGAAAATCCCCGTTACCCATATCAAAATACGGTTGTGTTAAAAACACATGGCATTGAAAAGAAAACGAGTAAGGTATCCTCACAAAAAGATCTTTTCCCGTATATGATCAATTGTCTGTGTCAGTTGCCCGATGGAAGATTGGTATCTGGTGGTCGTGATAAGGTGATCAGAATTTGGGAATTTTTTAAAGGCTTGACGTTTGAACAATTAATAGAGAAGAAAGCAATCCGGAAATTGGCGGGCAGCGAGAAAAACCTGACCACTATACTGGGAACAATCAAACTACAGCTTCAACTTGATGCACAGAAAAAAAAGAGAGAGAAAGAATATAAAAAATTATTGTCATGAACGACAGAGAAAAAAATTAACAAAAAACGCTGGAGTAACGTCCAGCGTTTTTTGTTGAGAGTAAGAGTTTGTTGTTTGCCAGTGGGCATTCAGGTGGGGCAGGTTATCGTTGAATTACTGTCCGATGCGCGTATATGGGCTGAATCACCGGCTGCTAATATGACCTCAACGATGCTTGCTCATTAAGCGACTATTATGGCAAAGCGATAGGGGCTCAAATTCTCAGAGCAACATGCAAACTATTGTAATGTTGACGTTATTTTTTATAGCATCAAGCATAACATTGGGTGTGAGTGTGAAGACCTAAGAAAACGGGGAGTTGCTTTGATGTACAAAAAACTATTGTTGGTAGCCGGTTGTTTGTGTTTGGCCAGTGGTGCTTGGGCGATGAAAGAAGAAGAGATTGTTATAGAAGAAAAGCCTGTGCAGAAAGAGGCGAAGGCCTATATTTCATTTGGTGGTGAATTTATCAAGATTACGCCCAAGGTGATAGAGCAACTGCCGGCCTTACAGGATATGTTGGCTAATGGCGAAGTGACGAGAGAAAAGGACAGTATATCCTTCAATCTTAATGATGTATTGGGTGAAGTTGAGGAATCGATTGGAGCATCTGATGAAGAGAGAGGCCAGGTGTTGCGGCTTTTTGTTGCATTTGTGGAAGGAAGCCTTGCAGTTAAAAACATTAAGACTTCGTATCTGAAACGCTTATTGGATATTGCCGCCAAGTTACGGGTCGCTGGCAAGAATAAGGATCAGGGTAAGCGAAATTTGCTCGATGAATTATCTAAAGAATATATAAGTAGGCAGAAGCATCTGACGCAAAAAGAGTTTGAAGAGCAGGAAGAGTTGCTCAAGAAGAAAGTTGCTCAGAAGGAAACACAGGAACAGTTGGAAGTGTTTTTGGAGTCGAAAAAGGCAGAAGAAATGAAGCCAGAGGTCGTTGAGGACTTGAAAGAGTATCAACTGAGCTTTGGTGGCAAACAGATCAAAATTAAGAAAACGGGCCTTAAGTTATTGAGAGTATTGAAAGAGTTTATAGATGATGAGCGTTTGCTTGAAGGTGATATGTATAGTCTACCTCTAGATGCTTTTTTGCAGGGTAGGCGCATTTCAGTTGATGAAATACAAGCTTTAGTTGATTTTGTAGATAAGAATCCAGAATTTAAATTGAAAGAAACGAGCTCGAAACTTCTTATTTCTATGATTTTTTTAGTTGATTTTTTGGGAGCCAGGCAGCTGCTTGATGAATTATTAAATGAGCTGGTAACAAGAGTGAGTCATGATGATTTTCAAAAGTTTTTGGGTGGCCGAGGATTGTTATGGGAAATGATAGATCGGTTACCTGTTACCGTGCTTGATAAGGTTTTGAAAAATAAGTTGCTTACAGGTTGGTATGAGCCTGAGCTGCTGGTGAAGATGGGGATCCATGATAATAATGGTGAGAGGTTTGTTTTAGATCGTGATAAGATTTTTAAGCTGTTAGAACTCTCTCCTGGAAAATTTGTGATAATAACAAATAGGAGTGCCTTGTGGGCTTGGGATGGGATTGCGGGCTCAATACCACATAAAGTACGTACAATAATATCTGATGATGATCTGGTACATAGGGTAGAACGTTTGTCGGGTAAAAGACTTGTGTTTTTGGGAAATTCGAACGCGGTTTATTTTTGGGATTGGCAGCATGACACGGTATCTCCTTGTATGACTGATAAATTATGTACGTTTGATAAATTAGGTAAGCAAGTGAAAGGTATTTGGTCTTTATATGAATTGTCTCCAGGCAAGATTGGATGGATTTCAGTGCCTGAAGAAGTAATTGTTTGGAATGAGAAAGAGGGCAGTTCTGAAGTCGTTGGGAAATTAAAAGAATTGACTATAAGAGGCCATTGGAGACCCATTGGTCCATTTGTTGTGCCGCAAGGGCTTGCTGTTGTAAATGTCCAGGGGGAACGTTTTATTTTTCGCAAAAAAAAGCCGAGTGAGTTGCAAGAGTCTGAGAAGAAATTGAGTGAGGTTTTTGAACTTGATCCTATTTTACTCAGGCGTGATACAAGTAAGCCATTTTTTTTTATAGAAGATATAGGAGGCGCTCAGCAAGTGAAAAATGGGAATATTGTAATAAGCTCAGGTGGTAGAATATGGCTTTGGGATACTCAAAAAAATACCTGTAAAATGTTGTTAGGTCGCCCAGATAAGGAACCGGGGTTGCCTTTTTGTATAATTGAATTGCCAGATGAAAGACTGGTTGCAGGGAATGCTGCCGGAGAGGTATGGAATGTAGATATGCGCACAAAAGGTGATGTTCCGCGATTATTAATGCGGCTGAAATTGGAAAAGGATGAGTTCCTGAGAAGTATGGTTATGGCATCTGATGGTCGTCTTATTATGGCGACGAATAAAGGCAGACTTTTTGGGGTACCCAATGTATACAGGGAGCTGACATTTGAGCAAGCTGTTTTGGTTGAATCTTTATGTATGTTTAAAAAAATGGAATATGGCTTCGTTGAAAGGGTAAAAGGTTTTTTGACAAAAAAAAGTGAGCAAGCGGTTGTTTTTAAACGACATGGAGGTGATTTTTCATATAAGAATTTGTTTAAAAATCCTCGTCTTGCGAAATTGTTTATCTCGCTTCCGGTTAGTGCCATCAGCCTTGTAAATCGATTGAATGGGGCAGATATTCTCAATCCTGATGAGATGTTGCAAGGAGCTATTACTACACTGCTTGATGCATTTAAAAAAGAGCTTGAAGCTGAAAATTACTTGGCCGTTGAAAATGTAGTGATGAATGAAAAGATGAGTGAGCGACTGCAGGTTATAAAGGAACTGATTGAGCTGGTAAATACAGATAAGAAGGCTTTTTATAAAAAGAAGTACGCATTTATACTTAAAATTATATCGTTGGCACGATTTAATAAGCTTTTTGTTATTATTAAAGAAAAGAAGGACAAGGGGCAAGATGTCCGTAAAGAGCTGGATGAAATGCTTGTGCTTATTGATCAGTGTAAGGTTCAAGAGCTTCTTTTTGAAGATGAGTTAGAGAGCCTGCGTGCACGGTACAAAGAGGCCTTAGGTAAATAGATTGTCATCGCGTTTCTGAATAGTTGGCCATTCTACTGCAGGGTAGGGTGGCCTTTGTTTTGCGATCGGCACAAGAGTTTGTTGTTTGCCAATGCCTATGTTAACCTGATCAGCACAAGGTTTAACGCCCTATCATAGAAGGAATAGCCCGTGATACATTACATTCTTTCCACCAAGAAACTGCTTGAGCAACCGGCCGAGTGCCGTGTTTTTTTTGTTGAACAAGATTTTACGTTTTCTAAACCATTGACCGAAGTTGCCGATCGCTTTTTTCCTAGCCTTAAATTATTTATGCAGGACAGAAAGTTTACGGGCGGCTCTGGCAGTACGTTGTTGATTCCGGTTTGTCTGAAAGACGGCATGACCAATCTTTTATTTGTTGGTCTTGGCAAGCCGGCTCGCGGTCAAGAGCAGATTGATGTGGAAAATTTCCGCAGAGCGCTGGGCACTATGGTGCGTGTTGCTGAAAAAAACGGTTACAAAACGATCTCGTTTGCACTTCCTGCCGGCAGCCTGTTTGGCGGCGTGAGTGCAGAATATTTGGGTAAGCAAGTTGCTACCATCGTTTCCATGGCCGCGTATCAGTTTGATCAATTTATCACCGACAAAGAACGTTTGTTGCTCCATGACTTTGATATTACGGTTGGCGTTACAGAAAAAGATAAAGCGGGTGTTGCTCGTGGCATTCAGGTAGGTGAAGTTATTGCCGAATCAGTGTCCGATGCACGTGCTTGGGCTGAATCACCGGCGGCCAATATGACCCCAACGATGCTTGCACATGAAGCGACTACTATGGCAAAACAACATGGGCTCAAAGTCACAGTGTTTGATGGGAAAAAAATTGAAGAATTAGGAATGGGTGGTTTGAGCGGGGTTGCCAAAGGTTCTGATGAAGAACCCAAGATGGTGATTTTGGAATACAAGGCCAAAAAGAAAACGGCAACAACACTCGGGTTAGTGGGCAAAGGTATAACCTTTGATTCTGGAGGGTTGAGTATAAAGCCGGCCAACAGTATGGAAACGATGAAAGATGACAAATCCGGCGCGGCAACGGTTATTGCAACTATGAAGGCGCTTTCCATATTGCAACCGGACATCAACGTGATTGCCATAACACCGTTGGCTGAAAACATGCCGGGACCAAAAGCTTGTAAACCGGGCGATATTTTTACGTTTTATAACGGAAAAACTGCAGAGGTATTAAATACGGACGCAGAAGGTCGTCTCATTTTGGCTGATGCGTTGTCGTATATTACTAAAGAATACAACCTTGATGCTTTAGTTGACATTGCGACGCTCACTGGGGCTTGCCAATATGCTCTCGGGCCTTTTTATTGTGGGCTCATGAGTCAGCATGATGATTTGTCCCAACGGGTGCAGGAAGCGTCAATTGTTTCGGGCGATAAAGTCTGGCCATTGCCTTTTCATGATGATTATAAACAGGCGATTAAATCTGAAGTTGCCGATATCAAAAACATTGGTGACCCTCGCTACATGGCGGGCACGGTTACGGCCGGGTTCTTTTTGCAAAATTTTGTGGGCGATGTGCCGTGGGTACACCTTGATGTTGCAGGAACAGCATTTAACGTTCCTGGTATCAGTTATCTGCGTTCTGGCGCGACTGGTTTTGGCGTACGGTTACTGATAGAACTTGCGATGAATTGGTAAATATCATTACCAAGAAATAGCTTATGGGCACGGATCATTCAAGATGATGAATGGTCCGTGCTTTTTTTATGGTGTGATAAAAAGAGCGGAACCCTTGCAATGTGAAAGCCGTTTTTTTTAGTATGGCGCAAGAGTTTATCGTTTTTTTTAAAAAAGGAGAGCTGTGTATGTTAGAAAAAAAGGTATTGCGAGTGTCTTTGGTATTGAGTATTGCAAGCCTGTGTATGGTACTGGGTTTGAAGGGCATGGGGGAAGAGCACAAAAAGCCAATAAAATATTATCTTGAATATAACAAAGAGCTTCTTCCTGTTGCGCATAAGGTTATAGACGATTCAAGAATTTTACATGACATGGAACAGGATGCGGAAAACGTCAAGGTTGTAAAAAAAGAAACCGAAACTGAGATAAAAATAATATTTCCCATCGATATATATCTAGCGCCCTTGACAAAGTTTATCAAGGGCCAGGGGGTTATTCAGCGTGCCCTGACCTTATTTGCTGGTTATAGGGTAAATGCAGCTGTTTTAGATTCACTGACAAATCAAGATATTTTATGGATGATGATGATAGCTGATGTGTTGGTTGCAACTCAGAGTGAGCAGGAGAATTTTGTTCCCAAAAAGGATATTTTGGCCAATCTTATTTCTTTTGTGTCAAAAAGTTTTTTGGAGAATAAAAAACAATATTATGAGGACTTTTTAGAGGGGAAAGGGTTGCTTTGGCTCTTGGTGAATCAATGTCCTGTTTCTTTACAACGCTTGCTGTGTAACAAAATAAAGCCTGTCATGGGAAATGAGGCTCTCGTGGTGAAGTCTCCCGATCACCAAGCTTTGGTACTTCTTCCGTTGCGCTCGGGTATACTTGCTGCCGGGCTCAAAGGTGGAAAACTCAGTCTCTTAAATATTCGTAAAAACGAGATGGTAGAGTTCATTGCTGCAGAGCGAATAAAACGCATTACTTCTTTGGTTGAGTTAGCCAATGGTGATTTAGTCTCATGTTCTCGAGACGAAATTCTTTTGCAATGGAATGTTAAAATCTCAAAGACAAAAATTTTACATTCTTTTCCTGGTGAAACACTAGCAAAGGTTATACAGCTCAAGGATGGACGTTTTGTCATTGGCACAGAGTGGGGTTCGCTTATTGTGTTTGATCCACAAGCAAAAGATCAACACCCTATTACGCAAGAGTTTCAAAGTCAGAGTCAAGATCGAGTTGGAGAGGTTATCTCAATCGTGGAGTTGCAAGATGGGCAAGTCGCGACTCTTTTGTCTGAAGCAGGGCTTGTAGTCTCTCATTTTCGAGAAAAAAAACCAGAGTCAGAGATTTATGGTTTGTCATTTGATTTTCCGTGTGCAATGCAAAAAATATCTAATAAAATTGTCGCTATAGCGCAGAAGGATGGTAAGATTTTCTTTGTAGAAAAAGTTTCTGATAACACATTGAAAAAAACAAAAGAACCGGTTTGCAATTTTAATAGTCCTATTACGTGTTTGGAATTTTTGCCTGATACTCAGTTAATTATTGGAAATGATAAAAATATTGTGCTTTTTGATTTCAAAACAAAGGTGCAAGAAACGATTTTTTCATCACAAACTTCGCCGATTACATTTGCATTGGTGCAAGATGGGCGTCTGGCTGCTGGATTGAATGATGGTTCAATACGGTTATTTTCATTGGCACCAGTAACGCTGGAACAGTGTATTGTTTCTGGGTTGATAAGGAGAGGTCCAAAAATAAGTGAAGGCAAGAAAGATATCTCGATTTTGTCACGTTTAATTTCTGGCCTGACGTTAAAGAAAAAGACGTTGATTAAGGAAAAAATTTGGTCAGACGATGAAAGCTGGTATGTTGATAAAATTTTTTCTGACGAAAGAATTTTTAACTGTTTTCTTTCATTGCCGGATACCGAATTGCTCAATATCATGCTCGAACAAGGTAAGCGGATTTTCCGCTTGGCAGCAGAATATTTATTTGATGAGCTGACCGAGAAAATGCAAGATAAGACCTATGTGAACGATGAGCAGAAAGATATTGAAAAACGTTTGGGAGTTGTGAGTCGTCTCGTACGTTTACTTGAAGTAAAAAATGACGATGAATTAATGCGCTATTATCAGTATGTTTCAGAACATGCGCAAAAAAAGGAGCCATTTGTTATCAAAAAGAGCTAAATGGTAAGCTTTTTCGAGCTTGCGGCTTTTGCATTGAGCTGGTTCAACTCGAACGATGTTTATTTGACCCGATTATTCACATGTGTGAATAATCGGGCTTTTTTTGTGCCGTGATGAAAAAGGTAGAACTCTTGCAAGGGAACGATTCTTTTTTTTAGGATTGCTAAAAGATTGATGTTTTTTAAATTGGGAGAGTTGATGATGCTCAAAAAAGTGGTGTTGATGATCACGAGTTTATGCATGGTGCAGGGGTTGTGTGGTATGGATACTCCTTTGCAGCTGGGAACATTACGGAAGAAACCGACGAATTATTATCTTGAGCTTGGTGGAGAGCGAATTCCTGTATCACACAAGGTTATCGAATGTTCTCGTATTTTGACTGACATGGAGCATAAGCAAGAGATGCTTGCGCGAGAAAAACGAGAAACTGATACTGAAATAAAAATGATATTTTCTGTTGATGGATATATAGCAGGAGCCAAAAAGTTTATAAAAACTGATAAAGAAATGTATGACGCTTTGGTGTCACTGACTCTCTATACGGATGGCGCATTAGAGTTTAAAAAGTTGAAGGGTACCGCTCTCCTACCTATGCTTATTGTTGCGGATGCATTGGTTGTAACCAAGAGCGATGAAGAGCATTTTTCCCCGCCGAGCGATATTGTGGAACAACTTATTCAAGAGTTGAAGCATCGAATTACAACCAGCGATGGCACATCTTTCGATCATGAGTTGTTGTTTCATTTTCTCAATAAAAAGGGTTTGTTGTGGACTATGTCCGAAACATTACCACGGTCTTTGTGCGATCGTGTTATGCATGAAATTCGTCTGTATGCGGGTGATTTTTTTAGATTAAATAGAAAAGGCGCAACAGCTAATGTTCTGTGCGAGGGGAAAGGGGGAATTCTATTTGGCGGGATGAAAAATGGGACCATTCAGGTATGGGATTTTAAAGAATCACGAGATAATATTAAGATTTTACAATCAAATGTTTTTTGCATAAACGGGCTCATAGAGCTTGCTAGTGGTGATTTGATTGCTTGTTCAAATACCATGACAAAGTGGTCTATTGGTGAAAACTATGAGAAATCAGTTTTGTTGAATGCCGAGAGTTCCTTGAAATCGTTCATGTTATTGGATGATAATCTTTTGGTGGCACAATCTTCGGACTCTTTGATTGTCATTTTTGATTTACAAAAAAATGAGTCGGATACCATGAAGTTGGATACTTATTCTCTTAAGTGTATGGCCCCAATAGGGTCCGGGAAAATTCTTGGAATTTCTCAGTACGCTGAACTTATCGTGATTGATGTCACTCAGAAAGAATGCAAAAGAATAGGGTGGCTCATGAGTAATGAAAATCAAAAAAACAAGTTAGCTGAGCCGCGAATACGCAAGGTCACGAATGATAAGTTTTTGGTTTTATTATCTGATGATAATAGTGTTTTTGTTACGCTTAAAGGTATGCACGCGCACGTAGAAAAGGGACCTCATTTTGGCGAGATCGGAGTGATTTTTGAGGTAACGCCTCAGGGTGAAATACTCTATGGTTCTTCTGCGGGAGTGGCAGTACTGAATCCTTTTCATAAAAACAAGCAGGCACCTGTATTATGGAAACCGCAAGATTCAAGAGATATTGCCTCGTTGATGGGATTGCGCGATGGACGTGTTGTTGTCGGGATCGAAGATGATGGAGACATTGTCATTTTGAGTGGTGAGCAATTAACGTTTGAACAATATGTGTTTTATAATGCGATTTGCTTGGTGAAACCTGATCTGCACCCAATGGTCCAAAATAACCAACAGAAGTTAGGCGATGATGACAGTAAACTTATTGTGAAATGGGCCCAAGAATTGGTGGTCGAGCCTATTAAGCAGGCTGTTGATAAAGCAAAGAAAAAACAGTGGTATCGGGATATTTTTTTTAAAGATGATACAAGGTTGAATCTTATGGGCTTTTTGCCGGCCAATATTTTGAGGAATATACGTGATATGAAGGGCAAAGATGTTATTGTGATTGCGACGGAGTGTTTGTGCAATGCTTTGGAGAAAAAATTGCAAGACGTAACAGGTCTCGAACAAGAAGCTGTGAACATTGAGGAGCGTTTGTCACAAATCAGCACCTTTTTATTTGTTCTTGAGGCGCAAAAAAACGATAAACTGATGATAAAATATCGTACTTTTGCGTTGAAGACGCAGGAGCTGCTTAAGAAAAAAGAGATAAAAAAATAACAAAACCGATCATCAGTGCTTTTTGTGCGTATTCGTCATCCCGGATTGTTCATGGTGAATGGTCCGGGATGATTATTTTACCAATATCGAGGGTCAAGGAGTTGGTCTCGAGTAATAATTTCATCTTGGACGAGCTAAGAGTATCTTTTGCCTTTGTTTTCTGTGTATACCGCATTGATAATAAACCCGAGCATGGTAATGCTACACAGAAGGCCGGTGGAGCCATAGCTGACAAAAGGAAGAGCAACTCCCTTTGTTGGTACGAGCCCGGTAACAACCGCAATGTTCATGACCGCCTGCAGACTCATAATGATTACAAAGCCGAGCGAGGTAAAGAGCGCAAAGCGGTCCTGCAATCCCATTGCCAGTCGGATGCCAAAATAGGCAAAGGCGACGTACAAAGAAATTAAACCAAGCGACCCGATAAAACCGGTCTCTTCTGCGATGATGGAAAAAATAAAGTCGGTGTGTTGCATCGGCAGATAAAAGAATTTTTGACGAGAGTTGGAAATTCCTACCCCCCAAAACCCACCAGAACCAACCGCAATAAGTGACTGAATAATCTGGAACCCAGAACCTTTTGGGTCAGCCCATGGGTTTAAAAAGGTCATGATTCGCTGGAAGCGATACGGTTTCAGGTACACGAGTGTGATTGCCCCCGGGATTAAGAGTGCGACTGTGGAAAGTAAGTAGACCATCGGGTATTGTGCGATAAAGAGCATAATAAACACCGTTGCGCACAGGGTGACGGTGAGTCCGAAATCAGGCTGGGCCAAAAGCACGGCGCTGGTAGTACCAAGAATCATTAAAAGCGGCAGGTAGGATTTAAAAAACGTTGCCCGTCGCGGATCTTGTTTGGTGATAAAGTAGGCGGCATAAAAAATGATTGCGAGCTTTAAAATTTCACTGGGCTGAAAGGCAGGAACACCGGGCACTTTGAGCCAGCGGCTTGAACCGTGTATGTGCACGGCAAGTCCGGGTACTTTGGTGAGCGCTGTGAGGGCAAGTGTAGAAAGCAGGAGCACAGGGCTCAGTTTTTGCAGAACGCGAATGGGAATCATGCGCAAGACAAAGAGGCCAACAAGACCAATTAACAGTCCAAAAAACTGTTTTTTGGCAAAGTAGTGCGCGCTGCCAAATTTTTCAACGGCAAACACGGAGCTTGATGAGTAAATAAAGGCAAAGCCGATAAGAACAAGGGCAGCAATGATGCTCAAGAATATTTTGAGATCGGTTACTATTTTTTTTTGAGGTGCTATCACGGGTACTCCACGGTTTTATGGTTTTGTGTACCAGCGTAGTATGTTCGATCTTCGTGGGTCAATTATTTTTTAGATTGTGTCACTAATTGTTTGAACCGGTTGCCCCGTTCTTCATAATTTTTAAAAAGATCAAAGCTGGAGCCGGCAGGGGATAAAAGAACCGTGTCGCCCGGTTGTGCATCAAGAAGACAGGCTGCAAAAGCTTCTTCCAGTGTAGTAAATGATGTGCAGGTTACGCCTTTTTGTGCTGCTTTGCTGGCAATGTCATCCCGTTCACCGCCAAACGCATAAATCGTTTTGACTTTGTCTTTGAGCGCAGCGATGAGCGGTGTGCGGTCAACTCCCTTTTTTAATCCACCCAACAGCAGTAAAATTGGCGTGTCAGCAAATTTTTGTACCGCAGCAATGGTTGGGGCAGGGGCGGTAGACTTGGAATCGTTGTAGAACGAAATTCCATCAATCGTTGCCACATGTTCAAGACGATGCGGTGGCAATGTTGCGTTGTGCAGATTGGGGTTGAGTTTTACACCTAACAGCTGAGTAATGAGGTCGGCGGCAAGTGCAATCAAGAGTCCGTTTTCTTGGTACGTTAATGCGCAAATATTTTTGTACAGTGTCTGTACGGATTCAGAATATGTTTGTTCGATCGACTGTTCGTGTCGCATAACGCTGTTGTTTTTTATGAAAGAAAAAGATGAGGTTTTATCTGAAAAAGTTGGCATCTGCGCCGGTTGTGCTGCAAAAAAGTGGAGCGTATTGGGCCCGTCGTGGTGTGCCAGTTGTTCTTGGAGTGCGAGGGGAACCAAGGCATGTTGGCCAGCTGTTTGATAGGCGAAAATGTTTTTCTTAGCCAAAAAATAGTTTTCCATAGTTCCGTGGCGGTCAAGATGGTTGGCGTACAGGTTGGTCCATAACGCGACGTTGGGTGCAAAGGTTGTGCACTGTTCAAGTTGAAAACTGGAAACTTCCAGGACCGCAACGTCAACATTGTCTGCAACCGACGTGTCGGCGACCGCAATTAAATCCAGCATACCGGTTCCAATGTTGCCGCCTGTCCAGACTCGCAGGCCAGAGGATGCAAGCACTTGGGAAAGCAGATGGGTGACGCTGGTCTTGCCAACAGATCCGGTAATCGCGATGATCGGCTTATGAAACTCCTGTTGTAAAAGATCAAGTTCAGTCAGCCATTTATGGCGGTACTCATTATGCGGCCGCAGGTCGATGCCGGGACTTGCTAAAATTTGATCGTTATAGTCTAAAAAGGATTGTAGGGAGTTTTGTGGGATGACCGTTGCGCCGGTTGCGTTGATCATCGCAATTTCTAATTCCGTCAAAGGACGGGAGTCGTAAATTTGTATGCGAAAGCCGCGCTGATGAAAGAATGAAAGAGCTGATTTTCCTACCGTACCAAAACCTAAGATTCCAATACGGTTATTTTTTTCTAGTTTCATACTGTTTGAGTATAGGGATTGATTGGCAAAAATCCATAAAAACGTTACTCTGAAAAAATCATTTTGAAGCCATTTTTTTAGGGAAAAATCCCCTTATTGAAGGAATAGTGCATGTCAGAACATGAAGAAAAAAAGCTCAGTTTTACAGATACCGTAAATCTGCCCAAAACTGATTTTCCTATCCGTCCTAATGCAAAGGTAGATGATGCCGCGTTAATTGCCCGTTGGAAAGCGGATGATCTTTATGGCAAGACGTTTGTGCATAATCGTGGGCAGGAGAAATTTATTCTGCACGATGGCCCTCCATACGCCAACGGCAACATTCATTTAGGACATGCCTATAATAAAATTATTAAAGATATCGTGTGCAAAGTTCACCGAATGCTCGGCAAGCATGTGCCGTGTACACCCGGTTGGGATTGTCACGGTCTACCGATTGAAATTAAAGTAACGCAAGAAAATCCAGGCCTTTTGGGCTCGGATCTCAAAAAGAAATGTCGCGAGTATGCACGTGGTTGGGTCAACACGCAGCGTGAAGAGTTTAAAGCACTAGGTGTGTTGATGGACTGGGATCATCCGTATTTGACCATGGATTATACCTATGAGGCCTCAATTTTGCGGGCTTTTGGTCAGTTTGTAGCCGGCGGTTACATTGAATATAAAAATAAGACGGTACCCTGGTGTTTTTCATGCCAAACAGTGCTGGCGTCAGCAGAAATTGAATATCAAGATCGTAAAGATCCATCAATCTATGTTGAGTTTCCGCTTGATGTGGCCACAACAAAAATTTTGTTTCCAGCGGTTGACCGTCCGGTCAGCCTACTGATCTGGACAACAACACCATGGACTCTGCCATTAAATCGCGCCGTTGTGTTAAAACCGGATGCGCAGTACGTGCTCCTTGATATCAAGGGCAAGCTGGTTGTTGTGGGCAAAGCGTTGGCTGCCAAAGTGTGTGGTCAAATGAATGTGGACGTGAACGAAGTTGCACACATACTTTCCAAAGAATTTGCGGGCACTAAAGTTCATCATCCATTTGTTCCTGGGCTGATGGTTCCCGTGTTGTTTGACCAATCAGTGTTACTTGATGATGGAACCGCCTGCGTGCACAGTGCACCCGGTTGTGGTCCAGAAGATTATGAAGTTGCTGTGAGAAATGGGTTAGAAATATTTTCCCCACTGAGCGCAGATGGAAAATATACTGTTGGTATAGTGCCAGAAGAGCTGGTGGGTATGCCGATTGTTGATGGGCAGATCTGGGTGCTTAAAAAGTTGGTTGAATTGGACAAGTTGTTATTCAAGACCTCCATTCGCCACTCATTTCCGCATTGCTGGCGTTGTCATAACGGACTCATGTTCCGTGCCACCAAGCAGTGGTTTTGTGACTTGTCTCAGGGAGATCTTAAAAAAAAGGCGTTGCTTGCGTGCGAAACCATTCAAGCGTTTCCAGAGAAATCGATTAACCGCCTGAAGGCAACGGTTGATGGACGCTTGGAGTGGTGTTTGTCCCGCCAACGCATTTGGGGCGTGCCGATTGCCGCCTTGTTGTGTGAACAATGTGGCGTGCCGTACGTCAACCAAGATTTGATCAACAAGGTTGCTGCACAGGTTGAGCATCAGGGTGTTGAGTATTGGGACACGGTGCAGGTTACTGATCTGGTGCCTGCTGGGTTTGCCTGCGCACAGTGTGGCAGTACCCAGTTTAAAAAAGAAAAAGATATTCTTGATGTTTGGTTTGATGCCGGCGTGAGTCATTATGCGGTGCTCAAACAAAACCCAATGTTGGATTTCCCTGCCGACATGTACCTTGAAGGCAAGGATCAGCATCGTGGTTGGTTCCAAAGTTCATTGTTAACCGCGTTGGTGCTGGAAGGTTTGGCGCCGATGAAAACTCTTGTCACTCACGGTTTTACCGTGGATGAGCAAGGGAGAAAAATGTCCAAATCGTTGGGCAACGTGGTAGCTCCACAAAAACTGATTGATGAATTGGGAACTGACGGTCTGCGCGTCTGGGTGTCCAGCATCGACATGCAGTCTGAAGCGGTTGTGTCTGACGTGCTCATTAAAAACGTACAACAAGTGTTTCGCAAAGTGCGCAATACCTGCCGCTTTTTACTTTCAAACCTCTATGATTTTAATGCACGTAAAGATGTATTGCCGGTTGAACAGTTGTCGCTTGTTGACCGGTATGCGCTTGAACAATTGTGCCGTTTAAACAGTGATGTACTTGAACAGTATAAGTCGAATAATTTCACTGCTGTGTTTCATTCGTTGGCTGATTACTGTGCCGTTGACCTGAGTGCTTTTTACCTTGATATTGTTAAAGATCGCTTATACGTGGACAAGGCAGACGGGGCCCGCCGCAGATCAGCACAAACGGTCTGTTGGTATACTCTTGATACCTTAACCCGCTTGATTGCCCCTATTTTGTCGTTCACGGCAGAGCAGCTTTCTGATCTGTATCAACAGGACAAAAAAGAGTCGATTCACTTACAAACGTTTGCTGATTTGACCGCACTTGAACAACAGCTTATTGATTTGTATGCAGGCAACATTCAGTTTGACCCGTACGTGTCTCGCCCAGAAACGGTTGAACGTATGGTGGCCGTAACACGCGAACAAGATATGTGGTCTGCGCTCAAAAACATTCGCTCGGCCATTTTAAAGGCGATGGAATTGAAGCGTGAAGAAAATCTTTTCAAGCATCCGCTGGAAGCGCACGTGATGGTTTACTTTGATATGGGTGTGCCATCAATGGCCGCAATGAACGAGTTTTACCACCACTGTGATGCGACCAAACAGGATTTTATTGAGTTTTTTAAAGAGTTTTTAATTGTGTCCCAGTTTACCATTGCGCCTGAGGCTAAGGGGCTTGAGCTTTCTGAGTACCCAGGATTACATGTTAAGGTTGGGCACGCAGCCGGCGATAAATGCCCACGTTGTTGGCAGTGGGGTAGCAGCACGCATGAACACAAGTTATGCGACCGCTGTGCGCCGTTGGTTGGGTGAAGAAACAGGGAAGTAATGCAAGCGTTGAATGGTGAAAAATATGTCTGATAATCCAATGATTTTTATGAACAACAAAAAATGGTATGCGATTTTATTATGCGGAGCATTTTTTTGCAGCACGGCGCAAGCGGTCAGCGACGAACGTGCTATCGAGATAGTTTGGGGATCGGGACAGGTTTTTGTTGGTTGGACAATTCTTCCCGTAACTCCTGTGGCAATGCTTGCGTCTCTGGGTTGTTTGGTAGGTGCTGCGGGGTCACTTTGTGACGTGGGGGCACGAGGAGTGCCGGACGCTGTTCTATTTATGGTGTTGGCAGCGGCGTCAGCTTATTGTGCATGGATTCCTGTTAGTTTGATGATCAAGGGTATAAAAAATATTCATGGCAAGGGGGTTGGGAGTGTTGATGCCCCGAGCGATATCAAAATTGAAGTTGCTTTGCCACAAGAGAACAACGCGGAAGTTCCATTATAAATTTTGTCTGACTTACTATTCAACAAGAGTATAACGGTTATTCCATCATAATTTTGAATCTATTGACCCCTTGGGTAACCCCCTGAGGGGTTTTTTAGTGCCCTTAGCGCTAGAGAAAGGCTTAAATAAGGCAAAATTCCCGCTGTAACCGTTTGACTTTTTGAGGGGGGGGGGTAAAATGACTAGTAGAATAGTAAATTCTACCTCAAAATGGAGGCGGTTGGTTAAACGGTGGGGTATCAGTTGCTAGCATGCTATTTCTATTAGAATTTGTTTTAATAGTAGCGTTAACAGGCTTGGCGACGGAAGATTGAGTTGGAAACTGGCTGTGTCTGCGGGCCGGCTGATGAAAAAAATGGGGTTATTTTATGAAAAAATCAAAAATTTTAATATTTATGCTTATGGCAGGACTGATCTGCCCGGCTGCACAAGCAGAACCCACTGGCTTTTGGCCGAATAGAGGCCATTATATTGAAAATGGAGGCACATTATGAAGATGAAGAGATTTTTTGCATTTTTTCTATTGGCGGTTGTTACCTTGTTGCCAAATGCTCAGGTCGAAGCTGGGCGTCGGTTAAAAGGTAGTTTTTGTTGCCTTTTGGGTTTTTCATCCCTGTTTCAGGGTTTAGGTTTTCTTTCGTCATTAAAAGATAGCACAGGTTGCCCGCAAGAGCAGGAGTATATTAAAAGAGATGAAGTGCAGCCCTGCTCGAAAAGACAATTTATCAGGTTTGAAAAGGATCTAATCATAGTAAAAAAAGAACAAGAAGAGCTAAAAAAAGAAATTGAACAAGAAGAGGCTTTTTTTATTCAAGAAAATAAGAAGCTTGTTTCTGCTGAATACGCTAAGGATAAGCAGCGGAGGATTATTTTACAAAATGGGAAGCTGAGTTGGGAGCAGGTCGATGAAAAAGATCAGTTGGATTATATAGTAATAAGGAATAGCATCGACAGAGAAAGAATAAGAATGGATGTTCTAAGGAACAAACTTGCCGAGTATAAAGATGCATTGTCTGAAAAATTGGCGCTGCTTCGAGACAAAGAAGCAAGCATTGAAGCTGAAATAAAAAAGTATGTCGTTCAGTTAGAGAAAACTCCTATCAAGCAAGAGCTGGAGATGTGTGATAAAACTCCATCCGTAATCATTTATCTGAAGCGTTCTGTTGCACTTGTTGGTACAATGATGGTAGGAAGTGGTCTTTTTTGCATGAAGCGTGGTCATAATTTACTCAAAGTTCAAGATGATGCTGATGTGGTCAAAAAAAATCAATAGATGAATAAGACAGAGGATTTCTTATGGTACACAATAATTTTCGTACATGGTCGGTGGTTGTGATTCTTTTTGGTTCCTGTATGTCTACTGTTCCGCTTGACGCTGGTAATAGACCTTTGAGGTTGACCCTGGGGCTTTTTTTGTGTGGGTGTGGGACAACTGTCATGGTGGGTGCGTCGAAAGTAGATTTCAAGAAATGGATGGACACAGTATCAGATGAAAAACTGGGGATTGTAATGGAAAATCCAGACTCGCAAAAAATTAATATTTTGAGTTTTAAAAAGTTGGTTGTTGATAATTCACGCCGCCTTATTAACTTTGCCGGTACAAGTATGATACTTGGTGGAGCGTATTTGGTTGGCGATAGTTTGATGGAGAAGAAAAAAGAATAGAGTAGGTTTATTTAATAAGTAAAAAGAAAATCCCCGGGTTAAACCGGGGATTTTTTGTATCAAAATGAGACGCTCGTTACGAGAGTGAGTTAAACTCTCGGACCTTTTTCAAGAAATCATCAGCAGCTTGCTTGAGATCTTGAAGTTTCATTGGAGATTCGATTTCGGTATATACTTTCGCCTTTCTTTTGTCTTGAGGCTGGGCATTTGTTGCTGTGCCTTTTGTTACCAGAGTAGCGAGGTCTTTTGGTTCTTGTCCAAAGTGTGCCCACATCATTTCATCTGAGTAGTTGATTTTTGAAGAACTGACGTTGGCCAGATTAGATACCAGTTTTTCGATATCTTTAGAAACTAAGTCGATAGATATTTTGATATCTTTTTTATAGTAACTCTTGGTTGGTCCTGACAGAGTTTTTAGCTTTTCCATAACGGTTCCAAGATAGTTGGTTGCTTTTATCAAATCGTTTCTAAGGTCAGGCGCCTGTTTTTTAGCGAACTCGATATCAACGGTGCCTTTATTCAAGTAGCTTGATATGTCTTTAAAGGTTGGAACCTCACCAAGGGCTTCAGCAATAGGTTCAATTTTGCGCTCAAAACTTTTGAGTCGCTTGTCCATTTGTGCATCTTTGACCTCCGGTGCCTTGGCTGTTGTTTCGCCCCCTTTGCTTGGTGACGCAGCTTTGTCGCCGGTTCCTGCACCTTTGTCGCTGGTCTCTAAGCCTTTATAGCCGGTGTCGCCGTAGGGTGATGAAGGATAGGCGCTTGAGGATCCTGCGCCATAGCCACCGCGGCCTGCGCTGCCATAATCATCGCCGTATCCGCCGTAGCGTGATTCACGTTCGCGGCTTGAACCTGCAACCTTAACGCTTGATGAAGAAACTGGTTGCTTGGATTGAGCAAGAGCTTTTTGTGTTGCCTTTGCTTCTTTGCCTGCGATTTTTTTGGCTTCTGGGTCAAACTTTACAAACAGCTTATTGAGTGCTGCAATAATATCGTCACTATAAAAAAGATCGGTAAACGATTTGATGAGTGAGCGTAATGCCTTGTTGGAGCGTGCGCGAATTTGCGGAGTGACTGATTCATTGGTGCCGCCGCGTACCGTTGGCTCATTTTCTGCCAAATCGACGCTCAAGTTATAAAGCTGGGTATACAAAGCTTTGTTTTCCAAAAGATGTGGCAAGTATTTGTGCTTTTTGGTTGTTGTGTCGCGATCTTTGAGCTTTTCAAGTTGGCCACGGAAGGTGCTGATTTTTTCTTTCAGCTTTTTCCATTCAAATCCGCCGTCCCATGCCGTGATTTTTTTCTTTTTGCCCCATGAACTGAACTTAAACTGTAGATTAATCATCGATTCCATTTTGGTCGATACATCATCCATCGCTTGAGCGATTTCATTAATCAAGTTGACCGCTTCCTTGAGGGCTTTTTCTTCATTGCTGATTTGTGGAGCTGCCGTTACTTTTTTTGCTGGCTCGTCAGGAATCAGGTCGGGTTCTGCAGTTTCTTTTTCTTGCGCTTCCTGTGGTGCTGGGGCTGCAGTTTGTGCCTGCTGTTGGCCAAACATATCTTCCAGTTCCCGTTCTACTTGTTTAAAGTAGGCGCGTTGTTCTTCTTCACTCATTTTTTCAATGCGTGCTGCTTCTTCAAGAACTTCTTTTTGTTGCTCTGGCGGAAGGCTTTGGTAGAGTTTTTCCACTTCCTGTTGCATAAACGCTTCTTGCTCAGCGGGGGACATTTGCTCGATGTGTGTTTTTAAGTTCTTTTCATATTCTTGACGTTCTGCTGGTGACAATGCCTTGTACTCTTCTTCAGAGAGTGTTGGAAAATCCATGACCGCAAAAACGGCGGACGTGAAGAACATCAAAAGCGCGGAGAGCGCAGCTAAAAAAAACTGTCTTGTGTCGCGAAATCTATTCATAGAAAGGCCTTTCTTTATGTTTTTATTGAATCTTTGCCACGTCATTCAATAAATTGTATACGGATTTTACAAGCACGCAACTTGTGTGTTTACTTTAAAGTGCGCATGACGACCGTTTTTATACCAAAAAAATGCCAAGGGGCGCATGGATGAACCATTTTTTTAAACCAGTGCAGGGCTTTTTGTTAATCGAGTTTGTTACCGCGCTTGCGCTCATTGGTTTGCTGGTTACCTTTATTTCCTTGTTTTTGGCAAAGGGGATTGAAACGCAACACGACACCAGTATGCGGCTGCAGGCACTTGATGTTGCAACTACAACCGTGGAGCGTTTACGTCTTGGTCTTCCTATTCAAAAGAAAATTCCGCAGTTTGTGGTAACCGTGCATTCTGCAGATGTTGGCATCGACCACGGGAAAATTGATGTCCTGATCCCTGTGCTTGCCAACTCTGTCCGCGATGACCATAAACCGCAGACTCTTCCGTTGCATACGAACTGGCCGCAAGCGTATATTGTTACGGTTGCCTGGAAAAGTTGCGCCGGTACACAACGGTTGGTACGGCTGATGACGGTTTTTGATGCTGACGTTGTGCAAGGAGCGCTATGAAAAGAACGATGCATGGTAAGGCCCTCTGTGAGGGTTTTACTATGATTGAATGGACCATCTATTTTTTTCTGGTCATGGTAGTGGTGACCGGTATTTTTCAGTACGTTGCCGGGGTTCGGCAGCATCTTGTTGGGCTTGCGCAACAATCAAGTGCGCTTTCCCAGCTGAGTGCGGCGCAAGACGCCTGTGTGCGGGATCTGTCTGCTGCTCCCAATAATATTGATCAATGGCATGAGCTCGGCCCCGCATCACTGGCCTGGCACTCTGGACAAACAATGTGCTGTTGGGCGGTTGAGGAGGGAATGCTGGTGCGGCGTGAAAAAAACTTTGATGTAACAAAAAAAGTGTGGCGATCAGCGCATAAAAGTGTTGTGGCTCGTGGCCACGTAGAACTTAAGGCGGTGCCACTGTATGCGCCCCGTAAAATTCAGAACAAGCATTTGATTGTCGGTATTGAATTGTGGTTGAGTTGTGTAGAGTCGAGCAAAAAACTAACGGTGCATAAAACCGTAACCTTAAAAAACGGAAGAGTGTAATGCACAAGTCTACACAACCTGGTTCGGCGATTTTGATTATCGTTCTCGTGCTGACGGCCGTTGCGGCCTGGTGTTTGACTACCATCAAAAGTGCTTCACTGAGTATGGAAATGGCTCTTAAACGGCAAGAACGTGAGCAATTGTACCGGATGACTGAAGGGGTGATGCGGTATGGCTTGTGGCTGTGCACGCAAAGATTTACAACGTTATCAGATCGTGCGGCTGCAGGGGTTACATCTATAGATCTTGATGTGGGAACATGGAAGTTGGAAGGCGCGCCGACCTACACCGGGAAGCTTTATTGTGCTTTAGATGAAATAAAGAAGGACCGTGCCGTTGGTTTGACAGCATTTTTGCATGACGCGGCTCAAAAACCGGTGTTTACGATTACCTGCCAGCTTGCGGTGCAACAAGAAGGGGCAAAGGGGCAAGAGCAGGTTGTTTTTGTGATACGGCACTGGAGTGCGAACAGTGTATAGGTTTGTAGGGTTTGTCGCATCGGCAGTATTGTTGCATCTCTCATTATGGTCTCCACCTTTTTTTTTCTGGTGCTCATTTATCTGGCTTACCCCTCTTTTTTATCTGGCGTTTACACAAACAAAAGCAGTGTCGTGGCGTGATGGACTGGTGTGGGGGCTTCTTTTTTATTCACTTCATCTTATTCCGGTGACGCACCTGTTTGTCTGTCAGGCGCAGGGGGTTGGGCGATTTATTTTTCCGGTGTTACTCATTTTTTATTGCGCCTTCCATGTGGCCTTGTGGTTTTTGCTGGCTGCAACTTCCGCGTGGTTACTGGGCGATGGCAAATTTGCGCGAGGAGTTGCCTGGTTTGCATGGACCACCATTTTTATTGTGTGGGTGCCTGATGGGTTGCTCTGGATTTCTGGGCAGTATATTGGTTATCCACTTTCGTTTCCTTTGCTGCCACTTGCACAGTATCCGGCATTGTTGTGGTTGTTGCCGATTTTAGGACGTGCGGTGCTGGTGATGTTGCAGGTTGGGGTCGGTTTGAGTATGACATTGTTGTTTATGAACCATTTTAGCAAGAGCTTGTTCCTGGTAGCGTTTTGTCTGCTTCCTTTTGTATCTGGGCTTACAGTGCGTCTAGCACCCAAAAAACTTCCCGATTTTTTTTATACGCTTGGGTATGTGTGTCCGCCTAAGGTTACTGAGGGTGCGCATCCCATGGATGCACGGCATCCTATGGATGTGGCGCAGGAGGTGTATTACCGTATGCGCGCGGTGCTGGAAAATCATCCGAAAGTGACCGTTCTTGTGATGCCGGAATTGAGTTATCGTTTCGCGCTCAATGAACATCCACATGTTGTTGCGCTGTGGTGCAATAACGCATTGCATGAGAACGTGTCGTTATTTATTGGTGCGTGTCGCCGTGATAGGGGGAAGGTCTACAACTCGCTCTATTATATTAAGGAAGGATGTATTGCCGGGTGTTACGATAAAAGTAGGCTGATGCCCTTGGTTGAGTATGTGCCGGCATGGCTGAAAAAAATTCCAGGGCTCTGTTCGTTGTTTTTAAATGATAACGAATTTTGTGCGGTGCCCTGCGACGGAAAATTGTTTCACGTATCTCAAGAATGTTTTTGTGAGCCCTACATTTGTGCGGAGATTTTTTTTGGCAAAATGAATACGAGTCAGGCACGCGTGCGGTTGTCCGATAATACTCTTATTTTGTCAATTTTAAATGATGTGGTACTGGAAAAACAGATACAAAGCCTGATGTTGTTATGGAATTCTTTTCAAGCAATTCAGTGGCGGCAGGTCCGTGTGCACGTCGGTTACAAGAATGCTTTCTTTATAATGCCGGACGGCAACAGGCATGCAATATCTTGACTTTATCACGGGCGCACGGTAGACATTTCTATGTTCTATTATAGGTATTTTAAACAAGAGGAGGCGGAGAGGGAGCGCGCAGGAGTGAAGTAGATTTTTATCACGTTCAAACAAAAAGGAGATTGTTTTGAAGAGACGAAATCTGTTATTAAAAACGGCCTGTTCTATGCTTATTATTTGGTCTGCTGGGTGTGCAGCAATGGGCAACATAAAAAAGGTGAGCCCGGTTCTTGGCCAAAGTATCTGGACAAATGTGAGCAGGGAAGCCCGCATAACTGATGAAATTACTGCAACTCCCATTTTTAATTCTGATGTTGATGTTAGTGGTTATATTATTATTAGCCAGTCGGGTAATTATCAGCTTGCAGAAAATATAAACCATCCTTTTAATATAACTGCAGATCGTGTGACGTTGGATTTAAAGTCGCACCAAATTTTTGTGTCGAGTTCACTGCAAGCTGGTATTACGATCGATCCATCTCGCACAGAAATATCAATTCTTAATGGATATATCCGTGGCTCGGGGGCTACTTCATTGACCCCTGGTGTGAATATTGGTCACAGTGCCACAAAGATTACGTTTGAAAACGTTTCGATTATAGATTTTGACAAAGGTTTGTGGTACGCCGGCGTTGATACCAACAATAAAGTGACGCAATGTCATTGTGCAAATCTTAACTTTGTTTCATGCAGAATTGGTATGGCCTGTGATTGGGCAGATGCAAATATCATTAGAAGTTGTAGCTCATTGTATTGTCGACAATCAGGCTTTGAGTTGAGCAATTGCCAAGCAAACTGTTTTTATGACTGCCAGGCACTTAAAACAACAGGAACCGCAACGGTCGCTGGCTTTAAGACGATGGGTGGAACGAGCAATATGTTCCAACGTTGCACAACCAAACAAACAAAAACGAGTTCACCAACATTTGGAGATGCCGCAAATGGCTTTTTGTTAACGGGCTCGGAGACAAAAACAAAGATTATTGATTGTATAGTGAATGAAACAGATGTGGTGAGCACGCAAACAGCAGTGACATATGGTGTGAATCTCGCGCCGGTGTTTTCATGGGACGGGTATGTGTCAGGATTTCCTTTGTCAAATCCATGGACAATTGATGCTCCCAAATGGTCGCCAGATAGTAAGTATATATTAACGACTTATAGAGGTGCAGGTAGTCCCCATGGTTATGGGTCGAATGAATATGTATGGAATGGTTCGAACTTTACTTATGTAGGTGGATCAGATATAGGGTCGAGCTCTTCGTTTGTGGCGACTGATGTAGCGTGGTCACCAGATGGCAAATATTATGTCATGGCAACAGCAGATGGAGCGACCTTTCTTGGAAATACAGGGTTATATGCATATAGTTTTGATGGCAAAAAAGATACAGCACTGGGATCAACTCTGCCAACTTTGAACACCATTAATTTGATGGCAGTTCGTTTTTCGCCGAATGGTAAATTTATAGCGACTGCAGGATATGTGAATGGTGGCAATAACTATCTGAGTATATGGTCCTTTACTCCGTCTGCTACGCCTGCATTGGTTGATTTAGGAGATAAAAATCTGGGAGTTGTTGGTCCATGGCAAGCGTTATCCTGGTCACCAGATGGTCAATATATAGCAACGGTCAACGATAGCCTTATTGATGTCTATAGCGTGAGTGCGTCAGGAGCTCTGTCTTCAGTGGCCGTAGCAACGTATGCATTTAGCAATGTTGCTACTGTTGCGTGGTCACCATGCGGTAAATATATTGCGGCAGGAAATTCTGCAGGTACGGTGCAATTAGTAGCATTTGATGGAACGAGCAGTTTAAAATTTGTAGCGCAAGCAACGGGATTGAGTGCTAATTATATTCTTGGATTAGCGTGGTCACCAGATGGTCAATATATTGTTGCACCAGGTGCAGATGTTGCCTTAACCAATAGGGTAAGAATTTTGCAATATAATGGAACAACAACCTTGGCAGTTGTAGCAACGTCATCGACAAGTGCAACACGTATGGCCAATGTTGCCTGGTCACCCGACGGTAAAAATATTGTTACTATGGATTATAACGCAACATCTGGTGGAGCGGTGAATGTCCATATATTCAACGCAATGTACGGACCAACAAACTGTTTGATCGATAACTGTCGTGTTTGTGATACGCTTGCGACAGATTTTAACATGGGACGTGGATTTGTTGCTGGTGGGTCCAACGTGTTTATCAATAACGTTGCTGCCAATAATGGTATCAATTATACCTATGGCATACCAAACGTGTATGACGGAAGATTTGAAATTCTTCGCGCTGTAGTACAGCCTTTTGATAATATTTCTATTCCAACAACGTTGTAATGATGAGCAAGGGCGCCTCAATAGGCGCCCTTGCACGTAAAGGAAAAGTTTTTTTGAAATCGTGGTCAAACAAAAGGAGATTGTTTTGAAGAGACGAAATCTTTTCTATAAAATGACTTGTGCCGGATTTATGGTACTGTCAACCGTTTGTTCTGCAATGTGGGATGTCAAGTCGGTAGGGCCTGTGTTGCCGGGCCAAAGTACGTGGATGACCTCAGCAAAGTTTGGGGCAATCTATGATGAAACAATACCAACTCCTATTTTTAACTCAGATCAAGTTGCAGGGGTGATTACCATTGCGGCCGCAGGTAATTATCAGTTAACTGAGGATATTAATTATCCTATTGAGATCACTGCAAGTAGGGTGTATCTGGATTTGAAAACATATAAGGTGATGTACACAAATACATCTTCTAATGTTATCTCCATTACTTCCGGTCTTTCTGAAGTTGCCGTGTATAACGGATATATACAAAACACGGGCGGTGGAGCTGCTGGCGCAGGTATATATATCTGGGATACGTGCTCAAAAATTTCCTTACGAGATTTGAGTATTTATGGATGCCATGAGGGTGTGTATTGTGCCGGTACAGCAGGCAATTTAGTAACAAATTCTGAATTTGTTAATTTGAATTTGATTTCCAATGGCATTGGTATGCTTTTTGAGTATGCAGATGCGAATATTATCAGGTCGTGTAATGTTTTGTATGGTACGCAATCTGGTGTTGAGTTAATAGGTTCACAGGCAAACTGTTTCTATGATTGTACTGCCCTCAAAATAACAGGAACGGAAACTGTTGCAGGATTTAAATCATCCAATGGCGACAGCAATATGTTCCAACGTTGCGTGACCAAACAAACAAAGACGAGTTCAACAACGTTTGGTGATAAGGCAGTAGGCTTTTTGTTGACGGGATCTGAAACGAAAACGAAGATTTTGGATTCTATAGTGAATGAAACAGATGTTGTGAGTACGCCAACGGCGGTGACGTATGGAATGCACCTGGCACCATCGTTTAATGGTAGTCTTACCTCTGTCGCAGGGTTTTCATATACTACCAGTCTTTATATAACCGCTATTAAATGGTCGCCCAATGGTCAGTATGTTGCAGTTACATGGCGAAATGGTGGTGGAAATAATGGAATAGAAGTCTTTTTATGGAATGGTTCAACGCTGCAATTGGTTGGTCAAGCTGCGCCAACCGGTGATTTTATGAATGACGTAACATGGTCACCAGATGGGAAGTATCTTGTTGCTGTATATGGTGATGGTAATGTTACGGGTACCTTATTTGCCTATAGTTTTGATGGATTAACATTGACCGATCTTATTCCTGGGGGTGTTGCAACGCCAGGAATATCTTTGTTGGCCGTAAGTTTTTCGCCGAATGGTAAGTTTTTAGCTGCAACAGGTTTGAAGGGTGGTGGAAGTAATTGGTGGCTTGCATATAGCTTTAATCCGGGAGATGCAACGCCAGCCAATCGCATAGTTCTGCTGGGTGATAACAATTTGGGTGGTGTTCTCAATGCTACAACGTCAGTATCGTGGTCACCTGATGGCCAATTCATAGCCTTTCCCTATGATGGTAAAGTTGGCGTTTATAAATTTTATCCAGATGGACTGCTGCAAGTGGTGGTTACATATGCTTTTGCAGGTTCTGTATCTGCAAAATGGTCACCATGTGGAAAATATATTGCTACAGGAAATAGTTCAGGAACGGTGAAGATTTTAATATTTGATGGTACCACTTTGACAGCGCCAGTTCAAATGACGGGCTTGACGGCATCAGCTCTTGCAGCTCTTACGTGGTCACCCGATGGAAAATATATAGCCGTTGCAAGCCAGAATATTGGTGGCGTAAATAATAATGTGTGGGCATTGCAGTTTACGGGCACTCAGCTTGTTTTGGCAGGACCAGCACAGGCGATTTCTGATGGAGCATACTCATTAAGTTGGTCATCTGATGGAAAATATGTTGTTGTAGTGCAGCGTAATGGTGGAATTTATACTGCTAAAATTGATATGTATAATGCAATGTATGGCCCTACAAACTGTTTGATTGATAACTGTCGCATTGCTGATACCAAGGCAACCAATTTGAACATGGGTAGTGGATTGGTGGCCGGTGGTCCGAACAACCCTTGCTTGCGTAACGCAAGTTGCAATAATGGAGTGAACTACAGTTGGGGAATTCCAAACGTTTACGATGGACGTTTTGAAATTTTACGTAGCGTCATTCAACCATATGACAACGTGTCGATGCCAGAAACTTTATAACAGTTTGTTGAAATCGGGGTGCTCTGTAGGGCGCCCCTCAATACACAAGGAGATGGTTTTGGAAAGACGAAATCTGTTTTATAAAATAACCTGTTCTGCGTTGATGGTGTTGGCAACTAGTTGTGGTGCGGTGGGTGAACTGTATAAAGTGAATCCTGCGCCGGGCCAAAGTACCTGGACGATAACAAAAAACATTGGCACTATTTCTGATGAAATGACCGCGATTCCATTATTTAATTCTGACGTTTCTGGCGGCGTTTTACAGATTAGTGCCTCGGGCAACTACCAACTTGCAGAAGATTTGACTGATTGTTTTATCAATATTACTGCTGACAGAGTGTCTCTTGATCTTAAGCAGCACAAAGTCTATTTCAGCAACGCAATTGGTCCTGTCGTTATGATTAATGGTCGCACGCAAATACGGATTTTTAATGGTGTGTTACAAGGTGCAAGCGTTGGCAACACAGGAAGTGGTGTTCAAGTTGATTTTAGCTCGTCAAAAGTTACGCTTGCAGATTTGACTATTTATAATTGTGGTAAGGGCGTGTACTTGCATGGTACGAGTGATCTAAATAAGGTTGTTGAGTGCACCTTGAGTGGGTTGACCCTTATTGGCAATGATGTTGGTCTGTATATGTCCTATGCAGATTCTAATATTGTTAAAAGCTGTAGCGCGCTGTATAGCAATAACTGCGGTTTTGAGTTGCTCAACAGTCAAGTGAATTGTTTTTATGATTGTACAGCATTGAAATCAATAGGCACGGCAACGGTTGCAGGATTTAAATCAACCAGTGGTACCAGCAATATGTTCCAACGATGTACAACAAAGCAAACAAAAACGAGTTCGCCAACATTTGGTGATAAGGCGTGTGGATTTTTGTTGACGGGCACGGAGACAAAAACAAAGATTGTTGATTGTGTTGTGAATGAAACAGATGTTGTGAGCACGCAAACAGCAATAACCTATGGTGTGAATCTTGCGCCCATGTTTGCATGGGGTGGGTATGTATCAGGATTTCCTGCTTCAAACTCTTGGACGATTGGATCTCCAAAATGGTCGCCAGATAGTAAGTATATAGTGACGACCCATAAAGATACGGGTAATGGTTATGGGTCAAATATATATACATGGAATGGTTTGACGTTTGTTGTTGTAGGTGGTTCAGCCATAGGAACGAGTGGATCGCTTGTAGCCTCAGATGTGGCGTGGTCACCAGATGGCAAATACTATGTCACAGCAACAGCAGATGGAGCGACCTTTCTTGGAAATACAGGGTTATATGCATATAGTTTTGATGGCAAAACAGATACAGCACTCGGATCAACATTGCCAACATTAAACACAATTAATTTGATAGCAGTTCGTTTTTCGCCGAATGGTAAATTTATAGCGACTGCAGGATTTGTGAATGCTAGCAATAACTATCTGAGTATATGGTCCTTTACTCCGTCTGCTACACCTGCATTGGTTGATTTAGGAGATAAAAATCTGGGAGTTGTTGGTCCATGGCAAGCGTTATCCTGGTCACCAGATGGTCAATATATAGCAACGGTCAACGATAGCCTTATTGATGTCTATAGCGTGAGTGCGTCAGGAGCTCTGTCTTCAGTGGCCGTAGCAACGTATGCATTTAGCAATGTTGCTACTGTTGCGTGGTCACCATGCGGTAAATATATTGCGGCAGGAAATTCTGCAGGTACGGTGCAATTAGTAGCATTTGATGGAACGAGCAGTTTAAAATTTGTAGCGCAAGCAGCGGGATTGAGTGCTTCCTATATTCTTGGGTTAGCGTGGTCGCCTGATGGTCAATATATTGCTGTACCAGGGGGTGATACTGGCGCTGGGAATATAGTAAGCATTCTACAATATAATGGAACATCGACCTTGACAATTGTGGCAACGTCATCGACAACTACAACTCGTATGGCCAATATTGCATGGTCACCCGACGGTAAAAATATAGTGACGATGGACACAAATACATTAACACCTAACGGCGCGGTGAATGTCCATATGTTCAACGCAATGTACGGACCAACCAACTGTTTGATCGATAGCTGTCGTGTTTGTGATACGCTTGCGACAGACTTTAACATGGGACGTGGATTAGTAGCTGGTGGGTCCAACGTGTTTACTCGAAATATTTCTGCCAATAATGGTATCAATTACAGCTATGGCATACCAAACGTCTATGATGGACGTTTTGAAATTCTTCGCGCTGTTGTACAGCCATTTGATAATATTTCAATGCCAACAACCTTATAAAAAAACTGTTGAAATAGGGGCGTCTTGTCGGCGCCCCTCAACACAAAGGAGATTGTTTTGGAAAGACGAAATTGGTTTTATAAAATAACATGTTCTCTGTTGATGGTGTTGTCGACCACCTGTGCCGGCATGGGCGTGGTCAAAAAAGTAAATCCTGCGCCAGGCCAAAGTACCTGGGATTCGGCTGCTCGTTTGGGACAGCTTTCAGATGAGGTAACGCCGATATTGCTGTTTCAGGCAGATCTTGATGCCGGTGGTGGTTTGTTGACGATATCAAATCCAGGGAGGTATCAAGTATTAGAAGATCTCGCTGGTTGGATTCTTATTAATGCGGACAATGTTTCCCTTGACTTGAATAGTCATAGGGTTACTTGTACGGGCTTTATTGGGGATGTTGTTACTATCGCCGGTGGTACACCTGGTAAAATGCAGGTTGCTGTTTACAATGGATACATTCAAGGGTTAGTTGGAGCGAACGGCGTGACTGTTGACGCTGGATGTTCAAAAATATCGCTTCATGATTTGACCATTTTTGGTTGCACCAATGGCGCATCGCTTGCTGGGGTGAACGGTAATGTTGTATCAGAATGCAGCCTTGTTAATCTTAATTTGATTTCAAATGTTACTGGTTTGTTGTTGACCTATGCTGATGCAAATATTGTTAGAAATTGTAATGTTTTGTACAGTACGCAATTTGGCATTGAGTTGAATAACTCGCAATCAAATTGTGTGTATGATTGTACGGTGCTCAAGACGCAAGGAACGGTAACGACTGCAGGATTTAAATCATCCAGTGGTGACAGCAATATGTTCCAACGTTGCGTGACCAAACAAACGAAAACGAGTTCAACTACATTTGGTGATACAGCAAATGGATTTTTGTTGACGGGCACTGAGACGAAAACAAAGATCCTTGATTGTATTGTGAATGAAACAGATGTTATCAGTTCAGCGATGGCGGTGACGTATGGAATACATCTGGAACCAACATTAAATGCAAGTATAGCACAAGTATCAGGAAGTCCATTTGTATCAAATGGTTCGCACGCTGTTCTGGATGCTAAGTGGTCACCAGATGGAAGATATCTGGCAGTTGCTTGCAACGATCGTGGTAGTTATACCTGGCCTACGCATGGAGTTTATACAAATATATCGTTGTATACAGCGATTGATATATATTCGTGGAATGGAACAAGTTTTAGTTTTGTAACTCGCTATTCGGTAACAACACCGGTGGACTTCGGTGGTTCCTTTAGCTCATATTATATGACGAGTCTGGCATGGTCACCAGATGGCAAATATATTGTTACAGGACTGAATGAAGAATCTTTTGCGGTGGCAGGGAATCAGGTTAGATCTTCTTTGGTTCCGTTGACATTTAATGGGACAACGTTGACAGCAGGATCAAATTTTCCTGTATTTGGTTATGAGAATCTAAATGCCTCAACAGCAGGCCAAGGATTAGGCATTAACGACTTGCAATTTTCACCAGATGGCAAGTATGTATCCATTATTTTTTGGATGAGTGGATTAACGACAGCATCAAATGGTCAATATGTAGGGGTATATGGATTTAATGGTACGACGTTTACCAGTGTGCCAGCAGCAGCGTTAGTTACAGCAACAGTTGACCCAAGCCAAAAAATAAGCTGGTCGCCCAATAGACAATATTTTGTCATTACCGGTGGCAATAATGTAGTTGTCTATAAATATTATCCAGATGGAACCTTTGCAAGCGTTGCAACAACAGCATTTGCAAGTATCGCAGTAGTGCGCTGGTCACCATGTGGAAAATATATTTTGGCAGGTGGCGGTAGTGGTGTGGTTAGAATTTATAGTTATGATGGAGCGTCGACGTTGACGCTGGTAGCAACGGCAGCAGGAATGCCAGCGGCCTTGCCACTGAGTGGTGCGTGGTCACCAGATGGTAAATATGTTTCGGTAGGTTTTTTGGAAACAAATAACTCTCGAATATATACGATGTTATTTAACGGTAGCTCATTAACAAACGTAACCGGCTCACCAATTACTGTTACCGGAGCAAGTAGTAATATTTACGGAATGACATGGTCATCTGATGGTCGATATATTGCAGCAACCAGTAATGTGTTTACACGGATAGCCATTGTCAGTGCGATGTATGGTCCAACAAACTGTTTGATTGATAACTGTCGTGTTGCGGATACACAGGCAACCAATTTGAATATGGGCCGTGGCTTTGTGGTCGGTGGTCCAACTGATATTGTGTTGCAAAGTATTGCAAGTAATAATGGCGTGAACTACAGCTGGGGTATTCCAAACGTTTATGATGGCAAATTTGAAATCTTACGTAGCGTCATTCAACCATATGACAACGTGTCGATGCCTGAATTATTATAACATAACGGAACTTATTTCGTAGTTATCAGGGAGTGCCAGATGGTGCTCCCGATTTTTTTAACGATAATACATTTTTAGCATAAGCACCGTGTCGTTCATGATGTTCTATTATCTTGACTTACGCTTTCGCGCGCGGTAGATCTTTCGTAGTAAGATTGTTCAGAAAAAAGGAACAGAATGTGATGAGGCGTATTCTTGTTTGGTGCATAATTTTTTTTGTTGTCACGGACTGTTGTGGTATGGGGCCCATAAAAAAGGTGAGTCCTTCTGCTTCGGATACACTACAAACTATTGTCAATAGAACTGCGCAGGTTTTTGATGAGGTGACGGCAACGCCTGTTTTTGATTCAGATCACGTGGGTCCTTCTATTTATTTGTGGCGGGCTGGGAACTATCAGCTGGCGCAAGATTTGATGCATTCAGTGGTTATCACTGCAAGTGGTGTATCTCTTGACCTTCGGCAACATAAAATTACGCCCTATCCTTTAGCTCAGACAGCAATTACCATAGCCTCGGCAACGCCGCTACAACAGATTTATATTAAGAATGGAATCATTGAGGATGCATCAACCGCTGCCGTAAGCGGTGTGTATATTCCTGCAAATGCAACAAAAATATTTTTAAAAAATTTGACCATATCTGGGTTTGACAAAGGCGTGTGGTGCGCAGGCACAGGAACGAGCAACAAGGTAACACAATGTAGCTTTTCAGAGTTAAGCCTGCTTTCTAATCGTATCGGCATTTTGTTCGATTGGGCTGACGCAAATATCATCAAGCAGTGTACAGCAGTAGCTTCATCGCAGTCAGGATTTGAGTTGAATAATTGCCAAACGAACTGCTTTTTTGACTGCCAGGCGCTTCAAACAACAGGAACGGCTACGGTTGCAGGATTTAAATCAACGGGTGGTACGAATAATCTTTTTCAACGGTGTGTTGCCCAACAAACAAAAACGAGTTCAACAATTTTTGGTGATACTGCGAATGGATTTTTGTTAACAGGAACGGAATTGAAAACGCGGGTTGTGGATTGTACGGTGGGTGAAACAGATGTACTTGCTTCTTCAACTTCTGCTGTGACGTATGGTATTAGTCTGCGTCCTGTATTGTTATCAAGCCCCGATCTGTTTTCTGTTGCCAAATTATTAACCAACCAGGGCAATCAAGCTTGGGGTGCTGCATGGTCTCCCGATGGCAAGTATGTGGCCGTCCCTTTTTCTGGTGGGACTACCTGCAGTATTTATGCTTTTGATGCAACCACGAATGGTCTTGTTGTGGTCACAACAGTATCAGCAATTGGATCTGGTTTTTCTTCTGTTGATTGGTCGCCCGATGGAAAATATATTGCCATGGGGCTAACATCGCCCAGTGATGGATTTGGTCGTTTGCGTGTATACAGATTTGACGGACAAGTTTTAACGCTGGTAGGATATAGTACGGTTCCGGTAGGCCAGGTGTTCTGTGTTGGGTGGTCACCAAATGGTAAGTATCTGGTCAGTATGGAGTTAAATAGTCCTCCTCCTGGTTATGTACGCTTGTTTTCTTTTGATGGAACGAACCTTGTCAATATAAGTACTACTTCAATAGCAAATCAGACTAGCTTTGTTAATGATGCTGTGTCATGGTCACCAGATGGATCTTGGCTTGCCGTTGCATCAACAAGTCTGAATATTATTCCTGTATCATCAAGCGGTATCATGGGAACGGTGGTGACTGGAGCCACCTCATTTAATATTGCTTGTTTGAAATGGTCCCCTTGTGGCAAATATATTGTACTAGGAGATACAAGTTCCTATAACATTCGTATATATACATGGAATGGAACAGGCGTTGTTGCGGGCCCATCAGTACTAGGTAATTCAGCGGCCGTTAGCTTAAAGTGGTCGCCTGATGGTAATTATATTATCGCCGGAGATCAGGGAAGCAGGATTTCTTTTTACCAGTTTACAGGAACTGCGGTGACATCAATAGTCTATTATCAAGCAATTGGGTTTTTTTATGGATTATCATGGTCTGCGGACGGGCAGTATATAGTTGGGAGTAGTGGGGCAGGGGCTGCGCAGGTTGTTATTCTACGAGCTATGTATGGGCCCCAAAGTTGTTGTATTGAAAACTGTGTGGTGAATGATACTCTTGCTGCCAGTCAAAACATGGGACGTGGTTGTGCGGGTGGTGGAAACAATGTGTTTTTGAACAATGTGGCATCAAATAATGTTATTAACTACAGCTATGGTATCCCCAATGTGTATGATGGGCGATTTGAAATTTCACGTTCCGCTATACAGCCATATGATAACATTTCTGAGCCAACGACGTTGTAGTAAAAATGTGTTGCAAGAAACTCATAAAAAAGGGCAACCTCTGTGTTCAGAGGTTAAGGAGTTATACAAGTGATGAGACGAATTCTTTTAGGATGTATGATTTTTTTTGTTATACAACCGTGCTGTGGTATGGGACCTGTCAAAAAGGTAAGCCCGACTGCAGCTGACACTATAGAAACTATTATTAACAAAACGACACGTATCAGTGATGAGGTGACTGCTATTCCCGTGTTTAATGAAGATCATGACGGTAGTACTATTGTTTTGGATATACCTGGCAATTATCAGCTGACTGAAAATCTCATGTATCCCATCACTATAGCGGCAAGTAATATACGTCTTGACCTAAAGAACTATAAAATTGCACCATCTCTTTCAGGTCAAACGGCCATCGCTCTGACAAGCACAACACCTTTGCAGCAAATTTATGTTCTGAATGGAGTGTTAGAAAATATTACAGCTGCTGTGGCCAGTGGTGTATATATTCCTGCAAATACAACAAAGGTTGTGTTGAAAAAAATGACGATATCTGGTTTTGACAAAGGTGTGTGGTGTGCTGGGACAGGGGCGAGTAACAAAGTAACGCAATGTGATTTTTCAGAATTAAATCTGGTTTCTAATCGAATAGGTCTCTTATTTGATTGGTCGGATGCAAATATTATCAAACAGAGCAATGCAATGTATTCATTGTGGTCAGGGTTTGAGTTGAACAATTGCCAGGCGAATTGTTTTTTTGACTGTAAAGCGCTGAAATCAACAGGAACGGCAACAACTGCAGGATTTAAGTCAACTCATGGTATAAGCAATGTGTTTTCCCGTTGTGTGTCCAAGCAAACAAAGACGAGTTCAACAACGTATGGTGATAAGGCATGTGGATTTTTGTTGACGGGATCTGAGATAAAGACAAAAGCTCTTAATTGTGTTGTAAATGAAACAGATGTTGTGAGCTCGCCAACGGCGCTTTCTTATGGCGTCCACTGTGCGCCCGTTTTTGCATGGGGCGGATATGCATCAGGATTTCCTTTAGTACCTACTGGTGTTACGTGGGCCATTGGGAGTCCCAAATGGTCGCCAGATAATAAGTATGTATTGACGACCTATAAGAATACGAGTAATGGGTATGGATCAAATGAATATACATGGAATGGTTCGACGTTTGCCTATATAGGTGGTTCAGCCATAGGAACGAGTGCATCGCTTACAGCAGCGGACGTAGCGTGGTCACCGGATGGAAAATATTTTGTCACAGCAACAGCAGATAATGTTGGTTTTGCTGGTAATTCGCCGCTGTACGCATACAGTTTTAATGGTACAACAGATACAGCGCTCGGATCAACATTGCCAACATTAAACACAATCAATTTGACGGCAGTTCGTTTTTCACCTAATGGCAAATTTATAGCAACGGGAGGGTGGGTTTTCGGTACGAACAGTGCTTACCTGAGCATATGGTCGTTTACTCCGTCGGCAACACCAGCGTTGGTTGATTTAGGAGATAAAAATCTGGGAGCTGTTGGTCCATGGCAATCAATTTCCTGGTCGCCCGATGGACAATATATAGCGACTGTTATAGCAAATGCTGTGGTTGTGTATAGCGTGAGTGCGGCAGGAGCTCTATCTTCAGTGGCGGTATCAAGTTATACATTTACAAATGCTGCTTCTGTTGCATGGTCCCCCTGTGGTAAATATATTGCAGCAGGAGATAATGCTGGAAAGGTACAATTATTAACATTTGATGGAACGAGTAGCCTAAAATTTGTAGCGCAAGCAACGGGATTGAGTGCCAATTACATATTGAACTTAGATTGGTCGCCTGATGGTCAGTATATTGTTGTGCCAGGTAGTGATACTGCCTTAACCAATAGGGTAAGAATTCTACAGTATAATGGAACATCAACCTTGGCAGTTGTTGCAACGTCGTCGACCAATGCAACTCGTATGGCCAATATTGCATGGTCACCAGATGGGAAATATATTGTTGCGATGGATTATAACGCAGTAGTTGGTGGCGCGGTGAATGTCCATATGTTCAACGCAATGTATGGCCCAGCCAACTGTCTGATTGATAATTGTCGTGTATGTGATACACAGGCAAACAACTTTAACATGGGGCGTGCATTAGTTGCTGGTGGTACCAATGTGTTTATTAATAATGTTTCTGCAAATAATGGTATTAATTACAGCTATGGTATACCAAACGTGTATGACGGACGTTTTGAAATTTTTCGTACTGTTGTGCAACCATTTGATAATATTTCTATGCCAACAACGTTGTAGAGTCATGAAGGCGTTATGTCACGTTTAAAAAAGGAAAGTATGTGAAGAAAGCGTTGTACATTATTTTTGGTATGTGGTTGGTAGTGGTTGTTTCACCATGTTTTGGCATGTGGAACGTCAAAACAGTTGGCATGACGCAAGGACTGGATACATGGACCATTGCAGCGCGCTTGGGAGCAATATCTGATGAAACGGTAGCAACGCCGATTTTTAATTCTGATGCGGTGAGTTTTGTGATCACGATAACCAACGCTGGTAATTATCAATTAGTTGAAAATATTAATTATCCTATTGTGATACAGGCTAGTCATGTAGTTTTGGATCTCAATTCGTATACGGTAACCCATACCATAGCTAATTCCAATGTTATTACGGTGACAACAGCACTATCTGAAGTGGCAGTCTATAATGGATATGTTCAAAATACAGGGGGCACAGGAACAGGGTCTGGCATTTACGTGAGCTCCGGGTGTTCCAAAGTTTCTTTATATGATATGACTATTTTTGGTTGCCATTGTGGTGTTCGTTTGGCTGGTTTGACCGGGATAAATAATGATGTTAGAAGTTCTGATGCGCTTAATCTGCGTTGCATTTCCAATGATATTGGTATGCTCCTTGAATATGCCAGTGCATCAACGATAAAAAATTGTAATGCTTTGTATTCTATGCAATCTGGTTTTGAGCTTTTTTCTTCCCAATCAAATTGTTTTTATGATTGTAATTCGTTAAAGACAACCGGGACAGCAACTGCTGCAGGTTTTAAGTCAACCGGTGGAACCAGTAATATGTTTTATCGTTGCATGGCGCAACAAACAAAAACGAGCTCACTTGCGTTTGGAGATACCGCAAACGGCTTTTTGTTAACGGGTACTGAACTAAAAACAAAAATCGTTAAAAGTGTTGTGACGGAAACTGATGTGGTCAGTTCGCCAACCGCGGTGACCAATGGTATAAATGTGTGTCCATTGTTGTTGTCTGGTACAGATCTTTTTTCAACAGCAACACAGTTGGTTGGAATTGGAAGTTTCGCAGAGCCTACTGCGGTGGCGTGGTCGCCAGACACCTCTTATTGTGCTTTGAGTACAACATATACATGTCTTGTCTATAAATTTAATACGGCGACGAATGATTTTGTGCGAGTGGCGTCAGTTGTCAATTCAACAGGTTCCTTTCGTACAACCCTTGATTGGTCACCTGATGGTAAATATCTTGCAGCTGGGATGAGTTTTCCTAGTGATGGTTTGGGTCGGTTGCGAATATATACCTTTAATGGATCTTCTCTAGCATTATCAGCATATAGTACGGTTCCAACATTTGCAGTTTCATGTCTTGCGTGGTCACCCAATGGCAAGTATATAGCATGTGTCGATCCGAATAATCCTTCATACATACGAATGTTTAGTTTTGATGGTTCTACGTTAACTAATATTAGTAATTCAGCGAGTCTTACAAATCCGAGTTCACAGGATATGCAGTTAGCTTGGTCACCGGATAGTTCTGCCCTTGCTGTTGTAACAATAGCGCAGACAACGGTGTATGTGTATCCAGTTTTACAAGGCGGAATTTTAGGTTCACCGGTAACTCAATCAATAGCGGGCCAACATGGATATAGTGTAAGGTGGTCTCCCAATGGGCATTATTTTGCCGTTGGTGATGAATCATTTCTACGTGTTTTTTTGTGGGATGGTACATCTATGACTGCTGGGCCAATAATTGTCGGCCCGGGTATCAATGTAATTGAGGCACTGTCATGGTCGCCGTGTGGTAACTACATCGTGGTTGGTGATTATCTTAATAATATTTTTTTATATCAATTTACAGGAGCAGCACTCAATCTTGTTGCTATTCCATCCACAGTATTAAATAGTAGTACTATGACGTTGTCGTGGTCTTCTGATGGACGTTTTATTGTAGCTGGTTCGCTGACGGGAATGGTGAGGATTCTGCGGGTAATGTATGGACCTTCAGATTGTTTGGTTGATAATTGTCGGGTGAGTGATACCGCTGCCTCAAATTTAAACATGGGGCGAGGGTTTGTTGCGGGAGGAAGCAACCTTTTTGTTAATAATGCGAGCAGTAATAACACTATGAGTTACAGTTATGGAATACCAAATGTATACGATGGAAGATTTGAGATAAGTCGCAACGTGGTACAACCATTTGATAATATAACGCTACCATCAACGTTGTAGTATAATCAAGGCGACATGCCTCTTTTAAAAAAGGAAAGAGTGTGAGGAAATCGGTTCACGCACTTATTTGTACGTGGTTAATATTTATTGTTTCTACTTGTGTTGGCATGTGGAATGTCAAAACTGTTGGAATGACGCAAGGACTTGACGCATGGACTATTGCGGCACGCTTGGGAGCGATATCTGATGAGACGGTGGCGACGCCTGTTTTTAATTCTGATGCGGTGAGCTTTGTGATTACCATAACCAATGCAGGTAATTATCAATTGGTTGAAAATATTAATTATCCCATTGTGATACAAGCAAGTCGCGTGTTTCTTGATCTTAATTCGTATACGGTGACGCACACACTGGCATCTTCCAATGTTATTACGGTGACAACAGCACTGTCTGAAGTGGCAGTCTACAATGGATATGTTCAAAATACAGGGGGCACAGGAACGGGATCTGGAATTTATGTCAGCACCGGATGCTCTAAAATTTCATTACATGATCTTTCTGTTTTTGGATGCCACTCTGGGGTTCGTTTGGCTGGGTTAATGGGAACAAATAATGATGTAAAAGATTCTGATATATTTGGCGTATCATTGTTCTCCAACGATATTGGTATGTTGATTGAATATGCCAGTGCATCAACGATAAAAAATTGTAATGCATTATATTCTGTGCAATCTGGGTTTGAGCTTTCTTTTTCCCAATCAAATTGTTTTTATGATTGTAATTCATTAAAGACAACCGGAACCGCAACTGCTGCAGGATTTAAATCAACCAGTGGAACTAGCAATATGTTTTATCGTTGTGCAGCGCAAGGTACAACAACGAGTTCAACAATATTTAGTGATGTGGCAAACGGATTTTTGCTCACAGGCTCTGAGACAAAAACAAAAATTGTTCAAAGTATCGTAACACAAACAGATGTGGTTAGTTCTCCAACCGCAGTTACCTGTGGCATCGCATGTGTTCCTCTTTCCAATGGTGGCATGACATCATTAATAACACCGGTTGTGCTTTCTGCCAATGAAGTTCGTTGTGCACAGTGGTCACCTGATAGTAAATATGTTCTCACAACAGATGGTTCTGAATCGGTTGTTTTAACGTGGGATGGAACGACGCTCAAAGGAACAGCAACTATCACGCAAGCCAATGCATTGCTGGGAGGATCATGGTCTCCTGATGGAAAATATTTTGCATTGGGTGATAATGTCGGCAGCGGGCTTGTTTCTGTCTATGCTTTTAACGGCGCAACAACAACGTTGCAGACATCGACTGTGATTACTACAGGTCAAACTCCCTGCATGGTTGAGTGGGAACCCAATGGTAAATACATTGCAGTTGCCGCATATCAAACGACGAGTCTGTGGATATATTTACTAGGTTTTAATGGTACTGCTTTTTCTTTTGTTTCTACGTCACCGGTGTTGTCCAGTCCAGGATGGCTTTCGATAGCCTGGTCGCCCGATAGTCAGTATATAGCGGTATCAACCGGATCTGCTCAGGTGACGGTGCTTAAATTGTTTCCCGATACAACGTTAACATCTGTTGCTGCTCGTACCGTACCAACGGGAGCGTCAACAACAGGAGGCACCAAGTGGTCGCCCAATGGAAAATTTATTGCGACCGGTGATTCATCTGGCTACGTAACAGTACTCAGTTTTGATGGTACAGATTTGGTACCAGCATGTCCCTCTCTTTCGCTTGGTGTTGTTGGTGCAATTAACGCATTGTATTGGTCCCCTGATGGTCAATATATTGTGGCGGTGAGTTCTGTTTCAACATTTCCTATTAAGATACTCAAATTTACTGGTACTTCTTTGACGCAAGAGGGCGCGACGCAAAATGGGCAAGGCGCTGTTCAATCGGTGAGTTGGTCAGCTGATGGAAAATATATTGCAACCGGAGAAGCCAGTGGCAAAATTCGCATATTCAGTGCAATGTATGGTCCTACAAAATGCGTGATTGATGCTTGCAAAGTTGGAGAGACAAAGGCTTCAAATTTAAATATGGGGCGAGGGATTGAAGCAGGTGGTAATAACCTGTGTGTAAACACGACGTGTTGTAATAATGGTGTGAATTATAGTTACGGAATTCTTAATGTGTATGATGGCAGATTTGAGATTAGTCGTAATGTGGTACAGCTGTTTGATAATATTTCTGTGCCAACACTGTTGTAATCAGTGATGAATGAAAAAAATTAAATGAATTAAACAAGGAGCGTGGTGTGATCAGGTCAAATCGTGGTATTCAGATGGCATGCTTTGTTTGCATGATATGTGCGACGATGTGTCGTGGTGCAAATCTAGAACTAGCACAAGATTCTTTGATACTTGAAGAATCAATTGCAAAGAGGGCGTGCTTTGTATGTACAGGTACTTCGACGGCGTGTCGCGGTACCTGGGAAGTAAAAAAAATAAATCCCGAGCTTGCACAAAGTACCTGGATGCTTGAAGCGCGTATTGGTGTTTTATCGGATGAAACTAAGCCTATTTTAGTATTTAATTCTGATGCATTGGGTGGCATTATTACGTTGAGTTCATCAGGCAATTATCAATTGGCAGAAGATCTGAATTATACTGTTTCAATTACTGCAAGCAAGGTTGCCCTCAATTTGCAACAGCACAAAATAAATATCAGTGATTTGAATACGAGTGCTATTATGATTAATGGGGTGACCCAAGTTGTTGTTGGGAATGGGTATTTGCAGGGAGCTTCAGTGACGGGTGGTGCAGGGAGTGGTATACGAGTCACTGCAGGCGCGTCAGTTTTGAACTTTAAAGATCTGACGATTACTGGATTTGGTAATGGTGTTTCTTTAGTTGGTTCAAGTACCTCCAATGCTGTAACTTCATGTACCATGAACCATGTGCAGTTTGTTGCTAATGATATTGGCTTATCTGCGTCATATGTATCTTCTTCAATTATTAAGTCTTGTAATGCTTTATATTCTGCAATAACTGGATTCTCTTTAGTGAATAGTGATGCAAACTGTTTGTATGATTGCGCTGCATTAAAGACAGGAAGCGATACAGGAGCTCTTGGTAGTGCGATAGGTTTTAAATCAATGGGCGGTACCAGTAATTTATTTAATCGCTGTGTGGCCAAGCAAACCAAAAGTAGTTCTACAACATTTGGTGCCATGGCTTGTGGCTTTTTATTCACTGGTACAGAAGCAAAGTCAAAAATTGTTGATTGCATTGTTAATGAAACGGATGTTGTTTCAACGCCTACGGCCTGGACCTGCGGTATTAATTTGCTTCCCGTTTTTAATGGAGGATTAAGTCAAATTGGGTCAGCGGTTACTGTATCTGCAAACAATGTTTTGGGGGTTCGATGGTCCCCTGATAGTAAGTATTTAGCATCAATTGATGCAACGACGGCAAGAATATTTGGGTTTGATGGTACAACTTTGTCACAAATATTGACAGTTGCCCCGGGCGCAGTAGCACTTTCAAATATTGCATGGTCACCAGATGGAAAATATCTTGCTTTTGGTGAGTTGGCTGCTGGTGCTGGAACGATAATATATTTGTATACATTTAATGGTACAACGGTTACAGGTCCTGTTACGGTATCTTTGGGGGCTAACAACCGTCCCGGTGCTCTTGAGTGGTCGCCGAATGGAAAGTTTCTTGCGGTTGCCGCATGGAACCAAGCTGGGGCCCAGACTTATGCTGCAACGTATAGCTTTGATGGGACTTCTTTAGTGGGGACAGCTACCAGCGTACCCATTGGATATGCTCCTGGACAAGCTATTTCGTGGTCTCCCGATGGTCAATATGTGGTTATTACTGGAGGGTCGAATACAATAAATGTGTATAAATTTGCTACCAATACAACGTTGACATTTGTTACATCATCAAGCACCAATCTGACCAATACACTCAGAGCCGTCTGGTCACCCAATGGAAGATATATAGCTGTTGGTGACTTAACAGGTAAAGTTTCACTTTTTATTTTTGATGGTACCAATTTAACCTATGTGACACAAACAGCGGTTATTGGTGGTGCAAACTATACGTATGCATTAACGTGGTCTCCTTGTGGATGTTATCTTGTAGCGGGTAGTATAACCTCCACCTTTCCCCTGAGAGTTTTTAATTTTAATGGAACGGCTTTGACTCAAGTTGGAGCAGATCAATTGGGGACGGCGGCAATTTATGCGCTTTCGTGGTCGCCGGACGGAAAATATATTGCGTCTGGCGAGGCGGCAAGCGTTTCAAGCCGAATTAAGGTTTATTCTGCTATGTATGGTCCTTCAAATTGTTTCATTGATAATTGTGACGTGTGTGACACCTTTGCATCTGGACAAACAATGGGGAATGGAATTCTTGGTGCAGGAACGAATGTTTTTACTCGCAACAAAGCGGGAAATAATGCCGAAAACTATGGCTATGGAATTCCTAATGTGTATGATGGACGGTTTGATATTTCTCGTTCTGTTGTACAACCGTTTGATAATATTTCTATGCCAACAACATTGTAACTGCGCGATCATGAAGCCCTGTTGAGTTGTTGCATCAAAAAAAGGAGAGCGGGTGTGAACCTGATGAAAAGAAAAGTAATAGAAGTGACCCTGTGTTGCGTAAGCTTTTTGTCTTTGCATGCTGGTATGGGCCCCATACACACTATTAACCCATCGCCACAAACAAAAGCATGGACTACGGCGTTGCGACAAGCAACAGTGCTTGATGAAGTAACGCCGCGGCCGCTTTTGAATTCTGATGCTTATAATGGAGTTATTACGATAGCAACATCTGGTTGCTATCAGTTGGTTCAAGATATAACGTATCCCATTGTTATTAGTGCCAATAATGTTTTTCTTGATTTGGGATTACATACCATTACTCGCTCGGTTGGGACGGATAATATTATTACCATTTCCAGCGGTGTATCAACTGTTTCTATAGTACGAGGGTATATCAAGAATACAGATACTGTGTTGACAGGTGGCAGGGGTATATATGTAGGTGCTAGTTGTTCAAAAATATCGCTCAATGATCTGTCTATTATGGGGTGCACCAAGGGCGTTGCGCTGGTAGGTGCGAATGGCCTTACCGTTACTGGGTGTGTTTTATCCCGCTTGAATTTGATTTTAAATGCTGTAGGGATTTCATTAACGTACGCAGATTCAACCGTACTCAAAGAATGCTCAGCATTCTATAGTACTCAATCTGGATTTGAGTTGAATAATTGTCAGGGTAATTGTTGTGAAGACTGTAATGCTCTCAAGACAACAGGAACAGCAATTGTTGTTGGTTTTAAATCCACGGGATGTACGAGTAACTTGTTTCAACGCTGTGTTGTTGAGCGAACGAAGACAAGTTCGACAATATTTGGTGATAAAGCGTGTGGCTTTTTATTGACAGGGACAGAATCAAAAACAGAAATCATTGATTGTATTGTCAATGAAACAGATGTGGTGAGCTCACCAACTGCGGTGACGTTTGGCGTGCACTGTGCTCCCGTGTTTGCATGGGGTGGGTATGTATCCGGATTTCCTCTGGCAAATCCATGGACAATTGATGCTCCCAAATGGTCGCCAGATAGTAAGTATATATTAACGACTTATAGAGGTGCAGGTAGTCCCCATGGTTATGGGTCGAATGAATATGTATGGAATGGTTCGAACTTTACTTATGTAGGTGGATCAGATATAGGGTCGAGCTCTTCGTTTGTGGCGACTGATGTAGCGTGGTCACCAGATGGCAAATATTATGTCATGGCAACAGCAGATGGAGCGACCTTTCTTGGAAATACAGGGTTATATGCATATAGTTTTGATGGCAAAAAAGATACAGCACTGGGATCAACTCTGCCAACTTTGAACACCATTAATTTGATGGCAGTTCGTTTTTCGCCGAATGGTAAATTTATAGCGACTGCAGGATATGTGAATGGTGGCAATAACTATCTGAGCATATGGTCTTTTACTCCATCGGCAACACCAGCGTTGGTAGACTTGGGAGATAAAAACACAGGAGCTGTAGGAAATTGGCAATCGATATCCTGGTCGCCCGATGGACAATATATAGCAACGATTTACTCGAATACTATTGCTGTGTATAGCGTGAGTGGTGCAGGTGCTCTCTCTGCAGCCGCGGTAGCAACGTATGCGTTTACTGGAGTTGTTTCTGTAGCATGGTCACCCTGTGGTAAATATATTGCAGCAGGAGATAATACGGGCAAGGTACAATTATTGACATTTGATGGAACGAGTAGCTTAAAATTTGTAGCGCAAGCAACGGGCTTGAGTGTCAATTATATTCTTGGGTTAGATTGGTCTCCCGATGGTCAATATATTGTTGTGCCAGGAGGCGATACTGCCTCTACAAATAGGGTAAGGATTCTGCAATACAATGGAACATCGACCTTGGCAGTTGTAGCAACGTCGTTGACAACTACAACTCGTATGGCCAATATTGCCTGGTCACCCGACGGTAAAAATATTGTCACTATGGATTATAACGCAACACCTGGTGGTGCGGTGAATGTTCATATGTTCAACGCAATGTATGGACCAACTAACTGTTTGATCGATAGCTGTCGTGTTTGTGATACGCTTGCGACAGACTTTAACATGGGACGTGGATTTGTTGCTGGAGGTACTAATGTTTTTTCGAATAATATTGCAAGTAATAATGGTGTGAACTACAGTTACGGGATTCCCAACGTATATGATGGACGCTTTGAAATTCTTCGCAATGTTGTGCAACCATTTGATAATATTTCTTTGCCAACAACGTTGTAATTGTGCAGCGATTATTTTTTGTGAGGGCGTCGAATGGCGCCCTTTTTTTAGAATGACGCAATAATGATGGTGATTTTTTTAAGTTTTCATTGTGGGGCGTTATGAGGTAGGAGTAGGTACAGAAGAGTTTGTTGTATCTCAAAAAAGGAGAGCTGGTGTGTGTGGGATCAAGAAAATAATAAGAATTATAGCCTGTCTGTGTTGGATGAGCTCAGGGGAGCTTGATGCTGGTATGGGGGTTATTCATGCAGTGAATCCGCAATCTACAAGAAGTGCATGGAACACGGCTTTGCGACAAGCAACTTTTTTTGATGAAGTGACACCAACCATTCTTTTTGATTCTAATGGATATAACGGTGTTATCACCATTAATACTCCAGGGTTGTATCAACTGGCGCATGATCTCTCCTCTCGTATTGTTATTACCACCAGTAATGTTTCTCTTGATTTGGGGTTATATACCATAACGCGGGCAGTTGGAAGTGATACGATCATTACCATTTCCAGTAACCTGGCGAATGTTACTGTGACCAATGGATATCTTAAAAATATTGATACGGTGGCCACCGGCGGAAGTGGTATTTATGTTGGTTCTGGGTGTACCAATATTGTTGTGCATGATGTCAGTGTTATTGGATGCACCATGGGCATTATGTTGGCAGGAGTGAATGGTTCACTGGTGAATGGTTGTACATTATCTCGGTTGAATTTCATTGCAAATATGATTGGTGTATCATCCACCTATGCTCAGTCAATTGTGTTACAGGAATGTTCGGCTTTATACAGTACGCAATCAGGATTTGAGCTGAATAATTGTCAATCACATTGTTTGTATGATTGTACTGCCCTTAAGACAACAGGGACGGCAACTGCTGTTGGATTTAAATCAACAGGTGGTACCAGTAATCTTTTTCAACGGTGCGTAGCTGAACGAACAAAAACGAGTTCGACCACGTTTGGTGATAAGTCATGTGGACTGTTGCTGACGGGATCGGAGACGAAAACAAAGATTGTTGATTGTGTTGTGAATGAAACAGATGTTGTGAGCACGCAAACAGCAATAACCTATGGTGTGAATCTTGCGCCCATGTTTGCATGGGGTGGGTATGTATCAGGATTTCCTGCTTCAAACTCTTGGACGATTGGATCTCCAAAATGGTCGCCAGATAGTAAGTATATAGTGACGACCCATAAAGATACGGGTAATGGTTATGGGTCAAATATATATACATGGAATGGTTTGACGTTTGTTGTTGTAGGTGGTTCAGCCATAGGAACGAGTGGATCGCTTGTAGCCTCAGATGTGGCGTGGTCACCAGATGGCAAATACTATGTCACAGCAACAGCAGATGGAGCGACCTTTCTTGGAAATACAGGGTTATACGCATACAGTTTTAATGGTACAACAGATACAGCACTCGGATCAACATTGCCAACATTGAACACAATCAATTTGACGGCAGTTCGTTTTTCACCAAATGGCAAATTTATCGCAACGGGAGGGTTGGTTTCCGGTACTAACAGTACTTACCTGAGCATATGGTCATTTACTCCGTCGGCAACACCAGCATTGGTTGATTTAGGAGATAAAAATCTGGGAAGCGTTGGCCCATGGCAATCAATGTCCTGGTCGCCCGATGGACAATATATAGCAACGATTTACTCGAATACTGTTGTTGTGTATAGCGTGAGTGCGGCAGGAGCTCTGTCTTCAGTCGCGGTAGCAAGTTATACATTTACAAATGTTGCTTCAGTTGCATGGTCACCTTGTGGCAAATATATTGCTGCAGGAGATAATACGGGCAAGGTACAATTATTAACATTTGATGGAACGAGCAGTTTAAAATTTGTAGCTCAAGCAACGGGATTGAGTGCTAGTTTTATACTTGGATTAGATTGGTCGCCGGATGGTCAATATATTGTTGCGCCAGGTGCAGATGTTGCCTTAACTAATAGGGTAAGAATTTTGCAATATAATGGAACATCGACCTTGGCAGTTGTAGCAACGTCATCGACAAATGCAACTCGTATGGCCAACATTTCATGGTCACCAGACGGGAAATATATTGTTACGATGGATTATAATGCAGTAGCTGGTGGTGCGGTGAATGTCCATATGTTCAACGCAATGTATGGACCAACAAACTGTTTGATCGATAGCTGTCGTGTTGCCGACACGTTAGCTTCCAACATGAATATGGGGCGAGGGATTGTAGCTGGCGGTACCACTATAGTTACTCGTACTATTGCCTGCAATAATGGTATTAATTATAGCTACGGTATACCAAATGTCTATGATGGAAGATTTGAGATTCTTCGCGCTGTTGTGCAACCATTTGATAATATTTCTATGCCGACAACGTTGTAGCTCATATGTGCTGTGCAACTCTGGGGCGCCAGAGTTCATCTTTTTTTTATTCTCTTGACACGGTGATGTTGGAAGCGGTAAAAGTGGCACAGTTGTTTTTGTGATTTTTTTTAAAAAAAGGTGTTGGTTTTGAACACAAAAAACAGAGTGTTTATTTTTTGTTTTTTTCTTGTCATTTTTATGCCGCTCATTGCACAAGATTTTTTTGATGAATTTAGTTTTTATGATGACGCGGTAGCGAGTAAGGTACATAAGTTGGGGCCGATGTCTGAGATGGCGGTGCCAACTCCCATTTCTAACGCGAATCAAGTGTTAGGTGTCATTCCTCTTTTGTCGACGGGTTATTACAAAGTGATTGAACATTTGTTTTATCCGGTTGTGATCAGTGCCAACGGTGTTGTACTTAATCTTAATTGCTACCGAGTGTCGGTGAGCGACCCAAATGCAAATATCATCACCGTGCTGCCCTTAAGAAGCAAAGTGTATGTTTATAATGGTTACATTCATAACACCGGTGGACCTGACGGCAGTGGGAGCGGGGTGGTTGTTGGTTATGGATCATCACAAATATCGTTCAAGGACCTTAAAATTTTTCAGTGCGGTTATGGTATGCGGTTGCTTGGGCTGCTGAACAATGAAATAACATCGTGTCAACTGACGGCTGTTGATTGTATAGCAAATGCTGTTGGTCTTCAGTTGCAGTATGCCGATGCAACCATTATTACCGGATGCCGCGCAATTCGTAACACACAAATAGGTTTTGAGTTGCTCTACAGTAACGTAAATTGTTTTTATAATTGTTGTGCAATCAGGACAATGGGAACGGGTACGGTTGCAGGATTTAAATCTGAGCATGGACAAAACAATTTGTTTAAAAACTGCGTAGCCAAACAGACTGCGAATAGTTCAACAACATTTGGTGACAAAGCGTGTGGTTTTTTATTGACGGGCACCGAACTTAAAACAAAACTTATTGATTGTATTGTGAATGAAACGGATGTTGTTGGTACATCAAGTGCGGTCACAAGTGGCATAGAGTTCCAACCAGTGATTCAGCCTGATGCAGATCTTTTGTCATTAGTAGCAACAGTAACAACGGGAAGAGCGAATATTCGTACCATGGCCTGGTCGCCGGTGAATGGCTTTATTGCTCTGGTTGCAAGTGATGGCGCACGTGCAGCATTAGAAATTGATCAATTTAATGGAATCAATAATACCATTGTTGTTTCAACATCCTTTGTTGGACTGACGCCGTTAGGTTGTGCATGGTCACCAAATGGTAAATTTGTGGTAGTCAGTTCGGCAGTAGCGCCACAAATTGTAATGTATTCGTTTGATGGGCAGGCTTTGAGGTTTATTACGAATATAGCAACGACATCGCAGTCATATTGTGTAGCATGGTCACCCAATGGTAAATATATTGCAGTAAATGATGCAACTGGTGGTGGTAGTGGCGGGATGAGAATTTTTAGTTTTGATGGAACTACCATGACGCTTCTTGATTCATCAAACTTTACAACGGCTGTAGGTGGTGGCTATGTGTTTTCCTGGTCGGCCGATGGTACCTATATTGTGGTTGGTCCTCGTGCGAATAATTTGATTGCAATACCGGTGAGTGCGGCAGGTAAATTTGGTACACAGGCTTCTGTGGCATCAGGTACTATGACCGGAGTTGCGTGTTCACCATGTGGCAAGTATGTTGCAACGGCCGATACACCTGGAAATTTGGCGGTCTGGCAATGGACAGGATCTACATTGACACAGGTTACAACAGTTGCTGCGACAGCAGCTTCAGTTGTATGGTCACCTGATGGTCAGTATATTGCGGTTGGTACAATATTTGGTGGATTGATACGGGTTTATCAATTTACGGGCACAGGATTAACGTTGCTCAAAACGTTAGCAAATTCAATGAGTGGAGCAGATGATGTATTTGCATTGACTTGGTCACCAGATGGGCAGTACATTGCTGCCGCTCGTATGGATGCATCAAATTCAGGAATGGTAATTGTGCGAGCCATGTACGGTCCGGCAAATTGCCTAGTAGATAGCTGCAGAGTGTGTGATACGGCAGCTGCAAATATGAACATAGGACGCGGGTTAGTTGCCGGTGGTAGCATCGCCTGCACCAATAATGCCTGTTGTAATAATGGTGTGAATTATAGCTATGGAATTCCTAATGTGTACTACGGCAGATTTGAGATTCTACGTGGGGCAGTAGAACCGTTTGATAATATTTCGGAACCAACAACGTTATGATTTCATAAGCACTTTAAAAAAGGGTGATGGTCTTGAATAAATACAGAGCACGCATTCTTGTTCCGCTGCTAACACTTTTGATGAGCGGTATTGTAAATGGCGTTGACCCTCTACCGCTGTCTAATGCAGATGCGGTTTCAAATATTATTACGATTAGTCTTCCTGGTAGCTATCGGGTAATAGAAGATCTTATATATCCTGTTGTTATTAATGTGAGTGATGTTGCATTGAATTTAAATCGGCACAAGGTTTCGCATAATGATTCTGCTGATTCAATTATTACGGTGAAATGGAATGTGCATGATGTCTCTTTATTTAATGGGAAAATTTATAATACCGATCTGATGACCACGGGTACGGGAAGTGGCGTTTTGGTTCTTGATGGTACGTCAAAAATATATCTGAATAATTTAGATATTTTTCACTGTGGTTATGGCGTTCTATTTGCAGGAATTGTGGGACGAGAAAGTTTTGCTTCACAGTTGTTTGATGTCGACTGTATTTCAAGTGCAACCGGAATTGCGCTGCATTATGCCAACCAAATAACAGTCAGAAATTGTAATGTCATCAAAAGTGAGGTCGCAGGATTTGACCTTTTGGGTACCCAGGCAAGCTGTTTATATGACTGTCAGGCGCTAAAAACAACAGGCACAGCAACGGTTGTAGGATTTAGGTCTGAGAGAGGTCAATGCAATATGTTTCAACGTTGTGTTGCCATGAAAACGACAACAAGTTCAACAACATATGGTGATACGGCGAATGGTTTTTTGTTAACGGGCGCGGAGGCAAAAACAAAGATTCTTGATTGTATTGTGGGTGAAACTGATGTGCTTTTAACGCCAACCGCAATAACGTATGGCATACATATAGAACCAACGTTGTTGCCATTTGTAGATCTTTTAACTCCTGTAGGAGTATTAGTAGGAGTTGATTTTGGCGGAGCGTTTCTTTCCTGGTCACCCGATGCGCATTTTATTGTAGGATGTTATTCGGATATCCTGTCTATAGCATCCTTTGATGGGACAACGCTGGCTCTAACAACGTCGCTATCGCTCATAGCAGCAACAATTACAGCAGGGGTTGCATGCTCTCCAGATGGAAAATATGTAGCAGTTATTGATTTAAGTGGTTATTTGTATGTATTTAGTTTTGATGGTGCAACATTAGAGCAGAAAGCGGTGGTTGTGGTTGGAGAATTTGGATTATCATCTCTTGCATGGTCGCCGAATGGTAAATATATAGTCATAGGTGACAAAGATGTTGATCCAGCATATCTCAGGGTTTATAGTTTTGATGGGTTAACGTTAACTCCTATCAGTACGCTTGCCGTACCAGGTGGTGGATCACTCGTTTCTTTTGATGCTTTTTCGTGGTCACCCGATGGTAAGTATTTAGCAGCTATATATTCGAATGTTTCTGGTCAGGCAAAGGCAGTGATCTATGAATTTGACGGAAGTAATTTGACGGATCTGGGTAATGTTATAGATTCGAGCAATCCGGACATATTTCATGATATTGCCTGGTCGCCTGATGGTAAATATATAGCATTGGTCAAATCTAACTACATCAGTGTCTATAATTTGACCACATTGGTTTATCCGCCAGCAGTGACCGTTGCTACGTCGGATTTTTTGGGTAATGTTTGTTGGGCGCCCGATGGAAACTATTTGGCAACAGTTGGAGCATCTTCTGAAACGGATGGGTATCTGCGTGTCTGGGAATTTAATGGTAATGCTATGACTCTAACTGAATTAAAATCTATACTCACTGGTTCTCCGCGTGGTCTTGCGTGGTCACCAGATGGAACAGTTCTTGCAGTTGGTCAAAATGGTTGGACGCTGATAATGTATAGTGCCATGTATGGGCCAACAAACTGTTTGATTGATAACTGTAGGGTTTGTGATACGCAAGCATCCAATGTTGCTATGGGACGAGGAATTGTTGGTGCGGGCAGTAATATTTTTACAAATAATATAGCATCCAATAATGGAGTGAATTATTGCTATGGTATTCCCAATGTCTACTATGGTACGTTTGATCTGCCACGATTGGTGATGCAACCATTTGAAAATAGAGCACTGCCTTCAGCATAAATTTTTTTAAAAAGGATATAGGTTTTGAAGAGACAAGTAAAAAGTTTGATTGTCAGTTTGTTTCTGATGGCGCCAATAGGTTCCGTTTACTGCATAGATCCTATACCATTGTCAAATGCAGATGCAGTGATGGGAGTTATTACGTTGAACATAACTGGGAACTATCAAGCGATAGAAGATTTAATTTATCCCATTGTTATTGACGTCAATAATGTGAGCATCAATTTAAATCATCATCGGGTAACTTCTTCCGTCGCTACGGATTCTATAGTTACCATTAATCCTTTCTTGCAAGAGATTGCCATTTTTAATGGGCGTATTGATAATTCTAGTCCTGTACTTGGTTCAGGAAGTGGGGTTGTTGTTGGATCAGGCGCTTCTAGCGTGAGTGTGCATAATCTACGGATTTTTAATTGTGGTACGGGTGTGCGGCTTGCAGGACAAAGTATGTTTCATATTGCAGAAGTTGAACTGGAGGGGTTGGATATTGTCGGCTCCGCAACGGGTATTTTGTTAGAATATACCGATGAGACGGTTATAAAAAAATGTTCTGCTGTACAAAGTTCACAGGCAGGTTTTACGTTGCGCAACAGTGAAGCGAATTGTCTGTATGAATGTCAGGCACTGACAACAACAGGCACGCGTACAGTTGCCGCTTTTGTTTCAGATTCAGGACAATGTAATCTTTTTCAACAATGTGTTGCACAGCAAACAAAAACGAGTTCAACAACGTATGGAGATACAGCGAATGGTTTTTTGTTAACGGGGACAGAAACAAAAACAAAAATTCTTGATTGTATTGTGGGTGAAACTGATGTGCTTTCAACGCCAACTGCACTCACGTATGGCATACATATACAATCAACGTTGGTGCCGGTATCAGAACTTTTAATACCATTAGGATCGCTGGTAGATTTTGCTTCATCGTCTCTTGCCTGGTCGTCCGATGCTCATTTTATAGCAGGGGTTGGTGCAGGGTTATTGATGATAGGATCCTTTGATGGAACAAATCTTGTTACATTGGCCTCAATATCATTGTTGAATATTGGGTTCTCAGTTGGCTGGTCGCCGGATGGTAAGTATGTAGCAGTAGTAGATCTTGAGGGACGATTATATGTGTATAGTTTTGATGGAGCAACATTAGTACAGCAAGCATTGGCTATTCCTGGAGAGAATGGTTTTGCGCTTGCGTGGTCACCGAATGGTAAATATATAGTTATAGGTGACAAAGATGTTGATCCAGCATATGTCAGGATCTATAGTTTTGATGGGACATTCTTAACGCAAGTGAGCGCGCTTTCTGTACCAGGGAGTGGTGATCTCGTTTCTTTTAAATCTTTTTCGTGGTCTCCAGATGGTACATATTTGGCCGCAATTTATGGACTTGCGCTCGGGCAGTCCACGGCAGTGATCTATGCATTTGATGGAAAAAATTTAACGGATGTGGGTAATGTTATAGCTTCAAGCAGTTCGGATATATTTCATGATATTGCCTGGTCGCCTGATGGTAAATATATAGCATTGGCCAAATCTAATTACATCAGTGTCTATAATTTGACTTCTTTGGTTTATCCGCCAGCAGTAACGGTTGCTACGACGTATCCTCCGGGTAAGATTTGTTGGGCGCCCGATGGAACATATCTGGCAGTATGCGAATCAGGTGATGGAGATGCATATCTGAGGGTCTGGAGATTTAATGGTGATGCCATGACGTTGGCCGAACTGAAATCACAAAATGCCTCTTCATTGAACGGCTTGTCCTGGTCGCCTGATGGTGCTTTTATTGCGAGTGGATCGAATGTCGGCCTGACAATGTATAGTGCAATGTATGGGCCAGCCAACTGCTTGATTGATAATTGCAGGGTTTGTGATACGCATGCATTAAGTGTTGCTATGGGCCGTGGAATTGTTGGTGCTGGTAGCAATATTTTTACAAGAAATATATCGAAAAATAATGGAGTGAATTATTGCTACGGTATTCCCAATGTCTATTATGGTCGATTTGATGTTGCTCGTGCTGACGTACAGCCGTTTGATAATATTTCTTTGCCGACAGTATTATGAAATAATCGAGGGTTGAACGCAGGGGATTGAGTTTTTTTTTATAATCTTGACATTGCAGCTGTTGAAGCGGTAAAAATTGCAAAGATGTTTTACATTGTTTCCAAATAAAAGGTGATAGTTTTGAATAGATATACATATTTTTTTATTCTCCTTTTTGGTTCGATGCTTACCGTAAACTTTTTGGCCGTATCGCTAGATAAAAAAGAGGGTGGTAGAACTGACTGTGGGCGTATTAGATTACGTGCGCGTACAGCAACGGCCTCGCTTTTTGATGCTGATCAGCAGGGTGGTGTTATCACCATTAACTCGCCAGGTCAGTATCAGATTATGCAGAATCTTCATTATTCCATTATCATTGCAGTGAGTGATGTCCTGCTGGATTTGAATGGATACACTGTTACATCAGATTCACAGATGGGTGCGATTATTGCTATTGCGCCAGGCGCGAGCAACGTATCAATCTATGACGGATCTTTGTATAACATTGGTTGTGTAGGAAAAAACTGCGGTATTGAAGTTGGCTCTGGAGCGGCACATATTTTTTTAGAAAATTTAAAAATTTTTAACTGTGTTTGTGGCGTGTTGTGTGCCGGAACAGAAGATAAAAAAATAATAGATTGTGAATTTAAACAACTCGAACTGATTGCAAATGTTGTTGGTATGCAATTAATGTGTGTCTGTGATACGGTGATGAAAGATTGTTCTGCCACCAGCTGTGTGCAAGCAGGTTTTGAGTTGCTTCAATGTGAGTCGACGTCGTTATTTTCTTGCCAAGTTCTCAAGACAATGGGTGCTGCGTGTGTTGCTGCATTTAGTTGTGACAGCGGCAAAAATAATCTGCTTCAGCGTTGTGTTGCAAAAAATACAACAACGGAATCACAAAAATTTGGCGACAGTGCTTGTGGCTTTTTATTAAGAGGATGTGAATCAAATACAAAAATTATTGAGTGTTCTGTTAATGAGACAGAATGTGTTGCACACGGAGAATCAGTCGCTTATGGTGTATGCTGTGCGCCAGTGCAAAATGAACAAGGGAGCTTTGTTTGTCAAGGGTCAAGGAGCATGAGCTCAGCTGTGTTGTCTGTGGCATGGTCACCGGATAACAGATATCTTGCAAGTGGACTGGCAAAAAACAATATTCATTCTGTGTGCGTCTATAGTTATGATGGTTGCACGTTCATTCCGGTAACATCGCAAGGTGCGCTGGCAGGGGATACATTTGCAGTTGCGTGGTCACCAGATGGAAATTATCTTGCGTGTGCAGATTCCGCTGGTTATTTACGATTGTTTCGATTTAACGGTGAGACATTACATCACGTTGTCAGTGAAGATGTTACATCGCCAATAAGTTGCGTTGCGTGGTCACCCAACGGTAAATATCTTGCATGTGGGGATGGTGATAAAAACATACGAATATACAGTTTTGATGGAGTTATGCTGTCACAAAAATTAATAAATGATGCGTGTGCCGCCAGTGTGCTTTCACTTTCTTGGTCGCCCGATAGTAAGTATTTAGTAAGCGGTGATTTTGGTGGCGCAGTGCGGGTGTATAGTGTTTCTGAATCTTTACTTGTACAGGTGGCAAGCAGTAATGTACCCCATGAATATGTTTGGTCGGTTGCATGGTCGCCTCGCGGAAATTACATTGTAACGGGTGATCAAGGTGGCGAGATTCTGGTCTTTGCGCTTGATGGCTATGAGCTTGTCAATCTAGCAAGCGATACGAGCGCGACAGGTGCTGTGCAATCAGTTGCATGGTCACCGGATGGAAAATATATTGTGAGTGGTGATCTTGGTAACATGTTGCGTGTAGTGCAATTTGATGGCTTACGCCTATCGGCGATTAAACAAGAGAGAGTTGCTCAGTCGGTCTATTCAGTTGCTTGGTCTTTCGATGGTAGTACGATTGCCTGCGGTGACAGTTTAAAAAAATTAAGTTTGTATACGGCTTTGTGCGCTCCGAAGAGTTGTCTTGTTGAAAATTGCAGAGTATGCGACACGCGCGTGTCTGATCACGGAATAAATAAGGCATTTGGGATAGTAGGAAGTGGTAATTTTGTGCGCAATTTATGTTGTAACAATGAAGTGAATTATGGTAATGGGATAGGCAATGTAGTGCATGGAAAACATAATAAAGTGCGTAACACCGTGCAGCCATTTGATAACATCTCCATGCCAGCAGTTTGACACCATAATTGTTGCGTTGTGTTTATTATTTTCAAAGAAAAAGGTGACAGTTTTGAACAAACGAAATGCACTTATTGCAACGATACTTTCCATTCTGTTTTTTGTCTCTACTGCGCATGCGGTAACAAAAAAAATTAATCCTACTGTTGGGCAAACGGCCTGGACGATTTGTAAAAAAATGGGAGAGGTCTCAGATGAAACAACTGCAACACCGATTGTTAATGCGAGTCAAATTGGAGGCATTATCACCATCGACTCTTCAGGCAACTATCAAGTTGCAGAAAATTTAATCTATCCAATTTCAATAGAGGTAGACGGCGTGTATTTGAATCTCGACGGATACACCGTTTCTCATAACAATGTTAATGATAACGTTATTACTATTACATGGAATAGCAGCGAGATAAATATTAATAATGGTTATATCACCAATCTTGGTGGTATTGGTGGCTTGGGGAGTGGCCTGGAGGTTGGCCGTGGTTCCACTATGATTCATTTGGAAAACCTTAATATTTTTAATTGTGCGGCGGGTGTTAAGCTCACGGGAACTGAGGGTCAAGAAATTACGGCATGTGAATTGGTTGGCCTTGATCTGATTTCTAATGCAACTGGTTTACGTCTTGAGTATGCCGATGAGATAACGGTTACGGATTGTAATGCGATAGGATCACTGTATGCCGGTTTTGATCTTTTTCATAGTGAAGCCAATGGTCTTTTTGATTGCCGGGCATTAAAAACGATTGGACCAAAGTCGGCAATTGCTTTCCGATCTGATAGTGGCCAAGGAAATATTTTTCAAGATTGTGTAGCAAAAAAGACGCAATCAACAGCAGAAGTTTTTGGTTATAAGGTATATGGTTTTTTGTTGACGGGAACTGAAGCGAAAACAAAAGTTATTGATTGTATTATAAATGATACCGATATTACTCAGACAGGGTCGTCAGTCCCTTATGGCCTTCGAATAGCACCAACATTTTTGAGTGGTAATGATCTGTTGGCTACTGTGACCATGACTAATGTTGGGCAAGCTTTGACCTGTGTTGTGTGGGCACCCGATGCACAGCATCTTGCGTATGCGGATACCACCAATCGTCTTTTTGTTTCAATCTTTAACGGGGCAGATATTTTATCTGTTGCCACGTATACAGCTTTACCGGAATATGCCAATTCTGTTGCCTGGTCTCCCGATGGGCAATATCTTGTCACTGGAGACAATGGGTATTATGTGCGTATTTTTAAGGTTGTTGGTAATTCCCTCATTCTTGTTGATTCAAAAAAATTATTCAAAAATATCCCCGTTCTTGGTGTGGCGTGGTCGCCCAGTGGCCAGTATATTGCCTGTGGGGACGCCTTAAGCTCGGTACATATTTTTAGCTTTAATGGTTTGGCCCTCACTCATGAGGCAGAAAATGGAACACCAGGGGATGACGTCAACTCGGTGACGTGGTCGCCGGATAGTAAATATGTAGCATCTGGAGGTGCGTACACAAGTAGTGGCAACCAAGTTAACGTTTTTAGTGTTACTGGCGCGCCTGGATCACTTTCATTGGACCATATTGATGGTGATAATACGGTGGTTAATGGCGCTGTAAAATCGATTGAGTGGTCGCCGAACGGGAAGTACATTGCGTGTGGTGATAGTGTGGGAAATATTATTATTTACAATTTTGACGGAACGACGGTTGCCATGGTGAATGTTAACGGTGATTTACAACAGAGTTTTATCAATGGTATTGCATGGTCACCAGATGGTGATTATATTGTTGATTGTGATGATAAAGGGTTTGTGCGAGCATGGTCTTTTGATTTAACATCGACGGTTACCTTTACTTACGCTCCTACGTATTTTACGTCGCTTTCATGGGGAAGTGATGGGCGATATATTGCAACGAGTGATTTGGGTGGTTCAGTGAGAATATTTAAGATGATGTTTACCCCTGAAAGTTGTTTAATTGATGGTTGTAAGGTGTGTGATACGAATGCAGCAGGGGGCTTGCAAGGGCTTGGTATTTCTGGTGGTGGTAACAATTTTTTTGTACGTAACATTGCGGCACATAATGATTTGAATTATAGTTCGAATATTTTGAATGTGTATAACAATACGGGTGCCGTGTTACGAGTGCCTGAGCCATTTGATAATATTTCTATAATTTCATAAACAGATTGTAAAATAGCGGTAATGAAGTGGCGACTTAAAAAGTCGCCACACTTTTAATTGTTGACATATATCGGGAAGAAAATGTAGATCTGGTATGGGCTTTGTATTGAGTGTTTTTTCAAAAAAAAGGAGAGAGAGCGTGAGTCAAAAACTAAAATTATTGGCTGTAATCTGTGTTGTAGTGCTGCCACTGAGATGCGCCGGCTTTGGCGACATCAAAAAAATCGGGCCGGTTGTGCCTGGGCAAAGTACATGGATGATCACTGGTAAAATGGGAACGCTGTCTGATGAAATTACCGCAACTCCAATTTTTAATTCCGACCAAGTTGCTGGCGTGATAACGATCAGCCAATCAGGTAATTATCAACTTGCTGAAAATATCGTTTTCCCTTTAATTATTTCTGCTAGTCAAGTGTCTTTTGATTTGAAGGGCTACACTATTCTGGTGGGTTCTGGTTTGGTTGGAATTACAGTTAATCCTTCGCTTGTGCAGGTTACCATCCGCAATGGTTATCTGAAAAATAGTGCTGTAGGAACTGGAATTGGTGTCTTTGTTGCAGCCAATGCATCAATGATATCATTACAAGATCTTAATATTATTGGTTTTGGTTCGGGCGTTTCATGCACTACGGTTATGGAATGTAACTTTGATGGCTTGCGTCTCATTTCTAATACAGTTGGCATGTTGCTTGCAGATTCTGATGCCTGTGTTGTAAAAAACTGTAATTCATTATACAGCGCACAATGTGGCTTTCAGTTGACTAATCCGTCACTGCTTCATAATCAATCAAACTGTTTTTTTGATTGCAATGCATTAAAAACACAGGGCGCAGGGTCGGTTGCAGGATTCCAATCTGCTCAAGGTACGAGCAATATGTTTAAGCGTTGCACAACAAAGCAAACAAAAACAAGTTCGGATATTTTTGGTGATACAGCGTGTGGTTTTTTGTTGACGGGCACGGAATTCAAAACAAAGATTGTTGATTGCGTTGTGAATGAAACCGATGTGCTCAATTCTTCAACTGTTGCTGTAACGTATGGCATAAATCTTGCGCCACTACTATTGTCGGGAACAGATCTTCTTTCTCAGTTGACAACATTGGGGACCTCCATTCCAACTACAGGCGTAGCATGGTCACCAAATGATAGTTACTTGGCTGTGAGTGAGGGGACGCAGGTAGCAGTCTTTGGCTTTAATGGTAGAATATTTAGCTTGATTACCGCCGTTAATACGACCGATCGGCCTAATCGAATAGCATGGTCACCTGACGGTAAATATTTAGCCGTTACGTTGGGAAGGGCGAATGCGACGAACACCAACCTGAGGGTATATACATTTGATGGGACTGTATTGTCATCTCCGGCAACAATTCAAACGCCCTATTCAGCATTTGGCCTTGGGTGGTCATCTAATGGTAAGTATATTGCAATTGGAGATAGCGGTGCTACCAATGGTAATGCAACAATATGTACTTATAGTTTTGATGGAACGACTATTACTGCCATAAATGCCACCTCTCCTTTGGTGGGATCGACTGCAAACTTGGTTGTGAGACTCGCGTGGGCACCGGATGGCTCGGCCATTTTTGCAAGCGCAGATGGCTCTAATAATTTTTATATTTTGCCTGTTTCACCAAGCGGGCAAGTGGCAACGAGTGGGGCTTCCGCTGTGGGAAGTATAAGTGACATCAGCGTGTCTCCTAATGGCAAATATATTGCACTCTGTGTTTCTGGGGTGCTTATCATGGGTATATTGGTCAATGGTAACCTTGTGATCATAGCTTCAACTCCGGCAGATGTCATTCAGGTTGTACAATGGTCTCCAGATGGAAACTATTTGGCCTGTGGTCTTTCAAATGGCACAGTGAAATTATTTAGTTTTCAAGGCAATGCGTTTGCTCTGTTGAAAACGGTAACGGTATCAGGGTCAACCATTGATGCGCAGTTGGCATGGTCAGCTGATGGAAGATATCTAACTACAGCCTCCTCTTCTGCTGTACTGTCCCATACACTGCGTGCTATGTATGGTCCGTTAAATTGCCTGGTTGATAGTTGCATCGTGTGTGACATTTTGGCGGCAAACACAAATGGCGGACGCGGGTTGGTTTCCGGTGGCGCTAATGTATTTTTGAATAACAAAGCCTGCGAAAATGGTGTCAATTACAGTTATGGGATACCTAATGTGTATGACGGACGGTTTGAGTTGTTTTCCGGTCGAGCAACGGCACAACCATTTGATAATATTTCTGTGCCGATATTTTCTTCGTTCATGCTTTCAGGGATGGCAATGGCGTGAACGACTAGGCGTTACTTCTTGATTTAGGACTTGGGGGCGCCAATTAGGCGCCCTATTTTTACAGGAAGAGTGGAGGTGGTCAGGAGAGTCAAATTTTTAGAAAAATGATCTGCATCATAGTATAAAAAATTCCATGTCGAGGTTTCAAAATAGGGCTTTTTCGTTTACACTTGTTGCCATGTCAAAACACACACATCATTTATAAAAAAGAGCGAACCATGAAAGTATATTTGGTAAAAGATGTAGAAAAAGTTGGGCTTGCTGGCGAGATTGTTAAAGTCACCACAGGCTTTGCTTCAAACTATCTTATTCCACACAAGCTGGGTATTGTCGTTACTCCAGCAAATGAAGCTTTTTATTCAACAAAAATTAAAACTGTTGAACATCGCAAGGAAGTTGTTTCGAGTAAAACATCAATGCTTGCTGAAAAAATTAAGGGTTTAACGGTAACGTTGAAACGCAAAATTCATGATGATGGAAGACTGTATGGCGCAATCAGCGGCGGAGAGATTGCAGAAGAGCTTGCCAAAGAGGGTGTCAGCGTCGCAAAAAACCAAGTTGAATTTGGTAAGTCAATTAAAGAAACTGGTGTGCACCACGTGACCATCAAATTATCTTCAAAATTGCTACCACAATTAACGGTTAAGGTTGTTTCAGAAAAGTAATTTTCTTGGGGAATGGGTTTCGGGGCACAACCAATGCAGCAGTATAAAGAACAGCGGAGCGAGAGCAATCAGCAGGTAACAGAGCGAGCACTGGGGAAATCTCTACCGGCAAACTTGGAAGCAGAGCGGGCAGTATTGAGTGCATTGCTTTTAAGTGACGAGCGGCTGAGTCAAGTGTCCGAGATTCTTCTTCCGGGAGATTTTTACAATTATCAACACAAGGTTATTTACGAAACGATTCTTGCTGTTTCGCAACAGTCAAAGCGTATAGATCTTGTGACCTTACAGGATGAATTAAAGAAAAGAAACCAGCTGGAAACGGCCGGCGGCGTTTCTTTTCTTATTTTATTGCAAGAAGATATTCCTTCATTAGGGTTGGTTGAACAGCACGCGCGCATTGTTAAAGAAAAAGCAGTCTTACGTGAATTGATCAATTCCGCCACAGGTATTATCACTAATTGTTATGGTCAAAACGAAGAGGGCATTTCTGCCGTTTTGGATGATGCTGAAAAAACTATTTTTCAGATTGCTAACAAGCGGGCGAATCAAAGTTTTGTTCAATTAAACATTTGGCTTAAAAAAACGTTCCAGCACCTTTCTGATATCAAAAGTCACAGTAAAGGTGTGACCGGGATTCCATCCGGGTATAAAAAACTGGATGAATTTTCGTCAGGTTTTCAAAACGGCGACTTTATTGTTCTTGCTGCTCGGCCATCCATGGGAAAAACAGCGTTATCGTTAAGTTTGGCTATTCAGGCCGCCAAGAATGGATTTTCAACCGGTTTTTTCTCTTTAGAAATGTCTGCAGAACAATTAACCTTGCGTTTACTCTCTTCAGAGTCAGGTATTTCCCATCAAAATATTCGTAATGCAACAATTAGCTCGGAAGAATGGGTTGATCTAACAACGGTAGCAGCTCGGCTTGCTGAAATGAAACTGTTTATTGATGATACGGCCATGCTCAGCATTATGGACCTGCGTGCGAAGGCGCGCAAGTTGAAAATGGAGCATGGGTTACAGTTTTTGGTCGTTGATTATTTGCAATTGCTTCATTCTGATGCGCGGCATGAAAATAGGCATCAGGAGGTTTCCCAAATTTCTCGAGCCCTCAAGGCATTGGCCAAAGAGCTTGAGATTCCGATAGTGGCCCTTTCTCAACTTTCTCGCGCGGTGGAAAGTCGTATGGACAAAAGACCGATGCTTTCGGATTTGCGGGAATCGGGTGCTATTGAGCAGGATGCAGATTTAATCATGTTTTTGTATCGGGATATTGTGTATAACACGGATACTGAAAACCCGGCCCTCTCAGAGTTGATTATCGGTAAACAGCGGAATGGTCCGACAGGAACGGTTTATTTGAATTTCTCCAAAGAGCTGACCAAATTCGAAGATATGGACCAGGACTTTTAAGAAGCCTTTTGCTTTTTTAACCATTTCACCTTAGCCTGACTATAAGCAGTCACAATAATCAAGAAGGGTCCCATGAAAAGATTGAACCGCTTTTGTCTGATAATTCTATTGTCTTATGTAGTAACACAAAAAATCAACTGTATTCCCGTACCAGTAATTGAGAAACATACTACTTGGCGACAAGTACAGGAACAAGTGCAAGATACCGTTGTGCAGATTTTTGTACAGGGCACCAAACTTGATATTATTCATCCGTATAGAACACCTGATCAAATCTGTTGCACCGGAAGTGGTTTTTTTATTAATGGCGAGGGTGACATTATTACCAATGCCCATGTGGTTGATCAAGCGGCCGGTATTTGGGTTCAAATTCCATCGTTGGGCAAGCGACCTGTTATTGCTGAGTTGATTAGTATTTGTCATGAACGTGATTTGGCATTATTAAAACTTTCTGACGCAGACCGTGAGCATGTTCGCTACGTTTTGGGAAAAATTCCATTTTTACCGCTGGGAGATTCTGATACGGTCCGTCGGGCGGATGAAGTATTGGTTCTTGGTTATCCATTAAGTCAGCAATCCCTAAAAAGTACCACCGGTGTTATCAGTGGCCGTGAACAGACCTTGATACAGATGGATGCGACAATTAACCCGGGAAGTTCTGGCGGTCCTATGCTTGATATGAATGGCGAGGTTATTGGTATTAGCGCAGAAAAAATAGTGGGCGCGGGTGTTGATAATGTTGGGTATGCAATTCCGATTAATGTTTTTAAGTTAATTTATGATGACATGCGTAAATTCCCATTATTGAGAAAACCATTTCTTGGCGTTGTCATGACGAATGCGACCGAGGAGTTGACGGATTATTTGGGAAATCCGCAACCAGGTGGTTGTTATGTTGTAGAGATTATTAAAGACAGTATTTTGTATAAAGCTGGGCTGCGTGGCGGCGATATGATTTATGAAATAGATGGAAACCATTTAGACATTTATGGTGAAATGACGGTTCCTGGATTTGAAGATAAGGTTTCCATTATCACGTATGTGACGCATCTTAAAATAGCTCAGAAAGTTTCGTTTGTAGTGTACCGCAAGAGTGAGCGCATGGAATTTTTTGCTACCGTTTCACAAAATGACTTACCAGCAATTCGTGAAATATATCCTGGTTATGAACCGATGGATTATGAAATTTTTGCGGGCATGGTGATTATGCCATTGACCGTTAATCATGTGAGAGCTTTCGCACCACAAATTCCAGGGCTATTGCGATATGTTGAAGGGAATCGTCAAGATGAATCGGCATTAATTGTGACACATGTATTTCATAATTCCGAAATGCATAAATCACGTACTATTCATCCAGGCGTTATTTTGAATGAGGTAAATGGCATAAGAGTAAGAACATTGGAAGAGCTTCGTAACGCATTGATTCAGAGTGCAACGGCAAAACATTTTACCGTAAAATCAGTTGATCTTGCTGCATACACAACAGAGAATTTGTTGGTTGCATTGTCTATGGACAAGGTTTTGAAAGAAACTCCTTTTTTGGCACAGGCATACCGTTTTGATGTGCCACAGTTGGTGAGTGCCATGCTTGAAAAGAGAGTCGAGCAGGTTTAATCATTTTTTTAAAAAAGGAAGTGGAGAGATGGTTATCTTGGGTATCGATCCTGGAACGCGATTTGCTGGTTTTGGTATTTTAAGTAAAGATAAGCAACGAGCTTTTTTGATCGATCATGGGTGCCTTAAGCTTCGACCAACCGATCCTTTGCAGTTGCGACTGCACCAATTTTATGATTTTTTTTCTGAAAAAATAAAAACATACGGCGTCACCGACATTGCCTTGGAGACGCCGTTTTTGGGAAAGAACGCGCAAAACTTTCTCAAGCTTGGTTACTTGCGTGGCATCCTCTATCTTCTTGCCTCACAACACAATCTTGTTCTTCATGAATTTTCTCCGAGCCAAGTAAAACTGTCGGTCACCGGATTTGGTGGAGCAAGTAAAGAACAGGTCGCGCGAGTGATGATGCGCATGTTTCCCAAGATGGACCAACCTGAAAGGGAAGATGTGACCGATGCCCTGGCAGTTACACTTTGTGGGCTGTGGAAAAATAAAAATCACTATTTAATCTAAATTGTTGTTTTTGATGATCTCCATTATGTATACTCCTAGCAAATATAGGGGAAACGAGGCCCCGGCGAGCGGGGGAGCAGAAGGAGCCTCAGATGAAACGAATACATTTTTTTGGAGAAAAAAGTTTTTCTCCAATCACTCAACAGATGCATGATGCTCGGCATGTGCGAGCACCATTTTCAGACGGTGACATACTCGAGTTACAAGATCTTTTTTTGCGCAACGGTGTGCATTATATCAAAGTTGATGATATTCATGCCGGACGCGCACTGATTGAACTTTTTTTGCGCTCACTCAATTATTATAATAACGTTGCTTGTTTGAGTATGTCACATGAACCACTTGATGCATCGGTTATTGATTTGTATGGAGAGTTAATGGCCGGCGGGTATCTTGCTTCAGGAGCGACGCGACAGTTGGAGGAGTTTTTTCTTGAACGCTTCGATCATGATTTTATGTGGCTTGAGGCATCAGGAAGGGTTCTTGAGAGTGAATGGATGCAAGATGTTTTTAAGCAGATGAAGAATTTTAAACTGGAACAGTTGCTTCCGATTTTGATTGTGTCATATCAAGATGAAGTGGAAACAATGTAACAAGTTTTAACTACAAAAAAGAAGGCATCACACAGGAAGTAACTGTGTGATGCCTTCTTTTTTGCAAGGTTTTCATTCTGCAACTATTCCAGGACTGGGGCCTTTTTTCTCGACTGAGCACGGTGGCGCAATTTGCGATTAAGACATTAGCCGCAGTAAAAAAGATTTAACCCTGATCAAATTTAAGCATGTTTTTTTGTAGCGATCAAGATCAGAGAATTTCTGATTGAGAATGAATGAAAAAATAAAAAAAATAAGTTGGCAATGTCTTGGGGGCTACAGGAAGAGGCAAGAAATGGTTCTTTTTTGCAAAGCGCTACTAGAGCAGTGTGGCAAATCTCTTGCGCCGCATAATGTATATTATGTTAACAAAGGCAAGGGTTTTTGAGGAAATTTGAACCAGAACGGAATGGATTTAAAAAAGACGTTGAGCCCTGTCAACATTCACACTTTAAACAAAGGGCAGGGCGAAATCAAGGATTTTATTTTTTTTGAATAAAATCCTTACGGTTACGGTAAATCTTAACTTAAAAAAAGGGGGCGAAGAGTTTAATCTTTGTCGATATCGCGTGGCTTTTGTAGGGGAAGTTTGGAAAGGTACAGAAACTGTGTTTTGCGTACCGGTTTTATAACCAGAGTAACCATTTTTGGCAAACGTGTATTTTTTAAATTCACAAAAGAAACCAAATTTAAGGGCGGAGCTTGGCGAAGGGAGGGGAGCGACGGAATTTGTGGAATAACTTTTTTATTCTCCCATAAACGACACTTTCTTTGCGTTAACTGATTTCGCTTTATGCTCAGCGTTTTGTGTGTTGTTTTTTCTTTAAGCTTGTGTTGTCGGTTTAACAAAAAAAGGCCTCTATTGCCCCCCGGCCGATTTTGGTGGAAACCGCTGCTCGAGCTTATAATCGCCACAGGGTTGAGAGCGGCTAATGGAGGAGAAAAAAGGAGGACAGAAGTTAGAACGAGGGAGGTCCGAATCAAGCATTTTGTGACTGATAACGCAAAGTTTATTTCAAACTCTTTCACTTCTTCCATTTCTCTCCCTTTCATAACGCAACTCTTTTTTAAAACAAAATTAATCAATAAAATCAACTTCATATAACACAATTACAAAGGTACTACAGGCAAGTCAATCGCAACTTTTCCCTTCTTCTCCCGTAATAGCCGACACAATGCAGTAGCATCATCAGAAATAAGACCTCCAAAGCATAATTTTTGACCAACAACAACTGGTGAAAAAAATTGTTCTTCTTGGCCCGCCTTCGCTTGTATGCTGACCTCTTGAGTTAAAATATTATAACACTTCAAATTAATCATGTGTTCATCGCCACAAGAATCGGAAAAATAAATAGAATTTCCTATATGACGCGGACGCAACGGCAGGATCGATTCATAGAGGTTTTCCGCCCCTTGTACGTCAATAAGATACCAAGGAAGTGAAAAAGAAAAAAGAATATCATCTCTCCATATTGTCTCTTCCTGATGAATTCTATGATAATAAAACCTAATTATTTTTTCTTGTTCTTCTTTAGTTTGTTGATGCTCCAAATAAAATCCTTCATATATTGAAATCATATGTAAAAATATCACCGGTATTTGCCTTGTATCACAAATTAATGTTGAAACCGGTAATTCAATTTTTGAGGAACTACTATTCACAAGCTCACCAAAAATAAGGATCTTCATCCTCTCTTCAAGATCGCACGTATCATTAAAACAATGATTTTTAGTTTCAATATCTGGATACGGAATACTCATTATCTTATACGTATGTCGGCCACGTGAGCGCTGACAATAAAAAAGCTGATCATTAACTTTGCATGGATACAGATAATCATTCTGAGTATCTGTAAGAATTGTCGCCACCTCTCCCTGAGCACTCACTTGAAAAATCCCATAACAACCATCTTTTTTTGCGCTTAAATACATGCTATCGCTATTAATCCAGTGAACAAGTGTAATATTAGATAAAGGTTCATAAAGATCAATAGCACAAGGCGCCCGTTTTTCAAAAAACTTAATCCGAATTCGCCCCCCATCAATAAAACTGAAACCATCTTGCTGTGGCAACAAGGCAAAACCTGCAAGGCAAAAAGATCCTGAAAGACCCCTAAAGGTCTGTTTTGTGGCCGGATTCCATAACAGGAGCTCAGTTTGTGTTGATGATTTTTGATGCATCACATACACCATTGAGCCACCATCGCTATGTTCTATTGCAGCAATGGGATATAAAAATTCACGAGAATAAAGATGAAAAATGGAAAATGAAAAAAATAAAAAGATGAAAAATGAAAAAAACCTTATGGAACAGGCAGACATGTCTTTTAATCCCCCCAGATTAGGCTGCTTGTTGATATACACATAACCATCAACACAACATAGCAGTAAAATAAAAGACAGGCAAAAAAAAATCCACCGCATCGATCGAACTTTATTGTTTTTCGGATATCATGGCTTTTGCTCTTCGATCGCGAATATGTCGCAGAATTTTTTTTGTTATTCCAACAATCGCCCCCGTGATACAGGCTAGAGCAGATATTAATAGGACTCTTCCGCGCCACTTATATTTTGCAGCCGATTTCCAAAGGGCTTCACCATCATCATTAAACATCGCCACGGGCCACAGAAATGGACAAAGCAAACCCAGCGGCGTGTCGTCTGCCAAATCACACATACTGGCCGCCACCTCACATTTTATCGCGTGATCTGCTTGCCACACAGCAAGCCCGCCCAGACCAAGCGCCAAGCACCCAAGGATTGCGGCTGTTCTTCCCGGTTTTTCTTCCATAGCAAAATATACTTTTGCGGCAACAGATTTCACGTTTGCAAAAACGGATTTTTCCTTGCATTGATTAGCCGTCACCGGTTTCATAATACCAACTACTACCATGCTGAGCAGTAGGCCAGATTTTATTATTTTTTTGATATTTATATTTATATTCAGGAGCACGATATCATCCAATTAGTATTTATTTATTTTAATCAACTTATACCATTTTATCAAACGCATTATGATTATTAGCCGGACCTTTTTTTGGCCATTCGAGCAAAAAAAAATCCACCGCATCGACCGAAGCCGATGCGGTGGAAAAAAGGAGAGTAGTAATGAAGCCTAATTGAAGGTGTCAATTTCGTAACTGACACATATTTAATGATAGATAATATTTCAGTAAAGTCAAACGTTTAAATTAAATTAAACCTAAGTTTCTCAATAGAAATCATATTATCTTCTCTATAAGAGTAATTCACTTATCTATAACTGTCAAGAGGTTGGAATTTTAGAAAAGGCTTATCTTCAGGGTGTCGATTCAGCCTGGCAAGTGAAGCTTTTTGGCACCTAATCCATCGACTAATTCATCAAAAACACCCCCATTCACCGGGGAGGTAAAGATCAATTGATTGGGTAAAGAGGCCAAAAACAGGGCTAAATCACGAGCTCGGTTATGGTCAAAATCGGACATAAAATCATCTAAAAGAAGAACAGCCTGGCCGTGCTGGGCCTTCAGCTGAGCAACCTTTAACAACAGTACGGTCAGCTTTTGCTGCCCTCGGGAGGCATATTGCTTCGATTTTTTCTGCTGAAAATGGACATTAATGTCGTCCAAATGGGCCCCAAAAAGGGAACGCCCGTAACGGGTCTCTTCGGATATCAGCCTTTTGAGCTCATAATGCCGCATGAAACCGTCAAAATCATGCAGTATGTCGTCATTTTGCATTCTATAGGTCAGGGAAACACTGATAGCCTCATTAAATATCTGAGATAACATATCGTTAACCCCTGCCTCCAAAGCCGCCAATTGAGTAATTCTGGCGTATTGAATCACCTTTGAGTGCTCAAAAAGCTGCCGTGTCCATAACTCATGGGAGTCGTTTGTCAACGATCCTCGTTGTAAAAGGCTATTTCTATTTTCTAAAACCTGCTTATACGACCTTAATTGGGTTGAATAATCTGGAAAACCCAATAAAATAGCCTGATCTATCGCCTGACGGCGAACATCAGGCCCAGCCTTAATAAAATCAAGATCATCTTCAGTTAGAGTTACCACTCGGTAGTGCTCCATAAGCTCTTTAAAGGAGCAAACGGGCTTTTGATTCAGTTTTACCAAACGTTTCTTATTGGCAAAACCAACCTGCAATTCATGTTCCACCATTACATCTTGTACGCCTGAAGAAAATTGGGCCTTAATAAAAAAGCCTTCTTGCCCAAAACCAATCAAGTCACGTGGCGTATGAGTTCTAAATGAACGCAAATAACATAAGTAATGAAGCGCCTCAAGAAGTGAGCTTTTACCAGCACCGTTGGCACCCCGAATAACAACAATGGGGGCATCAAGGTCAAACGTTGCTTGAGTAAAACAACGGAAATTTTTAGTGTGTATTTGCGTCAATCGCACGGCCACCAACCATCAACTACTCATTGTTGGTGAGACAGGCATCACCAAATAAACGAAATCATAATTGACTGATTTTGACTCAAAAATAATCGGACGAGCCGAGCTTTTTAAAAAAAATCCAATGCTCTCATCTGGAAACGCCTGAAGGCCATTCAAAAGGTATGGGGCATAAAAACGAATATCCATTTTGCCCCCCTCAAATGCACCTAACGGAAGTTGTTCTTCAAGTTTTCCAACTTCTTTATTTTGCATCGACACATTTAAAAGATCAGGAGAAAAATCAAACTTAGTTGCAAGGAATTGCCCAGAAAGAAGGCATGCAGAGCGTTTAAGAGTTTTTACCAACTGTGAACGATCAACATTGGCAGCCTTAAAGCCATCACGATTCATAATGGCAGCATATTGAGGAAATGGATCTACCAATAATTTGGTGAAAAAGTTAAATGATTCACCAGAGAAAACAAGTTGATTACCACAGATACCAAGGAACAACATTTTCTCTTTTGCGCCTTCTAAAATCTTTTTAACTTCAAAAACGGCACGGCGAGGGAGCAGCCATTTTTTTTCTTCACCAAGCGTATATTGAGGCGATCTGACTTGAGCAAGACAGTGACCATCGGTTGCTGTCATAGTAAAATCAGCATCTGAAATTTCAAGAAAAAGGCCATTTAAGGCTGGATTTGCGTTGTTTTGAGGAATCAAAAAGGCAACTTTACTGAGCATATCAAGCAGTGCTACAGACTCAAGCTGCATCAAATTCTCTATGCGTTCAGGAAAGGGTGGAAACTCTTCAGCATTTTTGATGTTCAAAGCAAGATCAACAGATCCTGATTTAATCACCAGCTGTTGATCTTGAATACAAAATTCTATATCGCCATCTAATTCTTTTACAAAATCAAAAATGCGGCGCCCGTTCACCAAAAATGAAATCGGTTCTTCGATGCTGCTCTCTTTAATGGCATAACTTGCCTGAAGAGAGATTTCTAAGTCAGTACTTTTTAAAACCATCTCTTTCATACCAACTTGAAAAAGAATAGATGAGGTTGCGTCAAGAGTTGTCCGCTTTGTGCAAATCGGTTGCATTGATCCCAGGATCGCAAGCAATGCTTTTTGATCAACAATAAATTTATTTTCCATACAACGCTCTCTTGTCTTAAAGACTTATATAATTTTTAACTCATAAAAAGCATGTAACTAGTATAAGGGTGTACGTAAAAAAATGAAGGTAAAAAGCTATGACCGTGGATGTTTTTTATCATAGACCTTTCTCAAGTAACCAGTTTCCAAGTGCGTATAAATCTGTACGGTTGCAAGATTTTCATGACCAAGAATAAGCTGCAATGAACGCAAATCAATTCCATTCTTAAGCATATGTGTGGCCAATGAGTGGCGCAATTGATGAGGAGAGATTGTTCGTTCAATACCAGTTTTTTTCCATAACTCTTTTAAAATTGCCCAAAAAGCTTGGCGTGAAATAGGTTTAATTTTTCCCGCATAATTGACCGGAAACAAATAATCACATTTACGCTTCTTTTCACGATTCATCATAAAATCTTTAAGCCCATTATCAACATAGTGCTTTAAAAGAGCAGAAATTGACTTAGGTATAGGTATGACTCTCCCCTTCCCCCCTTTGCCGGTCACCGTAATCAAACTGCTCTCAAACTGTATTTGCCCTACACCCAGATGAATCAATTCACTAATTCTCATGCCAGAAACATACAATAAGTAGAGCATCACTTTATTACGCAAACCTAAAGGACTAGGATCTCGATCTGCAACTTCAAACAATATTTCAACTTCATCTTCCCTTAAATAGCGTGGCAAACGACGTTCAAGCTTTGGAAAAATAAGATTATCGGAACGATTTTCAAGCCCGTGATACGTATGCAGATAATTGTATAAAACTTTGAGTGATGAAATTTTTCGTGACAAACTTCGTGCCGCAAGTCCTTGTGCATTCAAAAAATGTAAAAAGCTCGTTATCTGATCACGAGAAGCTTGAGTAAGATTAACATTATGTTCAGTACGTAGAAAATAAACAAATTGCCGAATATCAAGTTGATATGCGGCAAATGTGTTTCTGGAAACTCGTTTTTCCGTTAAAAGGAACGCTTCAAATTTTATGAGCAGAGGCTCCATTACGTAATCCCCTTTTTCTACTTTTTTTTTACGTGTAAAACCAATATTCAGAAATAGTTTTGATTAATATGCTTTGGCTATTAGCACGTCCCCTACACTTGGTTTTTCACAATGAAAGCACGTTTTCTGTGTTTGTTCAGTTAGAAGACATCTAATAGTTGCTTGATGCTCCTTAAGAACGGCTTCGCATTGCGGTGAGCCACACCAGCCAACCTGATAAAACCCACTCTCTTGGGCCAAATCAGCGCTAAAGTCAGCAAGTTTTGCAGCATGGTGCCATCCTTGTTTGAGGCGAGCTTGTGCACGTTCAAACATTGTTACTTGAATTCGATCAAGTTGCTCCGCAATATAGCCTTCTACTCCTTCAAGCGAAACTGGCTTTTTATCAAGACCAAGACGGTCAGCAACAACAACCTGGTTGTTCTCTACATCACGAGGCCCTACTTCGATGCGCAAAGGCACACCTTTGAGCTCCCATTTATAGAATTTAGCTCCAGGGCTTTTGGTATCATCCAAGTCGACAAAAATTTTATGGTTAACCTGTAATTTTCTTTTAAGTTGTTGTACAACCGCAAGAACCGCTTCATTATCAGCACCGGTTTTTAAAATAGGCACAATAACAATTTGAATAGGCGCAATCTTAGGTGGCATTACAAGACCTTTGGCGTCACCGTGTGTCATTATCATGGCACCAATCACGCGGGTTGTCAGACCCCAGCTGGTTAAATAAGGATAAGCAAGATTACCTTCCCTATCTTGAAACGTCATGTTAAATGCTTTTGCAAAATTTTGTGAAATAAAATGAGAAGTACCCATTTGTAAAGCTTTGCCATCTGGCATCAGCGATTCAAACGTCAGCGTTTTATCCGCACCTGGGAATTTTTCATTCTCAGATTTTTGACCTTGAACAACAGGGATTGCTAAATAATTTTGGGTAAGATTTACATATTCTTGCAGCATCATACGTACTTCTTCATCTGCCTCTTGTGCAGTTTCATGAGCCGTATGCCCTTCTTGCCAAAAAAATTCAATGGTTCTTAAAAATGGCCGCGTGCGCATTTCCCAGCGGACAACGCTTCCCCATTGATTAATCTTCATCGGTAAATCACGCCATGAATGAATCCATTGCGCAAACATATAATGCACCATGGTTTCAGAGGTTGGACGAATCACAAGCGGCTCTTCAAGCTCTTTGCCACCCGCATGGGTAACAACCGCCAATTCGGGAGCAAATCCCTCAACGTGAGAGGCTTCCTTAGTTAAAAACGATTGTGGTATCAACAACGGAAATAAGGCGTTCTCATGTCCCGTCTCTTTAATCCTCGCATCAAGAACGGTTTTGATATTTTCCCATAATGCATTACCGTATGGCCGGATGACCATGCAACCACGCACCGGTGACTGATCCACAAGCTCTGCTTGATAGATAGTTTCTAAATACCACTCTGAAAAATTCTCTTTAATATCTGGAAGACGTTGGGCCGCCATGAATTATCCACCCTTTTCGATGTAAAAGCGCTTATTTACTCAGAAAAATATACTTCAAAATACTCGAAAGCAGGAAAAAAGTAAAAAACAGACCCACAATAAAAAACAACCAACATCATAAAAAATAAAACTCCGCTTTTACCAAAAACAAAAAAAAATAACTCAAAAATCGACAGCTTTTCACTCAAAATCAAAAAAAAAATTACTCACGCATGCATCTCGAATAAAAAAGAAAAAACACCAGACTACTCTCCACAGAAAAGACCTCAAAATGCCCTTTATACGCCAGTTTTGACTACACAGGCACTGTGAGTTGCTTCAGGTAAAAACCATCGCAACATGCTCCCTGAGGACCGAAAAAATAAAAGATGTTTGAAAATTTATCAGAAAACTGTTGATTTTTTATTTTCAGTTTGATTATGATTATAAGTGAAGAGAAAGTAATGTATCACCTTTAAGAAGGAGTCTTTCATGGCTATCAAGAAACGTAAAGTAACCAAGGCTAAGGTTGCTCGTAAAGTTACCAAGAAAAAGGTAGCTAAGCGTAAGACAGTTAAGAAGACAGTAAAACGCGCAGCTCCAAAGCGTAAAACTGCCAAACGTAAGACTGTTAAACGTAAGACAGCAAAGCGCGCAACAACAAAGCGTGTAGCAGCCCCAAAGAAGAGAAAGGTTGCTAAGAAAGCAAAGAGAACCACTAAACGTAAGATGGTCGCCAAAAAGCGATAACCATTGATTCGGTAATAAAACTTCAAGCTCTCCAGGCTTTAATGTCCGGAGAGCTTGGTCATTTGTAAAACAAAAATTTTGCTTCAGGTTCACACTCTTATATTTTGTGTTTTTTTCTTCTTGTTTCTTACACCTTTCTCATCCAACAAAATCCAAACACAATAATTTTCCCACACACCTGCACATCATTAAAAAATAATCTGTAAATCAAGAATTACACAACTTGATAATCTTCTTGATGACACAGTTGTTCAAGTGCATTTTCTCAAAAAAAAATATAACTGTTGATTTTGCTTGAATAAATAACTTAGAGTATTTCTATATAAAAAATTTTTGGTCTAACCATGTAAAAAGGAGCCAAAAAAAGAAAATAAGTTATCAGGGTAATTTTGGATGTACCATATTAAAAGGAGATGTCTCATGGCACTTAAGAAGAAAAAAGTTGTAAAAAAAACAGTTGCAAAAAAGACAGTTAAAAAGGCTGTTAAAAAAACCGTGAAGCGCAAAGTAGCAAAAAAAGCTACACCTAAAAAGAAGACCGTCAAAAGAGTCATCAAAAGAAAAGCAGTTAAAAAGGCAATCAAAAAAACTGCAAAACGCAAAGTAGCAAAAAGAAAACCAGCTGCAAAAAAAGTAGTTAAAAAAGTTACCAAAAAAGTAGTTAAAAAAGCTGTTAAGCCATCGACAAAAAAGATGGTAAAACAAGCTGTTGTGCCAACCACACCAGTAATATAAACTTCCTGGCACAACACTGTTTTTTGAACTAAATCGGGCGGGAGTCAGTTATTGACTCCCGCCCGATCCTTTACACCAAAAAAACTGCTGCTCACCAACTACAATCGATTTACATTAAACATGATTCCACTATTCTTTTATTTCAATAAATTAGGCATAATAATTTTCTACATCATTCTTAATGCCCTGAGAAGGCTCTTCCTTTTTCATACCAAAAGCAGAGGTCCAACACATTTCCAAGGTCCCCTACGCAAACCCGGCAAAACAATGCTTTTACCATAATCAAATAAAAAAGGCGGGAGTTTCCCGCCTTCAAATAAAACAATCAAATTTAAATGAAATTAGCGCTTAAGAATATATCCCTGACGTAACTCTTCTTGATAAAAGAGATACAGTCCCAGAGAAACAAAAACAAGGGTTACAAAAAATGAAGTGCCGACCGATTCCCCTAAAAATAACCAGCCATACAAAGCGGCAAACAAAGGGGTCAAGAATCCGGCAAAACTGATAAACGTTACGGTATAACGATGGAGTAAATAGCCGTACAAGTTATAAAAAATAACGTTAGATAATAGAATTAACAACCCAACATACACACTTGCAGCCAACAGGTCGGTGGTAAACACTCCTGAAACTGAATGCACTGTTGGCATCCCTTCAAAAACCAAAGATGAAGCAAGCGCTAAAAAACCGCCCCCTAACATACCAATACCGTTAATCATAAACATGCTGTAACCAGCCTGGCCCAATGACCTGACCACAATCCAGGCATAGGTTGAACTAACGACCGATAGTAACATCGCAAGCTCTGGCCAGGAAAAAAAACCGCCAGAACCGTTACTAGCGCCCGATAAAAAAACAGGCAAAAACGCCATAAATCCAATACCCAAGCCAACCCACTTTATAATAGTCATACGTTCAGCAAACCAGAAATAGGAAAATATAGCGGCCAAAAACGGTGACAAGCTATAAAACAGACAAACTTTTGAAGAGCTCAGGTGTTGTAACGCCCAAAACTCGGTAATATACGCAATAAAAATATGAAACAAAATAATAGCAGCAAATTGTTTATAGTGCTCTTTGCGTATGGTCAGTCGCGCTCGACGGAAAAAATAAAGATAACCAAGCAGAAAACATCCACTCAACACCATACGAATACCAACAAAAAAAAGGGGCTGCAAGTACTGCAGCCCGAGTTTTCCAATGGTAAAGGTACTGGCAATAATCATGTATAAAAATGCAACAAGCATCATCTCCAAAACTCCCCCAAAACCGGCATTTCTATGCCTCTTGTCCATCAACAACTATGTTGTCATCAACAACTTTAACTCGTTGAATATCAATAGCCTTGCCTGTTGTTGGATCAGCCTCAATAACAACCCCCGTCATAACAAGAGGAATCGATGTATCCACTGTAAACCGTACTGGCATCTGTGTAATAAAATGCTGGATGATCGGCTCTTTGATCATGCCAATCATGGAGTTCCATGATCCGGCCATACCAAGATCGGTAATATAAGCAGTTCCTCCTGGCAAAATCCGTTCATCGGCTGTCTGCACATGGGTGTGCGTACCGACCAACCCCGTTATTTTTCCGTCTAAAAAGTAGGCGAGGCCCATCTTTTCAGATGAAGCCTCAGCATGAAAATCAACAAAAATACAGTCCGCCTTGTGCTGCAAATATGTGAGAATCGATTCTGCCGATTTGAATGGGCATTCGACCTGATCTCGCATAAATGTGCGGCCCTGCAGATTCATAATACCAATTTGATACCCTTGGCAGGCAAAGGTCGTTACGCCTACGCCAGGACAACCACCAGGGTAGTTTGCCGGCCTTAAAAGATCTTGTTGTTGATCAAGGTAGGTTAAAATCTCTTTGTTATGCCACACGTGATTACCGGAAGTCACAACATCAACGCCGTTATGCTTAAAAAACTGCATGGTCTTTGAGGTAATACCACGGCCTTGGCAGCTATTTTCACCATTAACAACAATAGCGTCTAAAGAAAGTTCTCGTTTGAGCCGGCCGATATGTTTTTGAAACATAGCACACCCGGTTTTTCCTACAATGTCACCTAAAAATAATATTCGCAGACGACTCATCATCAACCCTAGCGTGCGTATTCTATAGAACGCTTTTCACGAATAACATTTATTTTAATTTGACCAGGGAAGCTCATCAGCTCTTCAACCTTTTTGGCGATATCACGAGCCAAATCATGGGCTTGATCATCAGTCAAACGATCTTCTTCTACAATAATACGAACTTCACGTCCTGCTTGAAGTGCATAAGCCTTTTTAACGCCCTCAAATGAATTTGCTATCTCTTCAAGTTGCGAAAGACGCTTTAAGTACGCAGTTAATGTTTCACGGCGAGCACCAGGTCGAGAAGCAGAAATAGTATCTGCAATAAGTAAAATTGGTCCATACAACGAAGTAAAAGCAACTTCCTCGTGGTGAGCAGCAACAGCATTAACAACCATTTCACTCTCGCCACAACGTTTAAGAATATCGGCACCAACCTGTGCGTGAGGACCTTCAACTTCTGCAGTTACTGCTTTACCAATATCATGGAAAAGGCCAGCTCTTAAGGCAATTTGACCATCAAGGCCAAGTTCCTGAGCTACCATGCGTGCAAGAAGAGCAACCTCTTTAGCATGCAACAACACGTTTTGTGAATAACTGGTTCTAAAATGAAGCTTGCCTAATAAGGTTATAATTTCTGGTGCAACACCTTGAAGATTGAATTCCATAATGGCTTGTTGGCCATATTCTTGAATCATCTCTTCGATTTCTGTTTCACACTTGGCAACGGTTTCTTCTATTCTTGTTGGGTTGATTCTTCCATCGGCAATCAAGCGCTCAAGTGATTTGCGAGCAACTTCACGCCGTACTGGATTGAACCCTGAAATAGTAATCAACTCTGGAGTGTCGCCAATGACAAATTCCATGCCGGTTGCCATTTCAAGAGCCTTAATATTGCGGCCTTCTTTACCGATAATGCGGCCTTTCATCTCATCACTTGGCAAATGAACAACGCCAGAGGCATGCGGTACAACATGTTCAGCGGTATAACGTTGCATTGCTGCAATAACAATTTGAGAAGACTTTTCACGAGCAAGTTGGCGTGTTTCGTCCTCAACCTTTTGTACCCACTTTTGACTGACAAGTTTCACTTCAGATTCAAGCGTATCAAGCAAAACTTGTTTTGCCTCCGCTTGTGTCATGTTACTCAGTCTTTCCAGTTTTGTAACAAGCTCACTGTAGAGATTTTTAATCTTATTTTCTTCAATGCGAAGTGTATCTTCAGTACGTAAGATAACACGCTCTTTTTGTTGCAGCTCACGACGAAGCTCATCAACATGTTGTTCTTTTTTTTCAATCAACTCATATTTGCCGTTTAACTTTGCATGAAGCCGGTCAATTTCAGCTCGTTCGCGCTTGATGTCAGCTTCAAATTCTTGACGTTTTTTATGCACGTCATCTTTAACTCTAAGCATCGATTCACGACGTTCAGCATCAATATCACGCTTTGCGTGCTTAAGGTGCTCGCGCGCTTCGCTCAGCATCTGGCTCGCTGCATCAACTCTTTTTTTTGCATACGCGAGCAGTCCCGCGCCTAATGCAACAAGGGCAACGCCCACTAATAAACCTAAACCTTCTATCATTATCATTCCTATAACCAAATACTAATCAAATTAAGTTACCTACTGTTCACGCACAACGCGCATTCAATTTCATACAAAAAGGTGCTCTTTTAAAGCACCAAAAAAATCAGTTTCACATTCACTAGGAATTCGTTACAAAAATAACGGCGTATTATAACACCGTTAACTGTATGAGGCAGGGCTCAACAAAAAGCGTTGAGAAGAATCAGATCTTTATAGATAATAAATCAGGAAGAACAAGTCGATGAACATTCTTGTTCAATCAGTGCTACCAGTGCCTCTTGTCTCTCTTTTTTGTGCGCCGTCTCAAGCTCAAGCATTGCGAATTGATCGGCCACTTTCAATGCGGCAAGAACCGCCACTCTTTTCCCGTCAGATACCTGTGCATTTTGCGCAATATCTCGCATCAAAATATCAACGGTCAAAGCGACTTTCATAACATACTCTTGTGATTGATCACTTACGAGCATGTACTGATCGCCAAAGATATTCACCTTAAATTTCTTCTTTTCTGTATTCATTATCGATTCTCGCTTTCCACGAGGGAGTCAATGTCTTTAATCAAATCATCTATGAGCAATTTTGTTTCTGCCCGTTCCAGATTTAACGTTTCCACATTCTTGTCCCGTGCAAAAACGGACTTTTCAATTGCATCTAATTCACTCATCAATTGCTCGACGTGTTCACGTAACGCAGCATTTTCCTCGTGGAATTTCGCTTTTTCTTCTGTGAGCCGTGCACATTCCAGTCCCAGCTTCTCAGATTCCTTTTTCAAATCACTATTCTCTGCTTTTAGTCTTTTTACCAGCTCGAGCAGAGTTAATATTTTATTCTCGAGTATATTCAGTGCTTCCATACCACATCCCCCTTGTTTAATTAATACTGCCACAATACGATTCAAGTGTAGTGTGGCAGTAAAATTATTGTCAAGCGAGTCTAGCCTTTGGCGATTTGAACAAGCTGAGCAAAGGCTTTTGGCTCAAAAATAGCCAATTGACTAAGCATCTTTCTGTTTAATTCGATTTTGGCTTGCTTTAAACCAAAAATAAACCTGTTGTAAGGCATACCATGTTGCAATGTCGCAGCTTTAATACGAGAAATGAAAAGCCCGCGCATGTCTCTTTTTTTAAGTTTACGGCCCTTAAATGCAAACGCCATACCACGAAGAAGAGTTTCGTGAGCACGTCTAAAGACGTTCTTACGTTGTCCCCAGAAACCTTTAGTTTTCTTTAATAAGCGTTTATGTCTTTTGTGAGCCGCTTTACCGCGTTTAACTCTACTCATCGTCAAATACTCCAAGTCACATATTTAAATATAAATTAGCTATTCGGAAGAAGTCTTCTAACTTTACTAAAGTCGCAATCAGCAATATATGCAACTCCGTTCAAATTACGTTTTCTCTTCCTTGTCTTACTGGTCAACAAGTGGCGTCTATAAGCTTTCGCTCTTTTGATTTTACCGTTACCAGTTATCTTAAAACGTTTTTTTGCGCCTGAATGCGTTCTCATTTTTGGCATAATAATTCCCCGCCTGAACCTGTTTGGGTGCTATTTTAAGTAGTAAATTCTAGACCAAAATTGTCCAGCCTTTGCATCCTCTTCCTGCACCAAATCTTTCAATAACCCTTGTGTCTCAAAAATCTGATGAATTTTATCAAAAATCTCTTGGCCACGTTCCCGCTTATTTGCAACCTCACGCCCTCTAAATACAAGCGTAATTTTGAGGTGCTTTCCGTTTTTCAAAAAACCGATGCCCTGATTCATTTTTGTTACGAAATCATGCTCACCAATCTTTGGCCGCAATTTCACTTCTTTTACTTCAATGACCGTTTGGCGTTTTTTGGACTCCGCAAGCTTTTTTTTCTTTTCGTATAAAGCTTTACCAAAATCCATAATCTTGACGACCGGAACCTCTTGGCCTCCCGTTTCAGCGATCAGTACTAAATCAAGTCCTGCTTCACGAGCAAGGCGAAGAGCCTCACTTTTGGTCAGTACGCCCTGATTCACACCGTTTTCGTCAATCATCTGCACTTGTTGCGCATGAATCTGCTCGTTCACTGGCACGGTATTCTTTTTGGCTCCCCCTGCCCCGTCTTTTCTTTCTTTCAAGATTATAACAATCCTTCGTTAAATAAACATTGTCCGCAAACAGTTCAAAACTCTCTACTCTTCTTCTACGGCTGTCATAAATTCAGTCTTGTTTAAGGTTATCACCTCTTGGACCTTTGTAAAGATCAAGGAGGCAACCGCTTCATCAGACTTCAAATAGTGCAATGCCTGCTCTCTACCTTGAGCAAATTTTTTGCCATCAAATGAAAGCCACGATCCTGACTGTTCAACAACCTTGTAATGTAAGGCTGCATCAAGCAAATCGAGCTCACGAGAGATTCCTTCAGTAAACAAGAGATCAAGTTCGACGCTCCTAAAAGGTGGAGCCATCTTGTTTTTAACAACTTTAACCCGAACCCTGTTACCAAAATGAACTTCATTCTTCTTAAGACTGGCTATTCTGCGCACGTCCAAACGAAGCGATGAGTAGAACTTCAACGCGTTTCCGCCTGTTGTAGTCTCATTACTTGCAAAGGCCATGCCGCCAATTTTATGACGGATTTGGTTAATAAATATCAAAACAGTCTTTGACTTGTGGACAACGGCCGTCAGCTTACGCAGTGCTTGAGACATTAAGCGAGCTTGAAGACCAACATGGGTATCACCCATCTCACCCTCAAGTTCTGCCTTAGGAACCAAAGCAGCCACAGAATCAACAACTATAACGTCCACAGCGCCTGAACGAATCAACATTTCTGCAATATCCAGGGCTTGTTCGCCGTAATCTGGCTGTGAAATAATCAAATCATCTATATTGATACCAAGACGTCTGGCATGGGATGGATCAAGCGCGTGCTCAGCATCGATAAAGGCGCAAATACCGCCCTTTTTCTGCGCTTGGGCAATGGCATGCATCGCCAAAGTTGTTTTACCAGAAGACTCGGGACCAAAAATTTCAATAATTCGGCCACAAGGAAGACCGCCTATGCCCACAGCCTGATCAATGAGAATAGAGCCTGTTGAGATAACCTCGACATCGCTTTGCCGTGACTCTCCTAAAAGCATCACTGCGCCAGAGCCGTATTGTTTATCTATTTGGGCAAAGGTTACTTCAAGAGCTTTTTTCTTGTGAGCATGCTCCTGATCGGTCGTAACGTCCTTGAGTCTATTTTCCCCTGCTATCACTTTATTTTTCATATAGAAACTATTCTTCCAGGTTGACTATTGATTTATTAACATCTATTGTAGCGTTCCTATGCAGAAACGCAACAAAGGCCTGGAGCGTTAAGCTTGATGCCTCTGTTTGCAACCCTTTACGAATCTCTTCTTTTTTCTCGTCAAACTCTTTCTGATTGAATGATTCAACTTCGTCAAGTTTGCACAAATAACCTTCAGTTTCTGCTCTCTCCATGCCAACGGCGCCAACCTTATCAAGGCTTTGGAGCACATCAACAGGATAATTTTGCTTACGTAAGGTTTTAGTGGCTTCGGCATCATTAAATTTGATCATGCCGGTTGTCTCAAGGTGAGCCTTGTAGATAGCTGCTAATTCAGCAAATGACTTGCTTCCCGCCTCTTTTTTGGCCTTTTCAAGGGCTTTTGTCAGAGCAACGCCTGCTTCTTGCTCATAAAAATCTTTGGTCACTATATCTTGTACTGCTGCAAGAGGTGGTAAAAAGCCTTTTTGAACTGAGGACAACTGAACTACATAACCAGCTTCGCCATCAACATAGAAATCATAGTCGCCTTCTTGGAGCCTAAACAAAGTCTTATTCAGTTTTGCTTCACTCTTTTCTACAGGCTCAACCATACGGGTTGATTTTGCCATACCAAACAGCTTGGTACGTTCTGCACTATCTACGGTCTCATCGCGCAAATAGCCCTTCATATCCTTATAAAACTGATCTTTAAACTTTTTAGCTTCAAGCTTAGTAATAATTTCAGCTTTAACGCTTGCAAGTTGCTTTACAACAGCATCTGTTCTGTGTACACGTTGGATAATCTCAAGCCCTTGTTCTGTTTGAATAACGTCAGAAATGTCCCCGTCCTTTTTGAGCAAGAACGCTGTTTTTTCAAAATCAGCTGCATGTTTGCCGCGAGAAAATGCTGGTAACAAGCCGCCGTTTTTGGCACTTTCTTTGTCTTGTGATAACTCTTTTGCCTTTGCTTCAAACAATGAAGGGTTTTTAAGAAGCTCATCACGCAGTGCTCGAGCCTTTTCTTGTGTTGCTACCATACTGGTGGTATCGCCGGCCTTCAGTACTATATGACGAACTTCAAGCTTTACTGGTGATTCAACAAATAAACGTTGCTTGTTGCTGTTGTAGAAAATTTCAATTTCAGCCTCCTCAACGGTTGTGCCATAACTTTTTGCATCAAATTCCAAAACTTTGCCAGCACGTCTTTCTGACACAAAATAACGTTTACCATGAGCATCATAATAACGTTTCAACTGTTCAGCTGTTACAGGAGTCTTTTTGACAGCTTCAACATATGTTTTCAGGTCAAAGGAAAGGATAGAAAACTTTTTACCCAAATATTCTTGACCATAACGAGCACGAACAGACATTTCTGGAACGTAATTGACACCTTGCAGAACATTAATAACAAGACCGCGCTTTAATCTTTCTGCTATTTTTTGCTCAAACTCTGCAAAGGAAAGACCAATGCGAGGCAGGTATGCCTTGAGCACATCCATCTTGATACCCGATTGAGGGTCAACTAATTCGGCGGGAATTAAATCAGAAAGCTCGCGCATGACAAAGCTTTGGTTATTGAGCATTTGTTGAATGTAATCACTATGAATCTGCAAAGAAAGTTGATTAACAACCTGATCAATCAGCGCTTCTCCAATTAATTGATTTGCTGCAAACACACGAGGATTGGTTGGCATACCCATCGATTGCAACAACGTATCTGCCATCTGGCCATATTGAGAGCGCAAATCACGAATACGATTCTCGTACTCCATTGTTTTTCTTACAAATTCATTGTACGAAACCTCTTCACCATTAATTTTTGCAACCCATTGTCCGCCTGACGATTTTCCTAGAAAAAGCGGTAGTGAAAAAAATCCACCAACGGCAGCAGCTGTTAACAAAAGAATTGTTTTTGCTGTTTTTGATTTTATTGTTTTTCTTATCGTTGTTATCATACGTCAAGCCTTCCTTGCAATAATTCTTTTGTGAATTTCTCTTTTTTTAACATGAAACAATGCGAACATCTTTGAGCCGCTTTCTGGCTGAAACATCATCCACAAACGCCATCAAATCATTCTTATCACTAAACGTCTCACTGACAACCTGATACCAAGTAGTAACACGACCGCGCGCTGTCTTACTATGTCTGTTTTTTACCAAAACGGTTATCTTCTTTTTTCTCAGTTGGTCTGCAAATTTCTGTGCTGCAATTTTTGTGCCAAAACCAACAAGTTCTGCATAATATTGTGCTTGCTCCTTTTCTTCTCTTTTTATTTTTTTATCAGCACTCGCAGTTTGATTTTCTGCCGCAATTATTTTTTTTGTGTTTGATGCTGGCGCTTGAGGTTGCGCACCCTGTACTTGCGTAACTGGCACCGAGGCCAAAGCGGGTGATTTTCCTGCATCTTCACCTTCAGTGTCTAGTATTGGAGCTTCAGTGCCCCCGCCATTATTATTTTCAGTGCTTCCCTTGTCATACATCGAACACATTGAATAATAAATATGATCGGCAAAAGAATCCTGTTCTATTTTATGATAAAACTTTTCAACGGCATTCTTTTTTCCAAAAAAATATCCGGCGATAAAAATAAAAAAGCAAAAAAGAACAATCAGAGAAACCAACCAACTCACGCGCCGGCTCGTCAAAAAAACACCGCTTTTGTCACTACACTGACACGAATTTTGACCACTCAATTGTTGATCATTATTGTGTTGGACATCGTTATTTTTTGAATTATTCATATGTTATCCAATGAGAACCACTAACCTTTTCAGCACTTGTGTTATGTATAAAGCACGGTCGGATAATGTCAAGTTAATCAGTTGCGCATAATCAGAAGATTCCCCGCCATAACAAGCTTGAGCTGCGGAATTCAGCTGGCGCTCAAAACTTTTCCAAAATGTTTCTTGTCGCTTAGCGTACTGTCGTGTGCGTTGTTGAATAATCTCAATGGCTCGATCCAACCATAATTCCGGCTGATCGCTTTTCAAAAAATTCAACAACACATCGTAACCTATAATTTTTTTTTCATACAAAAACGGTTCCCATTCTGTCCCTGCAAGAGCCCGGACTTCATCCAGCCATCCAGCCTGAACCATAGACTGTGTTCTTTCATTAATTCGTTGATACAAATCCTCACGCTCACGAGTCAGATAAATGATATGGAAACGAAACGGTGGATCAAACAAAGGTTGACACTCCGATGGCCTCTTCCCTGTTTCATGCCAGATAGCCAACGCTCTCCGCAACCTATAATAATCCTGGGGACTAAGCTGCTCAGCACGTTGAGGATCGATTGCATGCAACGCTTGCCACAATTGCTCGTCAGGAGTAGGTGTTTCAAATTCACCTGGCGTTACACACACGCGCGGAGGGAAAAAGATCGATTTTAAATAAAAACCAGAGCCGCCGACAATAATGGGAAGCTTTTTTCGATTCCACGTATCTTTGACCTGATCAACCAAAAGTTTGCGATACTCAACAACAGTAATATTTTTAGGCTCATCAATAATATCAAAAAGATGATGCGGCACAGACTCATGTTTCCAGTCTGGCTTTGCAGTCCCAACGCTGAGCGATGTATAAAACTGACCGGTATCACCATTGATAATCTCAGCATCAATATGCCGAGCAATTTCAAGTGAAAGATCCGTTTTTCCAACGCCCGTCGGGCCAAAAATAATAAGAACAAAAGGTTTTTTTTGTGTGTTCATACATTAAAAATAAGGAGCCAAACAAAGAAGGCTCCTCAACTCTAGACATAATTAAAAGTCACTACCGATATATTTTAAATTGAATGCTCACGTGATGCGGCCAGCGACCCCAAAAACAATGACCGCAAATGCGCCATTGTCTTTTCCACTTCAACGTCTTTTACGAGCGATATCTCTTCTACTAAAAGAGCCTCTGTTTGCTGTAAAAGATTTTTCTCACCAAAAGAAAGTTCCTTGCGAGCAGCTAAGTGGTTAAGGTCACGATATATTCCGCAAATTTCAATCAAATCCCCAGTCCTCAGTTTGCATTGATAGTTTTTGCTTCGTTTATTCCAATTACTCAACAATGAGTCTTTACAAACGGTTGCTGGCTTGGCTAAAACAGCAAAAGCACTATCAATACTCTCCGTGCTACTCAAACGCCGCAATCCAATAGTAGAAAGATTATTCGTTGGAACCAAAATGGTCATGCCTTTGTTGATAAATTCTAGCTCAAAAAAACGAACAACTCCTCCAGCTATAATCTTATCCACAACGCGGCTGATCTGAGCAACTCCATGTCCAGGATAAACCACTCTATCTCCAAGAGAGAACATGAGCAACCCTTTCCCGTACGGGAGAGCTCAACCAGAACAGGCTTTACTCGTACCCCCAGTATACCGTCATCCAAAATTAATGGAATCTCCGTTATACATCGACTCAGATTGAGCCATCAGCATCAAATTATATTTCACCGCCGCAGCCCAAAAACAGGGGACTACAAGGCAGCTTCCATCTAATCGTTGAATATTCACCTTCTCTTTTATTAAGGTAAAAGCAGATTACTTCAGTACATTATTATTTGAAAAAGGGCGAGTCATGAAATATTCATGGTTATTTTTTCTGGCAATGGGAGTTAAATTCTCTCTTTTTCTCATTATGGTTTTTTCTATGTTTTATCTTTTTCCCGAATTTATATGGAAATCAAACATACAGCCTGAAGAGATCAATAATGCTCTTGCGCGGAAAGAACCGCTTGAACAGCATAATGATAAAGGAGCAACTCCATTGATTGGAGCTGCTGCCCAAGGAAAAACTGATATTGTTGCACAGCTCCTTGATGCAGGAGCAAACATCGAAGCTCACGCAAATCTTGCTGATGATGCACCAATAGAAGCAGGCAACACAGCACTTCATTATGCCTGTTTAAACGGCTATGTTGACGTTGTAAAGCTTTTAATTCAACGTGGCGCGCTCCCTTATTCATTAAATGACAATAAAAACACCCCTTTATACACCGTTGTATGGAATGTTGATATTCCACTTGCAGACCAAAAAGAATGTATTGCCACGCTGGTAGGAACCAACCCAAAAAACATTCGCGTCCAATTTAATATGCAAAACAAACAAGGAACTACACCGTTGATGCGGGCCATTGAATTAAGAAATGTCGAATTGGTAAGCATGCTGCTCAACAACTGGGGGCAGTACATTGATTACACCTTAAAAAATGGAGACGGCAACACAGCTTATGAAATTGCTATAACAGATGCCGCCGATGATACCATCAAACGAATAGTCAAAGAAGCTCAAAAAAAATGGTCATCAAAATAAAAGGGGAATCTCATGAAGTCACGCTTTTTCCTGTTATCAGTTCTTGCTTTTGGCCTCTGCGTACCGAAACAAGCACTGTGCTCTGAGTTCCCTGCACAAGACGCGCCAGAGGAAATTTTACAAGCATTTATGTTAAAACGCCTTGAAAAAGCAGTTGTTCTTATAACACAACTTGATCAGCGAGGCATATTTCCTAAGCTCTGCGCGCACATGGGAGGCCTAACATGCACAATATTTAATGAAGAAACACCGTTTACCTATGAAGATATTAATCGATGTAAAGAGTTAATAGAAACCAACAAAAGCCTTCAGCCCTTCATTACACTCTGGGCAAACATGCAAAACGGCCAGACGAAGGTTACATTGACCTATCTGAAAGAGGTCGCAATTCTTATTCTTAAAATCTACAAAACTATTTACACCGCCTGTTCGCCACTTTTGCAAACAACAGAACAACCCACTAAAAGTCTTACCATTGACACAATTGCGTTATTATTTGGCAATATTGCCAGCCTACAAGCATTTGAATTGCTCAGCATTATAGAAAAGTTGACCATCCAAATCCCTAAGCTGCTTGAAAAATATGAAATAACAACCGGAACGTTAACGTGGAAAGAGTGGATTATTAAGTATTGGTGGCTTCCGCCGATGGCAATTGCAGCAATTGTTTTAGAATGCGCCTTCATCTATCAAGTTGCCGTTGGTGCCAAAAAACTACCGACTTTTTTCAAAAACAATAAAGAAACAATAAGCAATACCTAAGGCAATTGCAAAATACTGCGGCCGCATAGTGACGTGCGGCCGTATGCGCCAGGTAAAAAATGAAACAATTCCAAGCGCCACAAACATTCCAACCCGCACAACAACAAGCGCACACAAAATACCAATGAGTGACAAATATGATGACAAAAAGATAACACCATAGGTCAACGCCATCATGATGAAGTTAAAAAGAAGAAGTCGCCCTGCACGTTCATGCGTGATATAAAATTTTTCATACGCAATAAATAACGTCTCTGAAAAACATATGAGCAAAAAAAGGTACATAATCGGACCAGAATGTTGCTCAGCGCAAACAATACTCTTATGCGCAACAATCTTGCTGTAATTCACTGCAAAAAAAATCACAATTCCATAGACCACTGCATGGAGCTTCTCAGTGAGCTGCAAAAACACTCTTCGCCGTGCCTCAATGGTCATGCCTTGTGCCTGGGCAAAAAGCGCGTCACTGGTGAGACCAAAAATTTTTCGCACCACAGTAGTGATACTGTAGGCGATATAGCTCATCAACTTTAACACGCCGGCATAAGCAAGCCCAAACTGAAATGCAAAAAAGGGAATCAAAAAATTACTAGAGAAAAAAAGATGGCTCAAAAAATTCATGTAATTGAATGCCCTCAGCTTGATGATTCGTGAGCCGGCAATATAAGGAGCCGTACCATCAGGTAACGTTGCCGTAAACCGGTATAACATACCAATCATTAAAAGGAGCGAAACTAATGACGTAATGAACATCAAAATAAAAATAAGCGGTAGTCCAATTGAGTAACCACAACCATAACCCACCCAGACCGATGCGATATACACAAGAACCGTTCCCACTTCAATCAGCGCAACCGCTTTATTTAAAAACGCAAGGTGCATTAAAGTACGCGCTGGCTTTTTTATCGTTTCAACAAGAACGAGGGCCGACAGGACAAAAAAGAGCGGAAAACTCATCGTTGATACTGTTGATTTAACCACAAACATCACAACAGTGATCACAAACCATAGAGTCAATCCGGGGAGCAACTGAAGGTACACAAATCGTCGCAATGCTTTCTTACTGCTGCACAGCGTTGCAAAAAATGGACTGATCGACATCTCAAATCCGCAATCAACAAGGCCAACCACCAAGAACACGAGCGAGAAGGTAGCACCAATGAGTCCATAAGTCGCACAGTCAGTTACACGAAACAAAACCAGCTGATGGGCAAGCAGTAAAAGTTGATAGGCGATCGCTTCAAAGGAAAGCCAGCGCAATGTACAGGTCAAAAAATGGCTCAGTTCTTGTAGGGTTTTCATAATCTTGAGTATAACCGATCGCTTAAGAAAACAAATGCAGACAAAAAAAGCAGCAACGCAAGCTCAGGGGCGGCTGCGATCCCTCTTTCAGGTGATTTTATAATCAAGAACAAAAAACCAAAACCCTCAAGAACCATTTTTAACCGTTGATTGGTTCATAACCTTTTAATCTTTACGCACATGACGTGCGGTTGGTTCGTTTTTGCGTGAGTGTACGTATACGCCTCGATAATGAGAATTTTACCTTTACCCTCACTTGTCTTTACGCCTACGTCGCACCTAACTCTTATCACCCTCTTACCCTTTAAAGGAGAGTAGTGAGGAAGTTATATTGAATTACCCCCCCCAAGAGAATCTTAATAAGTTCCTTATACGACGCTTATATTTTGTTCTTCTCCTCTTCCTCTTATATTTAACGTAGTCGAGACCTCATCTCCTCCGTTTCCCCATCATGCCCGTGCCCCCCGGTTCAAACCCGCGTGGTAAAGGAGATGGGGGTGAAGGACGGAGGCGAAAATCTCCTTTTTCCATAAAAATTCTCTCCCACCTCACCACAAAAAGGCGCCCGCGACTCTTTTAATAAACGCCTCCGAATGACGCTTATCATTAATAAATCGAAAGCCCACAATCACACCAAACTGCCCCACAGGAAATCAATCCGAGCCATCCAACGAACCAATCAATAAAATAAGGCACCTAAAAAAGGCCGCAGCGGTCGCAGGCGCGCAAAAAAGGAGCTGCAGCGAGAACGATCTAGGGCCGCCAGAAGAAAGAATAATTGATATAAGAGAATAATTATCGGACAAAGCAGCTGTTTATGACAAAAATAATCACCACAATGCATCTCTAGGTGCTTCCCAAGCCTCCCTCCCCCGGGCCCAAAGTATCCCTCCCATGAACCTTCCAAAGGAACATAATAAAATATGAGCATACTGGACTAAGATTTTTTTAGTCCAGTATTGACACGGCACTCACCAAGACTATACTGTTTCCTAGTAATAGACCTCATAAAGCGCATTAAAGAAAATAATCAATTTTTAGAGTTAAATCATTATAAAGGGACCCTTACTATGGCACAAAAGATCATAGGAATTGACCTTGGTACAACCAACTCGGTCGTCGCATTCATGGAAGGCGGCGTAGCCAAAGTTATTCCAAATAAAGAAGGTTCAAACATAACCCCTTCTATCGTTGCATTCACCAAAGATGGTCAGCGCTTGGTCGGCATCTTGGCAAAACGCCAAGCCGTAACCAACCCAGAAAACACCATTTTCTCAGCAAAACGTTTCATCGGCCGCAAATATGATGACATGGTCAATGAATTCAAACATCTCCCGTACAACGTAATCAAAAAAGCCAATGGCGACATAGCCATTCTGGTTCAAGGCAAAGAACTCTCTCCAGAAGAAATTTCAGCAGCCGTCTTGAGCGATCTCAAACAAACAGCTGAAAATTATCTTGGTCAAAAAATTGATGCCGCGGTTATCACCGTTCCTGCATACTTCAATGACGCACAACGCCAAGCCACAAAAAACGCAGGCAAAATCGCCGGACTCGACGTTAAACGTATCATCAACGAACCAACCGCAGCCGCGCTCGCCTATGGCGCCGACAAAAAAAAGAGCGGAACCATTGCCGTATTCGACTTTGGTGGCGGAACCTTCGACATCTCAATTCTTGAAATCAGCGACGGCGTTGTTGAAGTAAAATCAACCAACGGCGACACACACTTAGGCGGTGACGACATCGACCAACTCTTAATTCGTTACTTAGTCGACGAATTCAAAAAAGAACATGGCATCGATCTGACAACCGACAGCATGGCGCTCCAACGTCTCAAAGAAGCAGCTGAAAAAGCAAAGATTGAACTTTCAACAATGCATGAAACGGAAATCAATCTTCCGTACCTCACCGCAACCGCGTCCGGCCCAAAACACTTAAACATCAAAATCTCCCGCGCAAAACTTGAAGCTTTGTGCAGCACAATCTTTGACCGTCTTATTGAGCCCTGCAAAAAAGCTATTGCCGATGCAAAAGTCAGCAAAAGCCAAATCGACGAAGTATTATTGGTTGGTGGTTCAACCCGTATGCCAAAAGTACAACAACTGGTTAAAGAGTTTTTTGAAAAAGAACCAAACCGCTCAGTTAACCCCGATGAAGTTGTTGCCGCAGGCGCAGCAATTCAAGGCGGGGTTCTTTCAGGCGATGTTACCGACGTCCTCTTGTTAGACGTTACCCCACTTTCATTGGGTATCGAAACGTACGGCGGCGTGATGACCAAGCTCATCGAACGCAACACCGCAATTCCAACCAAGAAATCACAGGTCTTTTCAACAGCAGACGACAACCAAACCGCAGTGGACATCAAAGTCTGCCAAGGTGAGCGTGAGTTTGCCAAAGACAATAAAGTACTCGGGCAGTTCCGTCTTGATGGCATACCACCAGCACCACGCGGCGTTCCTCAAGTTGAAGTCTCTTTTGACATCGATGCAAACGGCATCGTCCACGTCACCGCAAAAGACAAAGCAACGAACAAAGAACAACGCATTACCATTACCAACAGCAGCGGCCTTTCTGAAGCTGAAATTGAGCGCATGGTACAAGAAGCCAAAGCGCACGAAGCTGAAGACAAGCAAGCCAAAGAATTGGTTGAAAAGCGTAACCGCTTAGACAGCACCATCTTCCAATCAGAAAAGTCACTCAAAGAATATAAAGACAAGCTGACTGAAGATGATGTCAAAAACATCGAACTTGCCATTGAAAAAGCTAAAACAGCACTTAAAGAACATGAAACCAATGGTGAAGAACTCACCAAAGCAACTGATGAATTGATGCAAGCTTCATCAAAAATCGGCGAGATCATGTACAAACAACAACAAGAACAAGCTCAATCAGCAAACACAAGCGATCAACAAAAAGATGACACACCAAAAGGTGATGGACCTATCGACGTTGACGCTCAATAAGTATACATCTCTCTAAAAAATTGGGGCCGGGAAATCCGGCCCCTTCTGACGTGCTCATCACTAAAAAAAACGTGCTACTTTTTCTCTGATTCCTCTTCCTTTATCTCAATCTCTTCTTCTTTAAGCGACTTCTTCTCTAGCTTCTCATTCTTTTCATGCTTCTTGGCCTCTTCCCGCAATGCGGGCATACGAACCGCATAAGATTGTGCGTCTTTGTAGTAACCAACCAGCGGGTCCAGTGCCCAGTCTTTTTCACTCAAGTTCAAGGATTTTAGTAAGCGCAACACAACCTCAAATCGCTTTGCCAATTCAGTTTTGTGCTGCTCTATATACTCTTCTTCTTCCATATCTTCCCTAATTCCGTCAAGCAACATCTCAAGTGCAATACGCACCACCTTGCTGCCTTTCAGCTCTATTATCTGGTGCAATGACGCTTCAGGTAGTGATGCAAAAGTATTCAATACAAATTCATCTGCAAACAGTTTTTTGTACCACTCTTCCTCTTGTGTTGTCTGCTGAACAACTGGATTGGTTTTCACAAAATAAGTTTTCATCTTGGCAGAAAAACTTTGCTTAAGCTCAAACAGTTCCGGCCCACTAGCAAACATACTCACCACAACACTCTGTGCAAATATTTTCGGTGTTATATCCCAAATCCTAATGGTTTTATCCCTAGATCCCGAGGCCAATCGACCATCTCTGAGCTCTAGTAAAAAGTAAACCTCCTCTTTATGGCCACGCAGCACCTGCTCCTGCGTAAACTTCCCATCAGGCCCCTTCTTCCATATAATGATCGTTTCATCCCCAGATCCTGAGGCCAACCGACCATCTCCGAGCTCTAGTAATGAGCTAACCGAATCTTCATGCCCACGCAGCACCTGCTCCTGCGTAAACTTTCCATCAGGCCCCTTCTTCCAAATAATGATCGTTTTATCCCAAGATCCCGAGGCCAACCGACCATCTCCGAGCTCTAGTAATGAGCGAACCAAACCTGTATGACCATACAGTACCACAGGCACCATAAACAACTCACTCAACCCAACCGATCGCCTTATTAACTCATCCTGCACCGATGGTGGCAACTTCTGCAGCACCTCACGCAACAACCCTTTTCCATTCAAAAAATCACGCACCCATTCTTTATCATTCAGCATCTTTTTTATTCGTACAGCCAATTCTTGCAATAACACCTCAAGCATGTCTTTGCGCGGCGTAAAATTTTCTTCCTCACTCTTTGTTGCTACCAAGGCATCTGCTACAAGAATCACATCAAACAGATCTTCTTGTGACAATATCTGAACATCTTTTTTTCCAGCACTACATTCAATAAATAAGCGCAGCGCATGATCGCTGTTTTTGATTGCTCCCAACCACGCATCAAGCGGCAGTACCACGCGAATTTTATCACCAACTTCAAACCTTTTTGCATTCATCAATTCTTGCTTGCGCACAATATCACGCATGATTCGTGACAACTCAATCACCTGTGCAGGAATCTCTATAAGCTCAACAGCAAGCCCAGCATAATAGACCGTTGGTTTCTTCCGCTCTCCCTCCATTCCCCACGCACCACCAACACAACTCAATAAACTCAATACAACCAATAATTTCTTCATGTTCGCTCCAATAAAATATAATAACTCAGCATGCTTCTTTATTATTCTTTTTCGTTCTTCGTATCATTCTTAATTGCATGATACACGGTACTGTATTGTGTGATTAATGGATCTGACCAATCATCAAGTTTCGCGTCAAGAATATGAAACAAGTTTCCAACGGTATCTAAGCGCTCTTCATAATTTTCAAAGGCTTGTTGTGATTCTTTTTGACGCTTAAAATCATTTTCCACTCCATCAAGCAACCTTTTAATCGTCGCTCTCACCATCTTGGGTTGCACAATACCAGGACCTTTCATTTTTTTGAGCTCTTGAATCTCATGGTCAGGCAAAGATGCAAACAATGTCACCAAACGATCATCGTTAAATATCAAGTCATAGATATCATGGCGTGATGTAATAAGATTTTTAACTTTTGACTTTAAAGATGGCACATCCTCCCGAACAGCCAACACCAATGCCGTTTGTTCAAACGTTAAGCCTGTAAACAAATCCCACAAAAGCAGTGGATGTGCTACACGTGGTTGCTTATCTAACCCGCCTTGAGCTGGTAAACTCAGACCCGTCATCATAAATCCATCAGGCAAAGACTGAATACTAGAAACATAAGCTTTCTCGCGACTGCATGATAATTTTATAGGTTTTTTAGGCAGATTATCCATATCCCACAGCCTAACAACACCGGCATGATCACCCACTGCCAACATTTTTTCGGCAACTATAGATACCGCATAAATAAACTCTCCATTCGCACCAATTTTCACAGGCGCCTTTTTTAAATCATGAAAATCATAGATACTCACCTCTCCCGCCTGAGTCCCTACAGCCAATCTATCATCCGGTAAAGCCACCATCGCTCTCACATTAATGTTCAATTTCTCAGCTTGCGCTTCTGCATGATCTTTCTTAAAAGAACTCTGATCCCAACCTCTCACCATTGCATCAAAGGCCGCCGATACAAAAAGGTCTCCTGACAATTCCGCTAATGCACAAACAGCGCCTTTATGCCCTCGCAGTACAACCGGTGGTTGCCCCACCTTCTGAAAATCCCATAATTTGAGCGCTCCATCCATTGACCCCGATACCAATTTGTTATTCGACAAAACCAACAAGGATAAAACAGTATTGCGAGAAGCCCCTGTATGCGCAATCCAACGTGTCGGTTTTTGTTTAAAATCTTGCGTATTCCAGGCCTCTATTGCACCATCGCCAAGTCCCACAAATAAAATATTATCTGGCGACACAGCAAAGGAATAAACATAATCAGACAATTTAATCTCAAGAGGTTTTTTCGTATAATCATTCAGATCAATAATCATCATAGCTTGCTTATCCATCAAGCCCACTGCCAACAGCCCTCCAGACAACTTTGCAAGAACACTAATATTATGATTATTCACCCCGAGTTGTATCGGAGTTTGCTGTTCAATAAAAATACTCTCTTTCAACTCATTCAAAACATGCCCTGGTAAACGCTGTATCATAGTCCATAGCAACCCCGTCCCCTGACAAAATGTACTATAGTGCCCCTTTGTATTCTTCAAAAATCTCTGTATTAATTCCTGCTGAAGGCTACACAGAACATCACGACGTGGATCATGTGTCAGTATTGTTTTGAGCGTTCCTGGTTTGATGACAGTCTTTTTTTCAAGAATCCGACCAATCCTTTCCCATCCCTCTCTTTCTTTCAGCCTCGTTGGCTTGAACAACAGAGACTCAACCCGCGTTGCCCTATAGAAATCGGCCAAAACAATTAATGGTACCAGATCAAGCGTTTCAATTTCATCAAGTGGCAATACACCATCGCACACCTGAGCAAATCGGCGTATATCATCAATTTTTGCCTGTGCCAGAGCAGGTACAGACGTTAATGGAATAACATATTCATTGGTGGTTGCATTAAAATATCTCTCATCATCATGCTGCATATAAACCCATTCATGCAACATCTCAGATAACTCGAGGCCTTTTTTTGTAATCGCTATCTTTTGATTATCAAATGTAAGATAGAACTTGGTACGTTCATTCATCCCCTAGACCATCCCACTTACAACACATAAGCAACAACCAACCAAAATCAGTTTTTTGTACATCATCAAAAAGCCTCCTTTATGCAACAACCGATAAAACACCTGCTGGCAGTATAAAAAAATCAAAAGACCAAATTCAACGCTCTTCATAAATCCTGCACGCCGGCTCGCGCATCCATAAGCCACACAAAGAAAAAATGCGCAGAAAAATACCATTTTATAAAAACAGCATTCATGCCCCACTGAATAAAATATATCTGCCAAGTTGAAACATTGAGTAAAAAAAGGCTTAAAAATATACGATCACAAATAAATTATCTTACGATACAATAACCTTAATGGTACATGCACTAAAAAAAGCGTCTTGGTTGCGACGCAGCAACCAAGACGCATATGTCTATCGAGGATGAAAAGAGAGACTTTTTTCAAGTAACCAAAAACGTATATTATTTCTTACAGCACTCACAAGAATGTTTGTGAAACAAGGAGCCAAAAAAGAGTACCAAGCTTATAAGACCGGCAATACCAATAGCTATTTCAGTCCAATAAACAACTTCAGGCCTGGTAACAAAAGGGGCCATCTCAAATAAACCCTTTTTCAATGCTACAAGTCCCCAGTTCAATGCACCGATACTTGCCAACAACCAGACCAACATTCCAATGAAACCTTTCATCATCTCTCCTTAAAAAAAGATTAAACGGTGCCCAATTTGCTCAAAAAATAAAATAAGCTTATAACACCCGCAATGCCAACGAGCACTTTGATGACCATAACAAGTTGAGGCATATTAGCAAAAGGCTTCATCCTGAAAAGATTATAACCAAACGCATCAAGACCCCAGTTGAGTGCTCCGATAATGACCAACACCCAAACGATCAAACCCAAAAAACCGTGCATAGTTCTCTCCTTAAAAAGAATTAAAACGATACCTCATACCAATAGGTTAGTCCTAGCATAAAGTTTTTTACGATGCAATAGTTTGCATTGTGAAATAAAATGATGGCTCTGGATCACACAGTACTTACACATTATCCACGCATTAACCAACTAACAATCAATCCCGGGGCAATCAAAAGACCCACGGAACCAATACACGCCAATAAAAAAATCACTGCCGCACTTGTCACAAACCTCAGCATGCGTACCATAAAAAAACGAGGCTTTAATAAAGTATACCCAAACAATGCAAGCCCCCAATTCACGGCACCTGGAATCATGAACACAATAGACACCAAAAGAATATTCAAAAAAACTCTTTCCAGTGGCCCAACAACGCAACACAACACGAGGCCCACCGGAATTGCCACAAGCGTACACAATCGTAAAAGTTTCATGGTCAGCGTAAAAAGCTTTTTAAAACCAACGGCATCCATACCCCAAACCAACGCTCCCAGTGTGACCGGTAGATGGGCCACCATAAAAATATAGGAAAAAGGGTCCACCATCGGTTGCCCGCCCTGATATTTCGTGAGGGCAAAAAGAACAGCAATCAATCCACCACAACCAAAAAGTGTTATCAGTATTTTAAGCCACCATGCAAGCCGTGGCCGCACCTGCATGCGCTGCCAAGCAAAAAAGGCTTCAAGGCCCCAGTGCATAGTCGCCATTTCAATAAAACCGAGCAATAACGGGACCACTATAAATGAGGACATTCCGTTCCTTCCTATAAAAGCTCACCTATCACAAAAACAATTGGTGCTATAAAGATAAGGAAACCCGCAATGAACGATAGCATCCTCACAACCTTGCCAAGAACAGCTTGCGCCGGAAGCAAAACATACCCTATGCCATTAAGCCCACGATTCAAAGCTCCAAAAAATGCCAACAAAACAACAGACATAATAATGGGCCCAAGAGACATGAGCCTAGAAAATGAACCCAAAATACATACCAGCCCCAAAATACCAATAACAAACGATACGCTCATCTTCCTCATGGCCTTCATGTGCGTATCATTTGTTGAGACTGCATCCCATATAAAAGACACCCCACCTAAAACAAATGCTAAAGAGTACATAATCATAAAATAGAATGCTAATCCAGCCACAAACCCTTCTTGATAAACGGGTTGCAAAAAAATCAAATAAAAAAAACCTATGAGCGCCCCACAAAATAAAACCACCGCACTCCAGATATTAATCTGTTTAATAACATGCGGCCTCACCTGCAACATCTGCAAAGAAAACAGGGCCTCAAGTCCCCATTTCATTGCACTTATCGATATCAACCATAACGAAAGTACCGAGATAAAAAAGAGCACATCCATCACCCTCTTCCTTTCCTATAAAGAATCCCCCACCACACCTGACCTTACTACCACCTCAGTTCTAGCACGCTACGGCCAAAAATCGCAACAATTCAACCTCTCGTTGAATAAATAAGGTTTTTCAAGCAGACTAGAAGAGTCATACAGACACCACCATATCGATATCATTCAGGAAAGAATTGAACATGAGTATCCAAGCTGGCCTTGTTGGGTTGCCCAACGTTGGCAAATCAACGCTCTTTAACGCATTAACAAAGTCATCTGTACCTGCAGAAAACTACCCGTTTTGCACCATTGACCCCCATGTAGCCATTACAGAAGTCCCCGATGACCGCATGGAAAAGCTGAGGGTCGCCTTTAAATCTGGAACTCTTATTCCAGGAACGGTCAAATTTGTAGACATTGCCGGACTCGTTAAAGGCGCTGCCCAAGGTGAAGGTTTGGGTAATACCTTTTTAAGTCATATTCGTGAAGTTGACCTCATTTTGCACGTGCTGCGCTGCTTTGAAGATGCCAATATTATTCATACCTCCACCAAGCTTGACCCAATTAGCGACTATGAAATTATTGTCGCTGAATTGATGCTCAAGGATTTGGAGTCGGTTGAAAAACGAATCATCAAAGTCGGGCAACTGCGCAAGGGTGCCCAAGGCAAACCTGCAGAGCTCAAAGATCTTGATGCCGAACTACAACTGCTCACCGCAGCACAACAGGCATTAAACGCAGGCGATGAACAAGCGCTTAAAAAACTGATCGCCGCTGCCACCGTACAAACAGTGCCGATGCTGAGCAGCAAAAACTCTTTAATTATTGCCAATATTGCAGAAAATGAGATTGAAGGCGATGCGTACAAAAACAACTCGCACTACCAAGCGCTGGTCAAACAATTTGGAGCAGCAAAAGTAATTCCGGTATCAGCAAAAGTTGAGGGTGAATTGTCACAACTGAGCGACACAGACGCACAAGACATGATGGATATGATCGGGCTGAAACAAAAAACTTTGGACGTGATTATTCAAAAAACTTATGAGCACTTGGGCCTTATCACCTTCTTTACCTGCGGGCCAAAAGAAATTCATGCCTGGCCAATTCTCAAAGGCACCACGGTACGAAAAGCTGGCGGAGAAATTCACTCAGATCTTGAACGAGGATTTATCTGTGCAGAGGTGTTTAACGCCAAAGACCTGTTTGAATTCGGTAGTGAAGCGAAACTCAAAGACTTGGGCAAGATTCACAAAGAAGGCCAGGATTATTTGGTACAAGACGGCGACATTATTGTTATTCGATTTAACGTCTAACAAAGAGAAAGGTTGTATTATGAAGCAGAAATCTCAGTATAGTATTAGTTTATTTGTACTGTTCGTGCTTATGCCATTTCATACTACGTGCTGCTTTAGCTGGTGTAAAGAAAAACAGAATAAAATCACCCCAATAATCATCAGTCAGCAAACGCCAACATTTTATAAGATCAAACAACAACTCCCCACGCTTGAAGAACAAATCAAAATTTGGACCGAAAACACATTCGAGGACAAAAAAAACAATATTGATTTTACACAAATTACAAACAACATTGCTACGGTGCTGAATCAATTCAACCTCGTAAAAAACGAGGTCAACTCCAACAATCCACTCAGCATAGAAACAACAGTGAAGATAAATCTTTTACGACAAAGATTCACATTTGCACAACGATTAAGAACAAAATCTTCTTCTCTAGAAAATATAAACAAAATACACCCCTCGACAGAATAAAGAAGCGTTTTTTCCAAGTACATCAAACAAGAAAGGGTGTCGATGTGACACCCTTTCTTACATTTCTCTGCTCGACAAATATTTTTATTTTTTCATCAACTCAGCTCTACGCGCTTCAAACACACCCAGGATCTTTATCACTCTTTCATCTTCAAGACGATTTTTATCATGTAATGAGTCCATAACATAATTACGATCTTGTGCCCAAACCAACGTAAACCAGTGCCCCATCGAGCCAGTTACCGATCCACCCTGTTTTTTATTATTTTGCATCGTCCCTATACAAAATAAAACTTTATGTTCAGGATCTTGTACTGTTTTTTGAACAGCATCATCAAACAACTCTTTATTTGAATCAAACTCAGATCCAAGGTTTGAAAGATCATCGTATACCATAACGTTCATAGTACTTACACCTTTGAGCATCCCATCACGCTCCCGCGCAATAAGCATTTTCATGTGGTCACCATCAAGCCATTCCCAATCAGTTACATGGAATCCTGGCTCCTGTGGTATAACAACCTTGCTCACATCAACACAGGTTTCAAGCATTTCTTTGGTACACAGATCTTTTATTAAATCTTCTTTGGTCTTTTTTTGTTCTGACAATAAATAGTAGGCCTGAATATCATCTGAACTTTTCGCGTCACATATTGCGTGTGCTCTTTTAAGCAAACGTACCATCAATGGCTCATCCGACAACTTTCCATCAAGTACCTCTTGTGCAGACTGTTGCTGTGCACAACATTACCATAGAAATTACGCACCCTCTGTTCATCCATAAAGGGTAACTGCTTCACATTACGCAATGCCTTTTTCCAGTCTTTACTCAACTCCGTGCGCAACCGTGTCAGAGTTCTTTCATACAGCACCGCACGTCGCCATGAACCACACTCGCCAAATAATTGTTTGATCAACCCTGGATCTTTAAACGTTACCTTAAGATGCTGATTTCGCTGTTCAATCCACTGCTCATCAAGAACATAATCTTTGAGAAAATTCGGAACGTCTTTGCCTGAAAGTGCCAACACAGTTTCAAATCCATTTTTAAGCGTTTGATACCCACAACTTGCACCACCTCCGCCGTCAGTCTCAAATTGATCCTTAACCGGAAGCTGAGCAAGCTCTTTACCCTTGTAGATTACTACTTGAAATTCAACTTCATTATCGCCAACCTTGATTTTTTTTAGTGAAATTTTTTGTGCATTTTCTTTCTCTTGCTGAACCTGTTGCTTTACAAAAAGCGTCATCTCAGGGTCAGAATCAATGTCTTTGGTGTCAAAACTAAAATCCCCGTGATCACTGACCGAGACCCCCTTGTCCCAACCAATTAACGACAAAGCCTTCGCCTTGGTCCAAGACCACATGGCACAAGCCGGCGAATGATACGAAACGGAAACGAACAAAGAAAAAATGATAATCAATAAAATGGAAACATTAATATACCGATTCAAGCAATAGATCGATACATCAGACCATTTAACCCAGTGGCGCCATTCCCAAAAGCTCCTTCAGCATCTTAGTATCGTCACAATGCTTGATCGCATGGTCAATAGACACCTGAATCAACCCATCCAGCCGGTCAGGCAAGGCCTCAAGCTTTGCAAGCGCAGCTTTCAGTAAACTGATACTGTCATCATCAGCCGCACTCAACAGCCTTTTGGCCGATTCCAGGATGCCTGGAATCGCATCAAATTCAGCCTTGGAAAGCTCTCCCCGTGCTCCAAACTGTAAAAACGGGGCAAGCCGAGGGTCTTTACAACGAGCAAGCACAGCGTCTACCTGCTCAACATTCAAACGAACCAATTTTTTTTGCAGATCTCGCACAGCATTCAACTGCGCTTCCTGGCGCGCCCTTCTGCGTTCTAGCTCTGCATGGCGTTCCTGCCTGCGTAGCTCCTTTTCAGCTTCTAAAACGGCGTTTTCATAGTCGTAGGCAGTCACAGGCCGCCCATTAATAGCCCAGGTCTCTTTCCTTGTTCCATCGGCTAAATCTTCCCGGTACTCAAACACGGTACCGCCAATAGTCTCTTTTTTAAGATAAACCTGTAATTCTTCCACGGTTCGGCCAGCCCCACAAAGATCCATAGCCCCTGCCAACACACATAACCCAACGACATAAAGCTCTTTTTGCATTGTATCCCCACAAGCATATAATCAATAAGAATCCACCCTTATAACCTTCCCGCCTACAGATTTTCCCTAAAAACAGGGGGTAAGGACATGATTTGTCACAAAAAGTATGGTATCATATATTTAAGGCAATCGCATCATTCGACCTACAAAGGGTTTTCAAAACCGTCGTGGTTATGCTCAGGTGTGATGAATCAGATATGGAAAATAGGACAATGAAGAGACAAAAAGGTTTTTATTCAATATCCGCGGTAGCAAAGATGTTTTCGATACATCAGCAAACCGTTCGCCTCTATGAAAAAGAGGGTTTAATTACTCCAAAAAGATCAGACGGTAACACCCGTTTGTTTTCTGAGGAGGACGTAGACCGATTAGAGCAAATTATCCATCTGACACATCAACTCGGCGTTAACCTTGCCGGCGTTGAAATGGTGCTCAAATTGCAGGAAAAAATCGACAAAATGCAGAAAAAAATGAACGCATTGTTCGATGACACCAGCAAGGAGCTCAAAGAGGAACAAGAGAACTCTAAAGAAGCGGTGAAGGCAAGCGCACGATCGCTCATGAAATTGAAACAAGAAGCTCGTTTAGAGCATGTCCAGCCACAGCAAAAACAATCGGAACCTGATAACGATTCGTTAAATGCTGAGGATTGGGAAATTGAATTCGAAGAATAAGACAGACATTTTTAGGGGGAAACATCTATGTTTTTAAATTGGCTCAAAACCGCTGTATTATTAACAGCACTCAGCGCTTTATTTTTATTATTGGGCGGACTCTTTGGTGGACAAGCAGGCTTGCAAATCGCACTCATCATGGCCCTTGTCTTCAATCTGCTCGCTTATTTTTTTTCAGACAAACTTGTACTCATGATATACGGCGCGCAACCGCTTGATGAAAGTCGCTACAGTAGAATCTACGCAACGGTTGAAGAACTGACACACACCATGAATTTACCGATGCCAAAACTCTGGTTTATCGACTCTCCCATGGCAAACGCTTTTGCAACCGGCAGGAACCCCAAGCATTCATCTGTTGCCATAACTGCAGGCATCATACAAAAACTTGACGCTGGCGAACTACGCGGCGTACTCGCACATGAACTTGCACACATAAAAAACCGCGACATTTTAATCTCCACCATCGCAGCAACCATTGCAGCCGCAATTGGTTACATTGCTCACATGATGCAATATGCTGCTTTTTGGGGCGCAATGAGCGGAGACGGAAAACGCAAACGGGGCGGAAATCCAATCGTAATGATTCTCGTTTCCATCCTGATGCCCATCGCAGCAATGCTCATTCAACTTGCTATCTCACGCTCACGTGAATATCTTGCCGATGAAACCGGTGCGCGTTACTCAGGCGACCCGTTGGCACTCGCAAGTGCTTTAGAAAAACTCCATACAGCCGCATCGCATACCTCACAAGAAGAGGGAGATTCGCGTACCGCAAGTACAGCATCACTTTTTATTGTTCATCCATTTTCAGGTGAAGGTATGATGTCAATGTTCTCAACCCATCCACCAGTAGACAAGCGGATAGCACGTTTGCGCAGCATGTATGAAAAAACGTTTTAATACACCAGCAAAAATTGTAAATATAAACAACAGAGATTAGGCATCCCAAAGAAAGGTCTATCACATGAACGATAATTCATTCTTCTCATCGAACCAAGACAATCAATTTGTACTATCGTACGAATTAATCTGCCTGCTTCAGTGGCTGATGGACCATGATGCCGATAAATTAAAAAAAATTATCGACAAAGCGTTAGCGTCAGGCCTCAAAGCAGAACTTCAAAAAGAAAGTATCGCTTCCGGACAAGCTGGCGATCTAGAAGAAATCCAAGAAAATATCATCGATTTTTTTGCGATGCTCGAAGGTCTTCTTGTTGAATCTTTACACGAACATGCGGTTAAACGAGCACTTGAACGTAACCTGATACCATCAATCGATCAAATTGATACCACAGTGTGTGATAACGCAACGGTTCGTTCGTGTGTAGAAAAAGCTACTTCAAAAATTGACCGCCATCCCAAAGAAAACCCTAAAGAACTTTTATTCAAAGAGCTGCTACGTCGTTGGAAGCCAAGCAAGGAAAGCACGCTCAACTAAAAAAGGAGTGAGCGAATGAGTATGAAGCCCGATCTTCCCGTTAAAAATGACATTGTCATCCCTGCCCATGAACTTGAAATAACCACCAGTCGATCTGGTGGTGCAGGTGGACAGCACGTCAACAAAACAGAAACACGTGTAACCGTCCGCTGGAATGTGAACTCAACAACAGCACTCAACGAAGAACAAAAAGAAAGAGTGCTCACCAACCTGCAATCACGTCTCACGGAAAACGGTGATCTGATTATCAGTAACAGTGCATCACGCAGCCAGCAACAAAACAAAGAAGCAGCTCTGGCCATTCTTGCACAAGCAGTACGCAAAGCATTATATGTCCCCAAAAGACGCATGAAAACACGAGTGTCAAAATCTGCAAAAGAAACTCGGTTGCGTAAAAAAAGCCAACGTGGTGAAATTAAAAAGATGAGAAGCAATAAAAATTTTGATGAGTAAAAAAATTACTCATCAATCTAACGAGGATACAGAGCGGGCACACAAAGCATCAAAAACGTTTGTGTGCCCGCTCTGTATTTGTTAGAACTTGTCGGTTTCTCCTGGAGTTTCTTCAACCAGCTGAAACATATTTCCATCTAAATCTGTGAATATGATCATGCGCGGAATACCATGCTGACCACCCACCTCTTCTCCAAACAAAACCCCTTTGCTCGTCAACTCTTGCTTGGTTTGTTCATATTCATCAGCAACAAACGTTACAACAGCATTAATACCTGCTGGCATACCAGCATCAGGGTCTGCTCTCCCAACACCCAGCACGGGCCCACGTTGCTCGCCTTGTACTTCCATCCAACCATATTCAGCATACTCTTCAACAATATTTAACCCGAGCTTGTTAACAAAAAAATCTTTCGCCCTGACAGTATCAGAAGAACTAATCCACGAAAGGCCAACACGTTTAATCGCCATACAAAATCTCCTGTAAACAGTACCTTACAAATGAGAACTCTGACTTCCAAATTACAAGGTATTTATCTAAAATCAACGCCTTATACAACCTGCCTCAGCTGCTCCACCGTCCAGCGTGGCGATTCTACCAAAGCAACCATCGCCTGATTGCCCACCACAAAGTATTCCCGGTTTCTTGCCAAAAAAAATGCATCATACTGCTTAAGTTCCACAACCTCATGCTCAACATGAATGACACACTCCCCTGACACAACAAAATAAATAAGATCACAGGTAGTATTAACAACTTTTCCCTCAGCTGGATACCGACCGTTGATCTGTGCATAAGAAAAACCAACGTTGTGTTGCTTAAAATCGTATTCCCAAACGGTACAGGTGTTTCCATTTTCTTTTTTATGCGCAGCTTTTTTTGTAATGAGCATACAGAATCCTTTGAACTAGTAATGCGATGAGAATCCAATTACATAAATTTACCTTAATCCTGGGAGTCTCACTCCATAAATTTACGTGAATTCATGGAGTGGCACTATAATTCCACTTTTCTGAATACCAAAAAATGATTGCTGGTTATCTTCATTCCCTTGCGTGTCCAAGAACCATTTTGTTACAGTTACCCCATCCAACAGTTACCGAACCTCAAAAAAAGGAGTCTTGTATGACAAAAAAGGTTTTTCCACTCGCCAAGGCCTATCAATTATTGGAACCAGGGCCAGTTGTTATGGTCACAACACAGGACAAAAATAAGCCAAATATCATGACGTTGTCATGGCAAACCATGATTGATTTTGAGCCGCCTATACTTGCTCTTGTCATGAGTGAAAACAACTATTCATTCACAGCGCTCAAAAAAACAAAAGAATGTGTCATCAACATCCCTACGGTGGAACTAGCGCGTCAGATTGTTGGAGTTGGCAATTGCTCCGGAGCTCAGGTTGATAAATTTAAAAAGTTTCAACTCACGCCACTGCCAGCAACCCACGTAGCGGCTCCACTGATTGAGGAATGCTACGCGCACTTGGAATGCAAAGTCGTGGATATGAAGATGGCAAAAAAATACAACATTTTCATTATGGAAGGGTTGAAGGCATGGATCACTCCATCAAAAAAGCGCCCACTCACGCTGCATCACAATGGCAACGGCGTATTCACCGTTGATGGCAAAGTGATTAAGCTGCCGTCAAAAAAGAAATAGGACTTCTTTGCTCAACGCCTGCGCAGGTATACAAGAAGAAAAATAACAAGACAACAAAATACTCCAGCAACACCACAAACAACAAGATGACCTGGTCTAAAAAAGTTAGCTACCACAATTCCGGCAAGCCCCCATACGAGTGCGCTTGAGTACCAAAAATTACCCCGACTTCGAATCAGCACATACAGGGCAACCATCATGGCAGCACACAGAATAACAAGTGCAAATCCATCATGCGTAAGACCAAGGGTATGAAGACTCGATCGCTTTATAACCGATGCAATACTCAGAAGCACAGCAAGAGAAAGCCAGCCGCTGAACAAACCAAGAAACGGAGAAGTAACTGCATAATTAAAAAAAAACTGTTGCTCTTGGCTCTGCAAAAAAAGATCAAATGCTTTGAGCGCGCAAAAAAACATTGCAACAATAATGACCAGTAAAAACCAAACATCCCCCACCATCTGTACAACAACCATCCACAAACTACTCAAAAGAAATGATGACGCTGTCCACCAACCGATGGTACGAAACAGTTTATTTTCGCGCTGCGCTGGAAGCGCTTGGTACACTGCATACACAAAAGCTAAAGTAAAAATCACAAACCAAAGACTAAATGCATAGCCAGCGGGAACCTCCGGACTTAAGACTACATTCGATGCAACCTGTGCACCCACATTCTTACCTATTCCTATGAGCGGTAATAAGGGAACCAAAAATTGTGCTACAGCACCGAATAGATTCAATAATTGTCTAAAAAAGTCGTTTTGAGACTTTTTTTTCAACCAAGTGTCGTACATTACCATTCCCTTTTTTTATGTAGATCAATAAAACATACTTTCACCAAAAAGCTAGCACCTAAACATACAAAAAGTCTACAAAGCAACATCATAACCGCCAGATTATCACCGCAAAAAATCGGGCCACGAGCAGGAGATCAATCCAACTCATGGCTCCCGTTATCTTTTTTAAAAGATTTTAATGTACGTTTATATTTTACCAACCAAATCTAATGATGGCGATAATGTTGCCGCACCTGGAGTCCACGATGCAGGGCAAACCTCACCGTTATGCGTAGCAACATATTGCGCAGCTTGAGCTTTACGAATCAAATCTGTTGCCGAGCGGCCTATGCCCAAATCATGTACTTCCATGACCTTAATCACACCATCTGGATTTATCAAAAATGTACCACGAAGCGCCAAACCTTCCTCTTCTATCATCACTTCAAAATTACGCGCAAGAGTACCTGTTGGATCACCAATCATAGGAAATTTAATTTTTTTAATAATTGCAGAAGCATCATGCCACGCTTTATGTGTGAAATGTGTATCTGTTGAAACAGAATATATTTCTACGCCCATTTTTTGAAATATCTCATAATGATCGGCTAAATCACCTAATTCTGTTGGACAAACAAATGTAAAATCAGCAGGATAAAACACAACCGCCGCCCACTTACCCTTCAGTGTATCTTGCGTCACTTCAACAAACTTACCCTGGTGATACGCTTGCGCCTTAAAAGGCTTAATAACTGTATTGACTAGTGACATGTTTATTTTCCTTAGTTTATTATTACCGATAATGTGGCAACCGTGTAAACATGTTGCGTGTTAAAACATCAACACCGTGCAACATAAATCGCCTTCAAAACTTCATTCATTTTTTCGTAGATACTTTTAATCTCTTAATCGGTACACGCGTACACAATTTTGATTTCTGCATCTTTTTTGAGCGGATCAAAGGTACACAAAATACCGTTAATCTCTTTTTCTGGAGCGGTGCCAATCCAAATATCAATATCAACGCCATCCCCGGCCTTAGTGCCCCGCACAAAACCATAATCTACCGGGTAGATAAAATCAGGAAACCGTGGGTGCGCTGAATTCTTTTTTCGCTCCACAACAATTTCAAAAGTATTCAGCAAATTATCTAATTCGTTCCAAAAAGATTCGTTGTACAACATTGTGCTACCTCTCAGCTACTTGGCCTCATCAACCCACTCATAAAAGCCAATATCTTCCAGCGCTTGGCGCAATTCAAACATCGGCAATCCAATGATGCATGAATATGAGCCGTGCACTACCTGCAAAAATTGATCTCCAAATTCTTCAACAGAAATTGCACCGGCTGCCTGCAAGCCAGGAGATATCGCTAAATATTTTTCAAGCCACGCATCGGGAACGTTAAAAATGTAGTCGGTACTCACAAACTTTTGAATTCGTTTAACCACCTGCCACTGCCCATCAACAAACTCTCGCTTGTCCACACAAAAAGCAGTGCCTACCGATGCCCCCGCACGAGCATCTTTTATCATCCCAATAGATTCAGCCAAATCAACCGGCTTACCCTGAATCTGACCATTACTAGCCAAGCACAACGTATCAGCAGTCAAAATAAAACAGACATCTTCATGTTCAGTCAGCAACCCCAAATTGACGTGTTCCATTTTAGAAAGCGCAATATTTTCAACTAACCGCGCAAACGATATACCAGGAACTTCACACGCTGATTCATCGGCCAAATGACCAATCACAGTAAATGGAATGTGCGCCTCATTCAATAATTGCTGCCGCGATGGCGAATTTGAGCCCAATAATAAAACTCGTTTCATACATAATCTCCACGAACAATTTATTTTTTTTAATATCGATACTAATAAAAATCGGTGAGCTTCTTTTTTTTGAAACTCACCGACTTTATTATCACAGTGTTTTAAACATAATGGCTGGGGCGGAAGGATTCGAACCTACGGATGCCGGTACCAAAAACCGGTGCCTTACCACTTGGCGACGCCCCAACTCAAATTTTCAATTTCTTTTTAATCACCTTCTGAGTGCTCTACCGTGCCACCCATGGCTATTACCTTATTATACTCTGCAACGATTGCAGTTTCCATCGATTGTCGCATTTCTGCATTCAACGGATGAACTATGTCTCTAAATGTTCCATCTTTTCTGCGGCGTGACGGCATGGAAACAAAGAGTCCTTTGTCGCCTTCAATCACCTTTAAATCCCGAATGATGAAGCAATTGTCAAATACCACTGTGGCATATGCCTTTAACCTACTACCCATTTCTTTCGCAGGAAAAACTTTTACTTCTGTGATTTCCATGTCTGCTATCCTCTTGAGATATCCTTTTTTTTAAACTATCTCCCGCCGCACCAGTGATAAAACAAATGCCCCAATAGTCTATAAATACGGGCACTTTTTGTCAAACAATCTTTTCTATTCTGAAAAAAATTATATCGGCCGTGAAATGAATTCTATCGCCCGCAACTTTGCCGACCGGGACGATGGATTTCTTTCAAGTTCTTCATCGCTCGCGGTCACAACCTTGTCTGTCAGAATTTTCACCTGCTGTGCATTTGCCCGATCAACAAAATACTGTTTAACCAGTCGATCTTCAAGTGAATGGAAGCTAATGCAAACCAATCGCCCGCCAGGCTTTAACAAATTCATTGCCGCCGATAAAAACGAAGTAATGTTTTCCAGTTCTTTGTTCACGTAAATACGCAACGCCTGAAAAACACGTGTTGCGGGGTGAATTTTTTGTCGCTTATCTTTTTCTTTGGGGACAACTCGTTCAATCAGGTCCGCAAGTTCGCCAGTTGTGCTAAAGCGCTTGGTGATACGATCCTGCATAATTGCACTCACAATCATCTTTGTGTATTTTTCTTCCCCATAGGTCCAAAAAATGTCACGCAACTTCTCCTCAGACGCCGTATTAATAACATCGGCAGCCGTCGTTTTTTGGTGGGATGGAGACATGCGCATATCAAGCGGCGTATTGCGATAGACAGAAAATCCATCACGCTCGAGAATTTGCATCTGCGAGGTACCAAAATCCGCCAAAATACCGTCTACATTTCCCCTGCGTTCTTTTTTGAGCATTTTATACAGCAACGCAAAGTTACCCCACAAAAGCGTCAACCTGCCTGGAAATTCTTCTTGCAGGTCTTTACCAAATGTCTCTAATGACCTGGTATCCCAATCGATAGCAATGACATGACACGTTGGATTCGATTCTAAAATGGCCCGTGTATGTCCGCCAGCTCCAAAAGTGACGTCAAGATACATGCCGTCTGGCTTGATATTAAGGTGCTCGAGCACCTCGCTCACCAAAACCGATTTATGTACTGTGTCCTGCGTGTTTTCCGTTGTCATGAGGAACATTTACTCCGTTGTCTTGTGACGTTTTGCGTCCGCGGTGAAATGCTCCACCAGATTGCCAAGTTTCATACCATTGGAACCTTTGACCAAAACGACACTGTCGTTATCAAGTTTATCTTGCAGTAACTGTACTGCATCTTCCCAGGTTGCCACATGCTGTGTAGAAAGGCCGAGCGGCATTGTTTTCTTTGTCCACTCAACCATCTTGCCCACCAGAATAACTTCTTGTAATGATGGCACCTTGCGTAAAAATCTGCCCAATTGGCGGTGCCAAAAAGGTGAGTTCACGCCCAGTTCAAGCATATCGCCCAGCACAGCAATTTTATGTGCACTGGTAGATAGCTGTTCAAAGGCAAGCAACGCGGCTTTCATACTTTCAGGGTTTGCGTTATAGCAATCACTGATCATCACACCGTGGCCGGTCTTCAATTCTTTATGCTCAAACCTGCTCTTGACCGACAGCGGCGCTTGAATACCTTCTAAAATAGTAGCGTCTGGAACCCCAAGATAGTGCGCAAGCACCGTTGCCCCGAGCGCATTAAAGACTGCGCCGGCATGAGCCTGGACAAGGCGAACATTATATTTTTCTTTGTATATTTTAAGAACAAAACTGATGTGGTCGCTCTCAATTTTGATTTTTCGCGCCTGTATTTGATTAGTTGTTTTGGAACCAAACTTAATAATAGGATGCGCATAACCAACCGCTGCAAGCACAGCCTGGTCACCATTGACCACGCCGATGCTTTGTTCAGTGAAATATTTAAACACGTCCCGTTTTTCAATTGCAATGTCACTCAGCGAGCCCAGCCCTTCCATGTGGCAGTGGCCAATACCGGTAATCAATGCAGTCGTTGGTCGCAGTAAGCCTGCAAGTTGCGCCATTTCGCCACGCTTGCTAATACCTACTTCAAAAATAGCGGCTTTATGATCATCACGCATTCTGAGCATATTCAGCCCCAGGCCAATGCGCGTGTTTTGATTACCTTCAGAAACCATAACATGCTCACCATGACACGTAAGAATGTTGGCAAGAACCTGTTTGGTTGATGTTTTACCTACCGAACCGGTGATAGCAACAACGGGATACTCAAACTGTGCGCGCCATGCTGATGCCAGCCGTACGAATGATTCAAGTACGTTATTGGCCAAGACTACGAGTTTTCCTCGCAGTAACACAGGTTCCAATGAAGCAAGCACATCCTTTTTGGATGCAGAAATAAACAATCCGGAAGCGCCTTTACGCAAAGCATCCGCAAGATATTGGTGCCCATCGGTGTGTTCACCCTCCAACGCTATAAAAATGTCGCCTAACTCTAGCGTGCGCGTGTCAACACAAAACGTTGCATCATCAGGGAATGTTCCATGCAGAATAGTTGCATCTGGAAGTGCCCCTTGCAAAAAATGCTCATCAAGCCGCATCGATTTTCTCCGTCTTATTCTCTGCCTTTATTATCAAAACAATTTCTCAGGAAGTAAGAAACTTCCCCATGTACGCTTATTTTTTTTACCTGTATGTGGTCAATATGTCCAGTCTTTCATGCTGTTTGCATAAAAAACAAGCTGCTATCGGATCACCTTTCTTGTTTTGCTTCCTTCCGACGGCATGATAACCCCTCGTCCTTCAAGCATATCTATAATGCGAGCAGATCTATTATAGCCTATCCTAAATTTGCGCTGAAGCAAGGAAATCGAAACCTCTTCGGTCGTATCAAGAAATGCAAGAACATCCTTTAACAGAGCATCATCCGATGACGATAGATCACTCGCATCACTCATCATCTCAGGAGCAAGGCTCAAATAGACCACTTTACGCTGTGCGCGGATGTGGGAAACAAGCTTATCAATCTCAGAGTTGGAAACATACGCCCCATGTAGCCGTTCAAGCGTCGATGTGCGTGAATCCAGAAATAGCATGTCGCCGTAGCCCAACAGTTTTTCAGCCCCGGAACAGTCCAAAATAGTGCGGGAATCAATTTTTGAAGAAACTCTAAATGAGACTCGGCTGGGGAAGTTTACCTTAATAAGCCCGGTGATAACGTCCACCGACGGCCGTTGCGTTGCAATAATCATATGAATCCCTGCAGCACGGGCCATCTGCACAATCCGAGTAATCAAGTCTTCTATGTCCCGCCCGGTTGTCATCATCAAATCGGCAAGCTCGTCAATAACAATCACAATAAACGGCAAATGTTCCGGCACGTCCTCCGTACCGCTTAGCTTATGATTGACAACATATTCATTATAATCGGCAATATTGCGCGCGCCGACCTCGGCCATTTTTGCGTACCGCTCTTCCATCTGTTCCACCACCCAGCGCAGCACAGGGGCCGCTCGCTTCGGGTCAATGACAATAGGAAAAAGAAGATGAGGAATATCGGCGTACGATGCAAACTCAAGACGTTTAGGGTCAATTAAAATCAGCTTTAATTCATCCGGCGTCATTTTACACAGCAAGCTCACCAAAAAGGCGTTGAGCCCCACCGATTTTCCAGAACCTGTTGAACCGGCAATCAACAAATGCGGCATTTTGGCAAGATCAACCAGTACCTCGTTGCCCACCGTGTCTTGCCCCAAAACAAGGGGCAGCGCGCCAGAAAACTTTTCAAATATTTGAGAATGAATAATAGAAGAGAGCAAAACATTTTTGCGCTCAATGTTGGCGACTTCAAAACCGACCACCGATTTACCCGGAATCGGTGCAATAATACGAATACTAATCGCACGCAAAGCGAGTGCAAGGTCATCCTCAAGAGCAATAATTTTACTGATTTTTGAATCGATGTGCGGTTGATATTCAAACAATGTAACCACCGGCCCGGTTTTAATCGAGACCACGGTACCCTCCACGCCAAAGCGCTCCAGCTTTTCTTCCAAAATTTTCGCGCGCTTTTTTAGTTCCGCCGTCACCTTTTCAGAGTTTTCTATCTTTTCAGTTTTTACAAACATTTGTGGTTCAGGCAAATGATACAGGTGCGCGTCGCACGAGTGCGCATCTTGAACAACATGAGTATCAAAAAAACTTTCACCTGCTTGTTCAGAGATTAAATTTTCTTGCGCATCGTTATCCACATGCGTTGCTGCAAACACCGATGATTCAGCCTGCACAGCTCCTTTTTTTTCATCCTGCATAAATGATTGCCAGAAAGGGTCAACCTGTTCATCGCCCGCCTCAATTTCATGCAATAACTGTTCTTCAAAAGAGAGAACTGATTTTCCTGATTCTGCCAGATCCGCACCGCCAAAAAGGTTTTTCAAAAAGCGCGCAGTCCAGACAAATGGTTGTGCAACCGCGTGTGCAACTTTATATGACACGGCATACACAGGGGCCCAAAATCTTTCTTTGCTCATCAGTAAACGCAGACCCGCTGCAACGCCATGCAAAATCCGCACAAATGAAACGCGACAGACCACAATTAATGCAACAAAAAAAAGCGCATACAAAAACACGGTAGCACCCAGCGCGTCAAAACGTCGCTCCACCATGCGGTACACCCCGGCACCCAGAACGCCGCCGGGAAATAATGATTCATATATTTTTATTGAATGACGAAAAAGCAACGCACTACTTGCACATATCATCAAAACAAAACCAACAAGACGGTCCCACTCTTGTCGAATGCTGAGAGAATTCCATTGTGCATACGCACCGTAGCCTAAGAAAAAAACAAAAACCCATGCAGCAAAACCAAAAATGTAGAAAAAAAATGCGGCAACCTGTGCACCGAGCCATCCACACATATTAGTCCGAGCAGTTGCATTGTTACTCGAGTAGGCCCACGAGTTATCATATTGATTAAAGGAAAACAAAATAAACATCAACACGATTGCACTCGTAGCAAAAAGAACTGCAGTTACAAGGTTTTTGTGTTTCCAGGCTCTGTATTTTTTTATCATTCGCGACATCTGGCACCCCATGAAATAATAAAATAATCTGCTCACCTCACCACGCTAGTATATGCCCAACTTCATGCGGGGCACAATAAACAGAAAAAAATTCAATCATGGAAAAACTCTCTAGGTCTATTTGCGCATAAAAAATCAGTAAAAACATTGCATTAAAAGGCACTTCTTCTTGTTCGTTCAATTGGCATCGCTCTCCCACTCGCACGATTTATATCTTTTTTCTTTACAAATTAAAATTCACAAGATTATAATGTGTCAGATTGATTCACTTGAATGATGATGCAGTAATTGAAATCTATAATCATTTGTTCTAGAGTTGATCCACGCGAATAAAAAAGTCGCAAATAAAAAACAACCTGACGCACAGCTACAAAGACAATATCGAGGTTACCTGTAGTGACGAAAGGAGGAGTACGTAAAAAAGTCTGTTATTACACTTCAACCATGCCAATACACAACGTAAACTACACTTGTTGTTGATACATAATCTTTTTTTTGGATGCTTTAAAGGAGTTCTTTACTATGAAACAAATGTTTAAAGGTTTGCTTGCAGCAACCATGCTCTTGAGCACTGGCGCTGTACTCGCAGACTGCTGCACCAATAACAACAATGGCTGCTCAACAAATTGCAGCGGCAGCACAAGCTGCAGCGATAGCTGTACAACAGGCTGTGCCAGTTCTGCATTTCCTCTTATCCTCCCTCGTTCAGTATCAGAAAACGCAGCCGCTGAAATGGTTGGCTGGGAAACTTTGATCAACAAGTTTGAGATGTGCAAGCTCTACGGCGCTTTCTATCTCATGCCTGAATACAAACAATCATTCAAGCCTTGCCGCATGGCACAATCACTCTTTGGTGAAGCTCTTGTAAATGGCCAATTGACCATTTCTGGCAGCCAAGTAGCTGATCGTGGCGAATTTGATCTGTTAGCTGACAACTTTGGTCTTTCAACAGATTTCAAGAGCATTGTAACCTTCAAGCCAAAGATTCAAAACTTTGTACTTGATATGGGACTCTACCTTGGTCTTGACGAGTTGTATGAAGGCGGATTCTTCAGAATTCATGCTCCAATCAACTGGACCAAATGGTCGTTGAACGCATGTGAAGGAGCTGACAATCTTACAGCTGGCGTAAATGATTACGCAATGGGCTATATGTCTTCAACCACAGTATTAAACTCAGCTCTTAAACACAGCTGGATTGATGCTATGAGTGAAGAATATGTATGGGGCGACATGCAAGAAAGCCTCAAATACGGTAAAATATCCAAATGTGGTCGCAGCAAAACCCGCCTTGCAGACATCCAAGTTGCATTGGGCTGGAACTTCTTGCAAGATGAAGACTATCATTTTGGTTTAATGATCCGTGGTGCATTCCCTACCGGCAACCGTCCAACATCTGAATATCTCTTTGAACCTATTTCAGGTAACGGCCGTCACTGGGAACTTGGTGGTGGATTAACATCACATGCAGTTCTGTGGAGAAGTGAATGCGACGAAGACACAATATTCTCAGTCTACGTTGATGCTAACTTGACCCACTTGTTCAAAGACAAACAAACACGCTCATTTGACTTCAAAGACAAGCCATTGAGCCGTTATATGTTGATTGAATCAATGGGATTACCAGTAGCTAACTTGCTTGCTGGCGCACTCTACACCACCCCTCCAACAGCTCCATCAGCACAGTATCAAGAAGAACTCTTCCATGCGATCAACAAAACAACTGCCTGCACCGATGTTTCGATCGACTTCCAAGGTGACTTGGCAATCAAGTTTGCTTACATCACCGGAAACTGGGACTTTGACCTTGGTTACAACCTCTGGGGCAGAACTGGTGAGAAATTCGGTGGCGCATGCTGCGATGACTCATTCGTTCCAGCTAAGACCTATGCTCTGAAAGGTGACGCCTTCATCTACGGATTTGGCGCTAGTGATGCAACAGTTGCAGCTAACCGATCTCTCGCAGTTCCTCTTTCAGCAACAGAAAGCAAAGCTGATATCTACAGTGGTACAAACACACCTCAAGGCACAGCTTATGCAGCAACACAATTGCGTAACCCAAGCATAGACAATGCAACCTTTGCTTTCCTGAACCCATCAGCAGCAGCAGCAGATGCACTTCAACTCTTCTCAGGAGCAGTTAATCCACGACAAGCAGCAAACGATCAACGCACATCATTGCAACCTGTGTTTGTCGATGAACTTGCAACCTGCAAAGGTCCAAGCGCATTGTCGAACAAAGTGTTCGCAAACATTGGCTACGTATGGAAAGACAAAGATGAATGCGAATGGATTCCTTTCATTGGAATCGGCGGCGAAGCTGAATTCGGCGCAAAAACAAGCGGCAACTATTCCGCTATTTCGCAATGGGGTGTCTGGGTTAAAGGTGGACTTGCCTTTAACTAAGGCATAGTCTTTAACTAACGATACGTTCGAGCAGACATACTAGTACTAAAGGCTCGGGGATTTCTCCCCGAGCCTTTTTTTTATGCGAACACTGGCGCTAACGCTTCCCCCGTCGTTAAAATTAACTATGGAGAACACAATATGTGTTCGCGGTTTTTTAAAAAAATTTAAGGGGCAAGAATACTCCGAGTTCATAAAAGACATTCTCAAAGCGCAACAAAAAATAGAGGCTGGTCAAATAGAGCCTTACTCATTTGATGAAAAGTAATTGGACAACAACCTCTTTTGCACTATCACGATTACCATGAATTCATTATCGGCATAATGCCTCATCGCATATTTTTCCAATAAACCTCCATCAAATTCTTGTTTCCCATGCATCAACCGCGGTATCATACTTCTAGTTCACTCGCATCGTTTCCACAAAAAAAGGGGAATACCATGAACACTCACCTCAAAAAATTAGCACTACTCTCACTTATATTCTGCACCGCCCGCGCACAAGAGGGGCCAACCCAACTCTATGGCCACACCTTCTTTTCACCACGGCCACAAGGCTGCAACGCCGCGCGGCAATTAGTAGGCCAACATCCTTATGAACATAAATATTGCACTGACCACTGCTACGGAACATTTTCTGCCACCATGGAATACCTGCATACCTACAAAGGGCATCGCATTGCTGAGCATTTTTGGGGCGTAGACACCGTCCGTTTTTCTGGTAGCCAAGTCACCACACGCGGTGATGATGACATTCTTGCCGATTATTTTGGCCTGTCCCCAGCCTTTGACAGCACACTAACCTTCGAACCAAAAGCCTCCACTTTCTTACTCGATTTTAATCTGTACGCCGGCCTTGATGGTTTATGCCACGGACTCTATTTCCAAATCATCGCACCGGCCGTATGGACCGAAAGCAGAATCTGCTTAGATGAAGATATCACCGACAATGGATCATCTACTCAATTTCCGGCGCTCTACATGGATGGCCCGGCAGTCACTGCACCCATCACGAGTGCAAAACGTCCATTTGACGGCGACGTGGTCTACGGCCAAGTCAAACAAGGAATGAAGTATGGCAAAATCGCATGCCGTGAAGAAGGTAAGCTTGCCGACATCTTAATGGTGCTTGGATGGGATTTTTTACGCCGTGAACGCGGACACGTAGGTGCCAACCTACGCCTCTCTGCCCCTACCGGCACCAAAATCACCAGCGAATATATGTTCCAACCGGTTGTTGGTAATGGACACCACTGGGAATTTGGCGTCGGGCTTGATGGAAAACTCACGCTCTGGGAAAAAGATGAAGAACAAACGGTTGACCTGATTGCGCAACTGCTCTTTACCCACGTGTTCAAAGCACGCCAATACCGATCTTTTGACTTTACAAAAAACGGATTTGGTAGCCGATTTATTCTGCTCAAAGAATTTGATAACTCTGGCACCTACAACGGCACCTGTCTGCCGGCCATTAACAAAACAACCTTGGCCTGTAACGTGTCGGCCGACTTCCAATGTGACGGCATCATCATGGCCTCGTACCACAACAGAAACTGGACCTTTGATTTTGGTTACAACGGCTGGGTGCGCAGCAGAGAAAAAATCTGCATCATAGGCGAAATAGAAAAAAACAGATACGGATTTAAAGGCATTCAAAACGTTACCACTGACCCCGTACCAGGCCCTGACAACACAACACAAAATAACGCAACCCTGCACGGCAACCCATTAAGTCACGCTGTTCAAGTCTCGGTGGCTGATCCTTCTACCATCTTTATTAAAACATCAGATTTAAACCCAAACTCCGCCGCCATGGAACGTTGCATCAGCAACAAAATCTTCACACACCTCAGCTACGCTTGGGATTGTGACGCGTGCCAACGCGTGGTCCCATACCTGGGCATCGGCCTTGAATTCGAATTCGAAGGCGTCCGCCAAGACAACTCACGACCTAATAAAATTACCTGGTCACAAGTAGGCGTGATGGCAAAGGCTGGATTAGAGTTTTAAAACGCGCAGGAGATCTAAATAAGAATCAACTCCCCAAAAAAAGAGACACGGTGTTGAATCGTGTCTCTTTTTCTCAAATCATAAATATCAAAAAATCTATCGAGTGCGTTTTGCCTGGATGTAATCAACCGTACTGCGAATGTCGCTCAACTGGTCGGCTGCTGAATCTTCAATCTCAATACCAAACGCCTCTTCAAATTTCATAACGATCTCAACCATATCAAGTGAGTCTGCGCCAAGAGTTTGAAACTGTGACCCTTCATCCAATGTGCTTTGGTCAATGTTCAGTTTATGTGCAATAATTCCAATAACTTGTGTCAAGGTATCGTGACGGTCAAAATGAGCCATGTTCTTTAGATCTCCGATGAACTGGACTGAGATTGTATCAGCGCCTTGAGCTTTTCAATATCAGACCGACTGTTAATTGTCATTGTTTTTTTTCCAGGATACTGCCTTTTTATCATATCATGCAAAACGGTTCCTGGTCCAATTTGCAGAACAAGATCATAATCCGCAATTTTTGCCATCATCTTTGCCCACTGAACCGGCTGCGTGATAGATGAAATAGCACATTCTTTTAAATCACTACCAATGCGCAACTCTTGTGCATTTGCCGTACACAACACAGGAAGTGATGCATCTTTAAAATCAACTTTTTCAAGATACATTTTAAAGGACACCAGCACAGGCTCCATCAATTTTGAGTGCAAACCAACTTCTGGACCAATCAGTTCCGTGATCCCTTCACGGTCCAGCACCTGCTTGCACACCGCGTCAACAATCTGCGCGTTGCCAGCAACCACGTGATCAGTTGCTCCTTCATAAACCGAAATGGAAGCCTTAGCTTTCTTGCCACTTGCCTGTGCGCACATTTTTTCAAGTTCTTGGGCAGAAATACCAAAAACACGGGCGAATGAATATTCCCCCGTGTCTAAAATATCTTGGTACATTTTTACGAATTTATTAAGCAGATACAGGCCGTCAGGCAAACTGAGGCTATCAGCCCCATGCATCGCGGCGTATTGCCCCACATTGTGACCAGCCAGACAATCAACCTGGATCCCCTCATTCTTGAGCAGATCAAAAAGAGAGGAGCTCACCAAAAACAAGGTCAAATATGCATTGGGCATTCTGGCCAGTTCAACATCAGAGGATGCAAAGCAGAGCTTTACAAAATTGACGCTGACACAATCAGCAGCCTGTTCAAAATGCTCCTGAATCAAACGTGACTCATCGTACAACCCTTTTGTCATACCGACAAAATGGCTCCCGTAACCGGGAAAAAGTGCGGCTATCTTCATGGCGGACCCCCTTAATTTCAGTCCAAAAATCCCCGCTATTGAGATATATAGTGCAACAGCCGGGTAACTCTTTTTACACTCTCGTGCTGCCCCACAACCTCGAGTAATACAAAGATTCCAGGGCTCGCACTTGTTCCTGTTAATGCTAAACGAATCGGTTGCGCTAATGCAACCAATTTAATTCCAAGGTCTTTACACAAGGCCTTGAGAGCATCACACAGTTGGTCATGCGCAAAGGATTTTTGTGACTGCAACAATTCGATCAGTTTTTGAAGATGCAGTTTTGTTTCTGGCTTTATCCACTCAAGTAACGCCGCCTCATCAAATGAATCTGGCCCAACATGAAGTACAAGAAGTTGCTGCGCAAGTTCACGTAACGTTTTGACCCGCTCTTTATACAGATCAACCAATTGAATAATCTGGGTTTCAGTCCACGGTGCAAGTTTTTCACGCAGGTCAGGTTGCACAAACTCAACCGTGCGGCGCAACAACTCTGCGCTGTCCATCTCACGAATGTAGACGCCGTTGAGCCAATCTAATTTGACCATATCAAAAATCGCACCCTTCTTGCCCACATGATCCAAGGAAAAGAGGTTAACAAGTTCATCCTTGGTAAAAATCTCTTGGTCTCCGTGTGCCCAGCCAAGACGCACCAGATAGTTGAAAAACGCTTCAGGCAGATAACCCATTGCTCGATAATCAAGCACAGAAGTTGCCGCATCACGCTTGCTTAACTTGGCTCCAGTTGGCCCAAGAATCATGGGAAGATGTGCAAATTCTGGAACGGTAAACCCACAAGCACGGTAAAGCATAATCTGCTTTGGCGTGTTTGAAATATGATCTTCACCACGAATCACATGTGTAATCCGCATAAAAGCATCATCTAAAACAACTACCAGGTTGTACATCGGTGTGCCGTCTGAACGAGCTATAATAAAATCATCAAACTGATCTGCTTGGAATGAGATCGGGCCGCGAATCAGATCGTTAAATGCAATCTCTTGTGAATCATGGGGTACCGCAAAACGAATTGCATAGGGCTTGCCCTCATCTTCAGGTGATGGCTTTCTGGTACGGCACTTGCCATCGTACATGCTAAATTCTTCACTGTAATTTGGGTGCGCCTTCCAACGCTCCTGAATTTCTTCTTGAGTGCAGTAACAACGATAGGCTTTTCCCTCATCCACCATCTTATGAATAACTCTTTTATGTTCATCAAAACGGGAAGACTGTATGACAAGTTCTTCATTATGGTCGATACCCAACCATGCAAGTGCCCCGATGATTGAATCTGTATACTCCTGCTTGGAACGTTCAAGATCAGTATCTTCTATACGCAAAAGATACGCACCATTGTTGTGACGCGCAAACAACCAGTTAAAAATCGCAACACGGACACTACCGATATGCAAATGGCCAGTAGGCGAAGGGGCAAACCGTACACGAACATTTTCAGTCTGATGACTCATATGTTAATCCTTACAAGGAAGGGGCACCCTGTTGAGATGCCCCTTTTTTTTAAAAAACTTCATAAAAAAAGAATGAACTATTCGACTTGCTTCAATTTCTCATCAACCATAGCAGAATACGGCGATGCGTTTTCTTGTGTTGATTTACCAATCAAAGACTTCCATGAATCTTTTGCTTTCTGCACATTTCCTGCTTGCCAAAACCGCAGACCAAGATAATAAGCGGCCATATCAGCGCCAGCCGTATCTTGCTGCGCTATCTTTTCAAGTTCTTGCATGCCGGCTGCTTTGATAGCCTGGTCAGCAGAATCCATTTTTATTAATCCTAATTTCACCGCGTACAATGAACGCACCGGATTACTGGATGACATTTTTGAAATGCCTTCTTGCATAACAGTCATCGCTTGGGCCATATCACCTTGAGCGGCAAGTGCATCCGCGCGACACACTAAAAAGAAAGGAGCTAATTTTGAAGAACTGTTTTGTTCATAACCAACGGCACATGCTGCAGCAACATCGGTCCATTGTTTTGGATCCTGTTTTGCATGCTCAACAAGTTGCAGAACATCAGCAAACGTTTTTTGTGCTGTAGCCTCGCGACGAGCACCAAACCAACGATAGCCCCAATATCCACCATACACTAAACCAATACCAACAAGGATAAGAAGAAACACACTGTTAGAACGATCTATTTTTTTAGGTTGGCCATACTCAACCTTCTTTTTTGTAAACGTGTCTTTAACAATCATCCAAAGAGCTTTAAATGCGGTTCCAATATCGTGTAAAAAAGCCATTGTGTATCCCTGCTATAAAATGACGAACTAACTGCTTCCTTCATACCTGCAAAAAGTAACACATATACCAAAAAATATGAAGCAGGAAACAGCGGAAAAGATGAGAGAATCACTCATACAAACAACCGCCCGGATTAGTTTTAACATAATGTAACTAACCCGGGCGGTATTTATCTGAATCAAGCGAAGGTAAAACTATCAAGCTTATTCTGCTGCAACATCCGTTGGCTGAGCAGCTGCTTGTCGCGTTTCTTGCTTTTTAGCGCGTGATTGACGTTCGTCACCGCGTTTAACGGTTCGGTCCGCTTTGGTTGCCATAACTTTTGCACCTTTGTAAAAACCACAAACGGCACATGCTTGATGACATGCAAGTGGGCTTTTGCAATTGGTGCATTCTGTGAATGACTTAACTTTAATACCTTTATTTGCAAAACGTTTATCACGTCGGGATTTAGACCGTTTTCGTTTTGGTACTGGCATGAGAAACTCCAATCTATTGAGCTGGTAAAAACCTATGTACAATCAATTATTTTCAAAAGCTACTCACCTTTATAAGGCGATATGTTCTTTATCGTATTAAAAAATAGATAAAAAGGCAAAAACTCCTGCTTATAAACGCTCCCACAGCCCTGCAAAATTCTGCGTTATCTTACCCGCAAGCTGGAGGTCAAAGAGCAATCCCTGCACCACATCAACACTTTCACCCAAAACAAGCACAAGATCATCGGTCGTTAGGGCTTTTGCGCAGGCAGCCAAAATTTTACCCGATGGGCTAGAATCAACAACCTGAACCTGTGGCATGACCACTTTCATCTCAACTAGCTTACGCTGGACAGACCGATAAGATTCTCCATTTTTTTGTTCTTGTATAGTCACCGTCTTGGCTTCAACTTCAGATACAGCTCCTGTCGGCCTAAACCATTCAAATTCAACAAGAATGTCTGCTGCGCCTCGAATCAACTTTGCCCCCTGCTGGATCAATTCATTACACCCAGCGCTCAAATCATCGCCAATCGGCCCAGGAACTGCAAAAACATCGCGCCCCTGCTCTAAAGCACAGTTGGCAGTAATTAATGCCCCACTTTTGGAGGCGGCCTGTACCACTACACAGCCGCGGCTCATGCCGGCAATAATTCGGTTACGAGCAGGAAACAAACCCGGCATAGCTTCCGTTTGCAAGGGAAAACAACTAACAATCGCGCCACCATGGGCAACAATGTCATCAAATAAATATCTATTTGAAGCGGGATACGGGTTCAGCAGACCAGAACCGACAATGGCTACCGTTCTACCACCCGCACGCACGGTTGCCCGATGAGCCATGCTATCGGCACCAATGGCACCACCACTCACTATAATCCAGCCCTGGGAAACAAGATCTGGCAAGATGGTATCAATCACCTGTTCAGCATACCGATGCGCCTGACGAGAGCCGACAAAGGCTATTGTTTTCTGTTCATTAAAAAGATTACATCCACGCCAATAGATCACCGCCGGAGGAGCGTGAATGGCGGCAAGCAACTGAGAGTACTCAGGGCTACCCAACGTTGCCCACTGCACACCATGGCGCTCAAGCAGCTGTAATTCATTATCAAGCTCTTGAAAGCTGGAAAGCCCTGCCACCAGTTTCTGTGCAACACTCTGGGACACGCCACAGTGCTCCATAAAGTCTCGCGAACTGTATTGATACAGATCAGCGGGCGCAATACCGAAGGCAAGGACCGTTTTAATGGTCACCGGCCCGACGCCTTCAATCAATGACAAATGAAGAATGGCTCTTGAATTATTCATATTACGTAAAAGCATCTCACCAACGAGGTTAACGTCAAAAATACTCTTAAAAAATAGGCGAGAGACACTGATTGCTCAATGTCCCTCGCCTCATCCATATCTACCGAATCTAGTCTAACCCAATACTACATTAATTAAAACTGCATAAATGGGTCGTTGTCGTCACTATTATTCTTGGTGCCAAAATCAAGGAAACTGTTTTGCGTGAATTCTTCACTATCAAACAGAACCTCTTGCTTGACCTCTTCTTTCTGAGCCGATTTTAATTCCGGTTCAAACATCATAACAGGCTCGTCGTGCAATTCCGTAATCGCCTGTGATGCTTGTTGTTCAGAACCAACCCGAACCTCTGACCTGTCCGCCATCATCAACTCTTCAGTTTCTTGCTCAAAATCATGCCGCGCTTCTGGTTTTCCAGCGCCTATGTTATTCGAGCCTGATGAAAAACCTCCGCCTGATGATTGCTCTTCTTTTTCTTCTTCATCAAATGCAACTACTGATGAAAGCTTTTGACCGTCATCAAGTCTAATAAGACGAACACCTTTAGCCTGACGACCCATCGTTCTGATTTCTGTTGGGGAAAGACGAATAATCTTACCGCCTTCATCAATCAACAGAAGATGTGACGTATCAGCAACTAACACAAGACCAATGACTCGACCATTGCGCTTGTCGGCAGGAATGGTTTTGACACCAACACCACCGCGGTGAGCAATTCTAAAGTCTTTTATTTGAACACGCTTGCCGTATCCATTTTCAGTTGCAAATAAGACGTTGCGGTCATCGCCCTCAAGGACTTCCATACCAACCACAAAATCGCCAGCTTTCGAACGAATACCGATCACGCCTGCAGCCTGACGGCCCATGCAACGAACTTCTTCTTCTTTAAACCGGATACCTTGTCCTTTTGATGTTGCAATAATAATAGTGCCACTGCCCGAACTTAATGCACAGAATACCAGCTCATCGCCATCGTTCAACGTCAATGCTCTAATACCGGTTGCACGAATTTTTGCAAACGACATTGCATCAGTTCGTTTAATGAGACCACTCTTGGTGAGCATCACAATAAATTTAGTTTCAAGATCACGAACACATAACAATTTAACAACACGCTCGCCTTCACCCAGCGGAAGAATGTTAACAATTGCACGGCCTTTTGCGGTTCTTGATGCTTCTGGCACCTCAAACACGTTCAAGCTGTACACACGGCCCAAGCTCGTAAAGAAAAGCAGTGAGTCATGGTTACGCGCCACAAAAATATCTTGTACGATGTCTTCAGATTCTTCAAGCGCTGCCATACCCATCTTGCCCTTGCCACCACGATGTTGTACACCGTAGGTAACCAGCGGAACGCGTTTGATATAACCTTTTGAAGTCAAAGTTACCACAACGTCTTCGTCGGGAATCAGATCAGCTTCAGTTAAAATATCAATTGCACCAGTAATTTGAGTCTTACGTGCATCAGCATACGTTGCCTTGATATCTTGAAGTTCTTTGACCACTTCAGCCTTCAACACTGCTTCATCTTCAATAATTGAAGTCAGATATTTAATCGACTCTTTAATCTCGCGCATCTCTGCATGAATTTTATCTTGTTCAAGGCCAGTCAAACGTTGCAAGCGCATTTCAAGAATTGCACGTGCCTGTTTTTGAGAAAGCTTGAACCGTTGATCAAGTTTTTCAATCGCTTCTTCTGGGGATGCCGATTGCTTGATCGTCGCTACCACTTCATCAATATGCTCAAGCGCCGTAATAAAACCGACAAGCAGATGCTCACGATCTTTTGCTTTATTCAAATCAAATGTTGTGCGTTTATAGACCACCTGTTTACGGTGGACCAAAAAGTGCTGCAACAATTCACGAAGATTGAAAATGAGCGGTACGTTATCAAGCAATGCCAACATTAATATAGAGACTGATATTTGCAGATTTGTGTGTTTATAGAGCTGGTTGAGCACAACCTGTGGAATTTCGCCACGCTTAAGCTCAATCACCAATCGCATACCTCGTCTGTCTGACTCGTCTCTGATATTGGAAATGCCGTCAATAATTTTTTCTTTTACTAAGTCAGCAATTTTGATCGTCAACTCAGCCTTATTCACCTGATACGGTAACTCGGTGATGATCAAACTAGCGCCACCTTTGTGTTCTTCTATTTCAACAACACCACGTAGAATCAAATTACCGCGTCCGGTTGTATAGGCTCTGACAATACCAGAACGTCCACAAATAATACCACCAGTTGGAAAATCAGGGGCAGGTACCAATGCAAACAATTTTTCATCAGAAAGATTTTCATTTTCAAGTAACGCCAAACAAGCGCTCACTATCTCGCCAAGATTATGTGGCGGTATCGATGTTGCCATACCAACCGCAATACCTGCAGTACCGTTAATTAAAAGGTTCGGTAACTTGCTGGGCAAAATGACCGGTTCAACAGTCGACTCATCAAAGTTTGGTACAAAATCAACTGTCTCTTTTTCAAGGTCAGCTAAAATCTCTTGGCTGATCTTTTGCATTCTGACTTCGGTGTAACGCATTGCCGCCGCGTTGTCACCATCAACAGAACCCCAGTTTCCTTGGCCGTCGAGCAATGGATACCGCTTGGAAAAATCCTGTACCATACCAACCATGGTGTTGTACACCGCTTGGTCGCCATGTGGGTGATATTTACCAAGCACTTCACCAACTACGCGTACAGATTTATGGTACGGCTTATTAAAGTGGAATCCCAGTTGATGCATTGTATAGAGCACGCGTCGATGAACGGGCTTTAAGCCATCACGAACATCGGGAATTGCGCGGCTCACAATAACGGACATGGCATAATCTAAGAATGAATCTTTTAACTCATTTTCGATTAACACCGGTTTCACCCCGGTTCTTACCTTCTTCTCCAGATTGTCAGTCGGTGCCATACGCCCAATCCTTCCCGATTAATAATCTTCAGACTTCGTTTTTTTACCGTGCTTTGTTGTGAAAAACAACAAGAATCTAGGATACTCTGAACCACGCAAGAACACAAGAAAATGCCCCTACCACTAGCTAAAAAAGGTTGCTGCATAGCACACTTTTACATCACAACGCACAACTGCTGATTGACGATCGCAACAAAAGTCATGTACGCTCAAAAATGGCTTATTTTACAAGAAATTCAAATCAACCAATTAATAATTAAGACAATGTATAATGTATAAAGACTACGCATTCATAACAAGCATTAAAAATACTCTTCGTGCAACCATCACTCTGTGCACTTTCCTTGCATATTCCCCGTGCTACACAATGGACACAAAAAATTCTCCCGATGAAAAATTTGAAAAAATCCCACTCGTTGGATTTCACAGTACACAACACCTTGATGGCTTATGCCTCATGCACTACGCGCTCGAAAACTATAAACCATCACTCAAAACCGACAATGACATGGAAGATGAAATTGTCACACCAGAAAACATCAGTCCCAAAAAAAACAATCAAGCTCTCGTCATACAACAACGCAACATTCTTAACTTTCTCGGTTGTATTCAACGTAAAAGCTTCCCTGTACCACAGCAAATCAAACTGCTTTCGCTTCTGACAACGCTCAAAAACCGCGCCAACAAAAATTTCGTATCCCCACACTACAATATTATCTCAACCTACAATACTATAATTGACTTTTTCCACAGCAACTTAGAAACGCGACTCAACAATCTTCCAGATACTCAGTACACACACGCCACCGACTACTTTGATTTAGACCTTGTTCCGAACTGCAATAAACTGGCTGAAAAGCTCAACAAGTACCACACCATCAACTCGTACATCAGCGAGCTGCAACCATATGCTATAGAAAAAATCAGTAAAATTATGCATCAACTCCACAATAACACGTTCATTCAAACCCTTCTCATCCATGTCCCTTGTTTTAGAAACGTATACCCAGCAAAAAACCCTCTTTAACAAAGGGGCGCCTGCGTACGTCCCTTTGTTTTTACACAATCACATCATAAAAACCCTTATTTAAAGGATTTTTGCCATTGTATTCTTATGCCACATCTATAGAATATATACATATACATGTCTTTTTTACCTACTTGTATTCAAATGCAAAATACATAAAATTTTAAAAAAACCAGCCAGGTAAAATTAATGTTTTGGAAAACGACGCTCTCTTTTGTTGTATTTTCGTACTTCACCACAGCGCATGCCATGCTGACCATAACCATTCCTGAAACAACAAAAATATCTGAATCCTACACAACCCCAACTCCACACAATCAACTACACAAAAGCCTACGACCGGCCAATCAAAAACAATTCGATCGCATACCATTCCTCAACTTCAAAAACAAACAAAAACTCACAACCCTGTGCTCTGTGCAGCGCGCACTGGAAGAGCACAAACCGTACCGCACAGTCAGCGACCTTTCCAAAAAGGGACAAGAATGCATCAACGAGTCGCTGTGTGATCATCAGAAAAAACTGATCGTTCTCCTGAGTACCCTGCAACAGGCATCCATAACACCACTCAAGCCATCTCCCAAGTCTTTTAATCGTGCGCTTAAATTTCTTGCTCTCATGAAAACATTGCACCGCCGTGCAAACAAAAACTTCATCTCCCCGCGATACAATATCAACGCACAATATCAATCAATCATTCGTTCAACAGAACACACCATAGAAACAACAATTAAACACATGATGCCCGTCACACTATCTCAAGATCTTTTGGAAACAGATAACCTTTCAGCGTCATGCACACTCCTTGACAAACTCCTCTATTACCACAAAATGATGACGGTATTCACCAACATCCATCGCAATTTTGCCATCAATACGGTACATACCATGATGCGCCAAAACAAAAAACTATAAAGCCCTCCAATCTATCAAGAGTGTCCCAGGCCGAGCTTATCATTATCTCTTTGCGACAAACTGAAAATATTGTTAAACTGACGCAATCAAGCAAAATAAGTAAGTTTCACACCAAAAGGGACGGTTATGATTAAAAAAAGAATATTTTTCCTTAGCATAGTGCTCACGCTCTGCCAACTAACATTCGCCGGAAAACTAAGAGCATCGGAATCTAGGGCAAACTCTCTCGAGTTACCGCCACCAATTGTGCTACCAAAACCACAAAAAATTTGGTTACCATCGCCTGAAGAAAATCAAAATCAAGAAAAAGAAAAAAAAGAACAACAAAAAGAGCTGACCGTATTCCAACGCATACCGTTTCCCACAACCAACCAACAAATGCGCCGCATCTGCAAAAAACAACTCGAACTCGAAGCCTTTGAAAAACGTTATCCGCAACACATGCTGTTAACTCGAGATGCGAAAAAAGAACACACTCGAATGGAGCAATCGCTCTTAAAAGATCTTCGCCATATCAAATTCACCAAATTCTTGTGCTCTCCGGATCAACTTAATATGAAAGTTTTACACAAAAAAGGGGCGATGGCATTAAAATTTGTCGGTTGCATGCAAGCGCTCCAAGGCCACATCAATTTCAACTACCCTGACCACTCAAGCGAAATACCCAAGCACTATCAACACATCACACAACTGCCCCTGAAAATCATTGAACAGTACTGCCAAAAAGCTTATCCCGTTGCGCCACTCAAAATACAAAGCCCCTCGAAGTTTGACAATTCCTTCAACTACCAATGCCAAAAACTAAGCATCAAATTGCAACAACACAGAATAGCGACCGCCATGGAATATGATTTTAAGCGTATGGCAAACACATGTATTCTCAATGGCACAATAATCTAAATCACAAAACCTACTCAAGTAACTATTATGAATAACAAACAAAACTTTTTCTTTGGTATACTTTCTCTCTCTATAATGACATTACACATGCACGCGAGTGAACAACAACTGCACATAAAACTACCGCAACAAAAAGAACAGAAAAATTATCATGACCTCGGATTGGAACAGTTCAAAAAAATTGAATTCATTGGCGGTACACATAAACAATTCAAAAAAGTTGCAAAAAAGCAACTCCAGCTTGAGGCTTTTGAGCACCACTCTATCAATACCACATGGATGACCAAAAATAACAAAAAACAACACCAAAAAATGGTCCAATCCATCATGACAAACTTACGACATATTAAGTTTCCCAAAACGCTCACCGTCACAAATCCACAAGATTATGACACCAATATCGAAAAAACATTCAAGTTCGTTGCCTACATGCAAGCGCTTCAACGGCGATTAGATTTCAACTATCCCCATTATTCAAAAGAACTCAAACAAAAATATGATCAGCTGATTGAACACCCTCTTAAGGCCCTTACCCGATACGTACAAAACTTTAATGGCGAACCTGATCCTCTTGCGGTCCCAACAAGTCTCCAATTTCAACTTCAGTGTGCACAAAACCAATCTGCTACCCTCAAAAAGAGTGAAACACCTACGCTCACTCAAATTGAAAAATTACTGAGGGCACAGCAAACCATAAATTATTTTACCGAACTCCAACTGGATACACTCAGCACAAGCCTGATGAATAAATTTGGATTAAACAAAAAAAGGCAACAACAAAAGCATTTTGATACCGAACTCATCACGCACCGCTGCTGGGCAAATGAATGCATTCTGCAAGAAGCAAAAATCTAAATTTGACTGCCCTAACCACACGCAACTCCCTCAACCTCTTATGCTCTTTCGGCCGCAAGCACTTGCGGCCTTTTTTATACTCCAACAACAATAGCACGTTGACCCCCTCGTCGTTCTCGTTGACAGCACAAGCTGCCTCGCGCTACACTCGGTTCATTCGCACATAACACGAGTGCTTAATCATATTCCTGTACACAAAAAGGGGCCTTACATGAATCAACAAAAAAAACTTTTCATTTCTACCGTCATCATCTCTCTTGTCTGTCACTGTGCCTACGGCATGAAAACGCCCCAAAAAACAGACTCTTACGTTGAAAACTTACAACATTTAGAAAGCTTTATCCGTAACGAAAAAGCTGAACTTGAAAAGTACGATTTAAATACTCCGAAAATCATCAGCCCCTTCCAGCCCATCGGCCAGAAGCATGATAAAAACTTACAACATTTAGAACACAGTATCCGTAACGAGAAAGCTGAAATTGAAAAACCCGATTTCAATACTCCTGAAATCACCCGCCTCTTTCAGCCCATCATTCAGAAACATACAGACATAGTTGAACACGTCCCCACAAAAAAAAAGGGAAAGCTCTTCAGTTCACATGAACTACCGTTTGACGAAGAACTCAATACTAAACAAAGCAATCTGCTTACCATTCTGCGTAATTTCACATACCCACAAAATAATCTTCTGGCACCAGCCTCTCTATTAACCGTACTGCATAATGAAGCTCTGCAAAACAAAAAATTTAAACACCAGACTAAAGAAGATCTGTTTGACTCGTCTGATTCGCAGGAAGACTCAATCCCCCTGTTTTCTTCTTATGAAGAGTACACCAAGGCCTTCTGCACTGATATCCCACAAAAATATGCCCAGATGATCAATCACCTGACAACACAGTTTCCAAAAAAAGACTTTCCTCTTAAAACCTTCCTCCCTGAAGCAGAAAAAACAATTACAAAAATCAAAAAACAAGACTATTCTGATGACGCGCTCGTGTTCCACCAAACTCTGTTAGTCAAAACAAATAAATATGTCTTCAACCAACACTTATAACAAAAGAACTACACAGTGATTCCAATAAAAAAGAGTCAACCATGCCAAAAAAAATCATAATCTTCATGACCGCATCAGCCCTTTTGACCTCATACTCAACCTGGTCAATGGAACCCAAAAAAGAAACCACTGCCTCAGCCGTCACTCAAAAGCTTCCATTGATACAGCAAAACGCACAACCACTCATTCAAGACCCTATCGAAAAAAAAGATCATGGCTGCTCGCTCAAAGAAATACTGGAAAGCATCCATACCACATGTGCACAAACATGGAATGAACTGGAAGCACGGCATAAAAAAGGGATGCTCTTTGGGTTTCTAGACACAGCAGTACTCAAACGATTTAAAAAACTAAAATCAGAGTAACAAACCCTTCATTAAAAAAGGAGAATACCCCATGGCATTAACAACCAAACAAGCCCTCTTTGTGATGCTGTGCGCTGCGACTTGTTCAAGTGCATATGTATATGCGAGTGAACAATTCTTCAAATTAGCCCCAGAACCTGATGAATTGTTCTTTGATCGCGAGAACCTGAATGCAGCCACCAATCACTACCTGAATCTTAATACCATTCTTGCACAATCCACCAGCCCAGAAATACCTTTTCAATCAGTTCTGTTTAAAAATGAACAGGCCATGGACAATGTTGTAAATGCCGTTCAAAAACTTGAAGATGCATGTCATCAATCAAATATCACACCCAAAAGCAAACATTTAAAAACAGCACAGCATGTATCACATTTCACGCTGCTGGGAGCCACATGCGCCCTGAGCGTCTCATCATGGTTATGCTCAAAAAAGAGTATACGCTCCTGGTTGAACCCCAAAAAAAGCCTAGGCGGCCTCATTACGCTTTTATCAGCAGGAATTTCCTATGGTCTGTACAGATGTGTTATTCATCCATGGTTCAGTAAAAAAATTCAACAAGAAGAACCAACTCTAAAAAAAACATGGCTACAAAGTTTAAAAAAAGAAATTGATTCTTTAATTCCCTATAATAAATCTGATTCCACTCTTTCAGAAAAGCTTCCCACCTTTTTTGAGCAACGCGCAAGATTGCACGTCCTGCTCAACAGAAAACTGATACAACAATACGACACATTTGCTTACTTCAGACATGAGGTGCCCCAAAAAATAAAACCCTATGATGCGCACATCACCAAAAACCATTACAACAACAATAAAACTCTTTTTCAACAAGCCTGCACGCAACATCATGACGCTCAACGAGAAATTGTTAAGGCACTGATAAAACACAACAAAAAGGCCCAAGACGTAACCCAAAAATTCACAAGTCTCAATAACCAGCAAACAACTGACACGGACCAGTTGCCTCAAAAAGAAAAACCGAAAAACAAAATGAAACATAATTCCATAAAGACATACTTCTACTGATAACAAAGGCCACAGTAACTTTTATGGCCGAACAACTTTGGCAAAACCCCTGACACACGGTCCATAACAACCCCAATAGGGTAAAAAATTTTACAAAGTGGCCTTGATTCCGTACAATGATGCTTATGGATATAAAAAAAATAGACCTTAAAAACTTTACTCCCGACAAAATTAGAAACTTTTCAGTCATCGCGCACATCGATCACGGTAAGTCGTCGTTGTCCGACAGGCTCCTGGAACTGACCGGCACGCTCTCCAACCGCGAGCGCCACGAACAGTTTCTTGATAAACTTCAGGTAGAAAAAGAACGGGGCATCACCGTCAAAGCTCAAACAGCTTCGATGTTTTATGAATACAACGGCACCACGTACCTGCTCAACCTCATAGACACCCCTGGCCACGTAGATTTCAGTTACGAAGTTTCCCGTTCGCTCTATGCATGCCAAGGTGCACTTTTACTCGTGGATGCAGCTCAGGGCGTGCAAGCACAGACCATGGCTAACTTTTATCTGGCCTTTGGTCAAAACCTCACCATTATCCCAGTTATCAATAAAATCGATATGGCCGCTGCAGACCCTAAACGGGTTGCAAAAACGCTTGATCAACTCTTTGATTTTAAAGAAGAAGAAATGATTCTCACCTCCGCCAAAACAGGCGTGGGCATGGAAAGTTTATTAGAAGCAATTATTCAACGCATTCCCGCTCCCATCACCAGCGATGAACGGCCACTCAAGGCCTTGTTATTCGACTCCTGGTTTGATGAATATCGCGGTGTTATCTGTCTTATTGCCCTGCATGACGGCGTTATCACCAAAGGTGACAACATCACGCTGGCACAAGGAGGCAGAAAATATGAAGTTCTTGAACTCGGACTCATGTACCCTGATGCAGTTCCTATGAACGCACTCTATCCAGGTCAAGTAGGTTACCTGATTGCCGGTATGAAAACCGTGCAAGAAGCACGTGTTGGTGACACCATTTTCCATACCAAATATCCAGTTGTCCCACTGCCTGGTTTTAAACCAGCAAAACCGATGGTCTTTGCAGGCATCTACCCGGTCGACACTTCTGAATTTGAACTTTTAAATGACGCAATTGAAAAATTAACTCTCAACGATGCCAGCGTGTCGGCTGAAAAGAAAACCTCTACGGCTCTGGGAATCGGTTTTAGATGCGGATTTTTGGGCCTGTTGCACATGGATGTATTCCGACAACGGCTTGAGCAAGAATACAACCTTGACGTTATCGCAACCGCACCAAGCGTGCTCTATAAAATTAAACTGACCAATGGAAACATTGTTGACATGGAACGCCCATCAGAATTTCCTGATGCCGGGCTGATTGATGAAGTGTATGAACCGATGATCATTGCAACCATCATCGTGCCAAAAATATATGTTGGCGCGCTCTTGAAGTTATGTGAAGAAAAACGGGGCATACAAACCGATATGACCTTCCTTGATGAAGAACGCATCATCTTAAAATACAGACTCCCACTCAACGAGGTCGCAACCGACTTTTACGACCAGCTCAAATCATTGAGCTCCGGTTACGCAAGCTTTGACTACGAAGAAGCAGGCTACGAAGAAGGTGATCTTGTTAAAATGGACATCTTGCTCAACGGCAAGGCGGTTGACGCGCTGTCCATCATCGTCCACAGAGACAACGCCTACCACATCGGCAGAGACCTTGCCGAACGGTTACGCAAACTGATCCATCGCCAGCTTTTTGAAGTTGCCATTCAGGCAGCTATCGGCGCGAAAATCATCGCCCGAGAATCTGTTTCTGCTTTACGCAAGGACGTAACGGCAAAATGTTACGGTGGTGACATTTCCCGTAAACGTAAACTGCTTGAAAAGCAAAAAGAGGGCAAAAAGCGGATGAAACAGGTTGGTAACGTGGAAATTCCTCAAGAAGCTTTCTTAAGCATCTTAAAACGATAGCCTACGTACCCCCACGACGGGATAAAAAAAAACTCACTCCCACAACGAGCGCAATCAAAATCATGCTCAAACCGAGCACGGCGTCTTGCATCCCAGCACTGCGATAAATACGAATTGCCATCGGCATGGTCATTCCTATCTGCCCCTGCAGCACAGAGCCTGCACCAACTTCGGTCAAACTCAAGCCAAACGCAACACAAAATGCAGTAATGAATGCCCGACGGGCAAAGGGAAACACTACCGTGCGCAACGCAAACAATTTGGTCGCCCCCATTGTTTGAGCCGAACGCATCATATCTTCATGATACTGTTCAAACTGCGCACTGATAACACGGTACGCAAACGGATAATTTAAAAAAACATGGCACAACAGGCCTATAACAAACGCCGATACCGCCTTACCGTATGAAAACCAAGCAAACAAAATCCCAACCCCTACAGAACCTAATAAAAAAGGTAGCACAGTGATAACCAACAACATGCGCCTGGAAACTGTGCCGCGAGCCGTTCGAGCAACAAAATTGAGAGCACAGGCAACCACAACGGTACACAGGCCGCTGACCAGCGCCAGGACAAGGCTATTGAGCACAACAACATACACAGGGATGGCGAGCGTTGCATCAACCGCCCCACACGCAACGCCGTGTAAAAACTTAAACACCGGCGTGGTGCAACTGGTTATCATCAACGTAGCAATCGGCACAATGGTCAAGCATGCTATAAGCAGACCGTACACCAACCACCAGATGCCATGCTCACGCAGCCGATACCGTTCACACAGTCCAGGCCGAACTCGATGATCAACAGGTGGTGACGTGTGCGCACTGACACCCAACAATAAAATTAACGGAACACAGACAAAAAGCCGCAAAAAACCCAACCAAAACGCCTGGTCAACATGGCCGGCATTATAAAAATCACTCATCAAAACATCGGGTGTGCTGTGGTACCAGGTGGTACCCAACAACACAGGAATTGAATAACTAGTCACATGCAACAAAAAAAGAATGATCGCCATAGAGATAATGGTGCTTTTTAAAAACGGCAGAACAACCTGCTTATAACACTGCCATGAAGTTGCCCCCAAGTCACAAGCGACCCACAACATAGTGGTATCCAATTTTTGGTAGGCAAGATTCAACACAAAGAGTGAAAAAGGCAAATTCAGCATGACATGGGCAAGTATAATTCCGGGAAAACCAACAAGTGCGTACCATTGTGCTATACTGAGCACAATGAGTTTGGTTGGCATGATGCACAACAGAGCTGCAAACGTGAGACATAAAGCTTTACCGGGAAAACGATAGCGATAGAAAAAATGGGCCACAGGAAGGGCAAGGCCTACAGAAAGAACCGTGGAAATGGCCGCCTGAACCAGAGAAAAAAAAAGGACTCCCACAACTTTCATTTGCCCTCTTTCTTAAAATTTTGCTACCGTTAATCACAGTAATGTGATCGAAAACAATAAAAACAATACCGTTACTGGAGCATACCAGATGAATGAGTCGACACAATCTACACACAAAGAAAAAAGCCAGATATTTTCTGGCAATATCTATATTTTTCATGCCCTTGATGTTGGGTATGAAATAGACACCGACAAAATAAAGGCATCCAACGAACTGGTGTCCCGTCCTTTGTCGTTACCAAAGTACTTTAAAAACTACCACACGCCACTCGCCGTTGATCTACCAAACCGACGCAGCGGCAGCGCCTGTGTCAGCTGCAAAATTCACAACTTTGGCCCGATCGCGCTGACCTACAAGGTGCCGTTCAAGGACACGCTTGAAAACATACGTATGCGGCTCCAAGACACAGACAACAAGATCCAGGAAGAAAGCATTATTGACGCCCGATCGGTCTTTGACAAAATCGAGCGCTTTACCTCCCGCCCACAATTCTTTCAAACTCGATCTTCCTATGTTGTTATCCAAGTTGATCAGCAACCGGAAGTTTTGAGCATCGACGATCTTAAAAAAAACTACGGTGGCCTCATCGCCTCAATGCTGCGCTTTGAAACCGAAACCTTGTCAGAGTACCAAAAAAATGAAATCTTACAGGACGCCATCGGTTATTTCCGCGCGGACATGATTGTGGTAGATACCGAAGCCGCCTTTGTCTATGACGAAGAATATGGCGAGGTCTTAGATCTTCTGGAGTTTTGTAATATTCAAAATCTTGAGCTTCGTTACTTTGATCGCATTTTGGATACTCAGCTCAATATTATGTATGAAGAAAAAATGGCAAAAATCCCGCTCATCTATTATCTCCCTTTTATTCGACCACCCTGGGGAGGACCAACAACAGATTTAGGTAAACTCAGAGTTGAAATTTCGGTTATTTCAGAGCGACTGGAAAACAGCATCAAACTGGCAGGGGAACCCTATTTTTCAGAGCTTTACGACCTCATGGTCGTTAAATTAGGCCTCAAAAACCTACATAGCTCTATTAATAAAAAACTCGATATTATAGGTGATATACGAGCGGTGTACCAGAACCAGATCGATGCTATCAGAGAAGACATGCTCTCATTGCTGGTTATCTTCCTCATTTTAACCGAAGTTATCATCGGCTTACTCAAGTAAAACAACCTCCAGATCAGTCTATGGGGCCGATTCATTCGGCCCTTTTTATTACACACACCTGCTCCAGGGCAAAACCCCTCAAACCACACCCCCCCAACACAATTCAATATGGCGTCCTATAGCCTATTTTTATATTAAATATTTTCTACTTGACAATAATCACAAATAGAGTAATCTAGTTGTATCGGTGCTTTTAAGAATGTTTTAATGGCTTTTGGCAATTTATAGAGCGAAAAAACGAGCACCACAACTATATAATTGGCCCTTCAGGGCCGGTTTTGGAGGTAAATGAAGACGTAAATGGATTCATGGAGGTTATAAAATGGAATTCTTAAAAAAATTAAAATCACGGTTTATGGGCCTTGCGCTCGCCGCTGCACTGTTTGTGCCAACGGTTACGTTGGTCGCAGGAGAAAAACCAGCGCCAAATGACCTTTCAACCATGGAAATTTTGAAACAAGTCATAACTCCGCGTTTCATAACGGACACGGGTAGTTTTCTACTTACCCCTTACCTCATGAACAAAATGGGGTATGACGCACAAAAATCTTACGGTGCTCTGGCCGGCCAAGCACTTCTCACTCCTGCACTTTCGTACCTTGCATGGGAAGGTTGGACAGGAGCCTATAAAAGTTGGCAATGGGCAAAAAACTTATTTTCTTCTCACAAAACAACAACTCCAGAACAAGCTCACAACAAAGAAAAAGAAGATGCAATTAGAAAAGATATGCGCAAAAATCTCATAGCCGGTGGAATTGGAAATATTCTTACCGCAGCAACAATCAAAATTCTTGCATGGGAAAATAAGCCCCAGGACTCTTGGTTTTCGCTTTCGTGGAAATTCGGAAGACTCATCATTGTTAATGCCATAGCAACAGGCCTTGTCAACAAAGCATACGACCGACTGTTCCCCAAAAAGAAAACTGCGCCCCAACCACCAGAACCAGAAAGCCCGGTGAATAAACGCGCAGTCATAGTCAACCAACAATCCACACCACCGCCACCACGAAAAACTATAAGATGCCTACGCGGAAAAAATTAAAATTTACTTGGCAACGCTGACTAATGCAGGACGAATAACTTGATCTTTGAACCGATACCCTTTTTGCAAGACGGAAACAATAGAACCGGAGACATGGTCTGCGGATTCAACGTGTGCAACAGCTTCGTGTAGCTCAGGGTCAAAGGTTTGCATCTGTGTTATCTCCTGCAGCCCAGCCGCTTTAAAAATCTTCTCAAGTGAAGAATTGATCATCATAAACCCAGAGAGCCATTCGCGCATAGATGCGGAAAGTTCCTGGGTATTTTGTTGCTGTACAGCCCTGTCAAAATCATCAAGGACCGGCAACAGATCTTTAATCAGCCCAGATTGGGCAATCTGCATCCACTGAATCTTCTCTTTTTCCATACGACGACGGAAATTATCAAAATCAGCACTGACGTACTTAAACTTCTCTTTCCACGCCAACAGTTCTGTGTTACATGCGGTCAGCTCGTCATCTGATTCCACGTCCTGCACATTCAATTCTTCTTCTAAATCTTGTCCATTCTTATCCATAATCATAGTCCCTTATATATTCTGAGTTATATAACTCTAACTACCCCCTTAACACATTTATTAGTATAGCAAAGGCAGGTGGCTCAAAACAAGGCCTGATATAGCCCAAAAGGGCAAAAATTTTCTTTCAATTTTTTTGGTATTTTTCTATACCTAGATGGTCCATCATGCTCATGAAACAAAAAAAAGGAACGTGTATGAAGACCCTCCCTATTATGTCCCGCTTAGCCTGTATTACGCTCACCCTACTGAGCGTATCTGGTAGCATCTGCGCCCGCGATCGAGCCCATTTTTACTCAACCTTTCCCCTATTTCAGGAACCACGGGTAGAAAAAGATTGGCTGATGTCACTTGATGCCTGGGTGTATACCGGCAAGGCAAAACAAGCAAAAAACAAAGATCACTGCACCACCAACCTGCTGGACATTTATGGAACTTATAACATGAAGGCACTGGGTGAAAACGTCCCTGGTAAAGATTTAAGCACCTTCCCCGATATCATTTTAACGCTGCTTTCCCAAATCCCTGCCTGCAACAGCACCTTTGGCCAATTTTCTTTTTGCGGAAGTTTCCGAAACACCAGCGCTGATTTTATGCTCACGCAAAATTTTACCCACGGTCTTTTTGCAACCTTTGACCTACCAATCCACTCACTTGCAATAAAAAATATTGTCGGCAATGACCTCTCTCCAAAAGCACCAGCAGTTCCCAATAACACCAATCCTCTTTGGCAAGCATTTTTACTGTCATTTCCTGAAATACTCAAAAAATATGACCTCAACATAGACTCGTGGAAAAAAACGGGCATCGGCGACGTCAGCCTCATGCTCGGCTGGACGCACAACGACCAACGCACAGAACAGATCGATTTTGTAGATTACACTCTGCAAGCCGGCGTACTATTCCCTTCCGGCGCCAAACGCAACCCGGACACCGTCTTTAGTTTACCTTTGGGGTACGACGGCCATTATGGCATGCCACTGATCGGCGACCTGGGCATAGGGCTGTATGAGTGGCTCACCTTCTGCCTGCATCTTGATACTATTATCTTATTCAACGCAAACAGAGAGTTGCGCATGAAAACGTCGCCCGCACAATCTGGCTTTATCAAATTGGCTAAGGGAAATGCACGCATCAACCCTGGCGCGGTAGTCAACGCAGGCGCGCTCATCAAAGCTGATCATGTAGTCAAAGGGTTTTCACTCGGAGTCGGTTACACCTTCTCCTACAAAGGTCATGACACCATCTTCCCCTGTGATGACGCACAATTCAGTTCATTTATTGCAACTGATGATGAGATGTACAAAGAATGGAAAACGCACACCGTTCATCTGCAAGCCGATTATGATTTCAACCAAGAATGCTGGCGCTTCGGGCCCCGTGTCGGCCTCTTTTGTAACTGGTACGTTGGCGGACAACGCAGCTTTAAAACCAGTACCTACGGTGGAATGCTGGGCCTTGATATCGATCTTACGTTCTAACATTAAAAAAGGATCGTCATGAAAATAAAAAATCTCCTCCTGCTTGCCGCATGCTCCGCTGTGCAGCTGCACGCAGTTGTTCAACTTGATCTATCTGCTCCTGTTATCAGCAAAGTTTTTGACCGCGCTTTTGGCACCATGTACCTGGGGCTGCAAAGCGGTCAAGCTGAAAAATCAATTACCAAAGTCTACCGCTTTGACGGATCGGGCACTCCCGCCTCCAACGCAATTGCAACCAACGCCACACTCAGCGGTAAAACCATCGAATTCTTGGCGCTTTCAGAACAAGGATGCAGCACCGCACCACTTTTGGCGGCAGTACCAGAAGCAACAAACCCCTTCGAACAAACCATCGTCTCTGGACTGACCAGCGACGGCACAACGGTTGCAGCATCAGACCCTCTCAATGATGCCGCAGGTGTAGCAGTAACATCAGGTATCGTTGGGCTTGCAGCAAGTGATGCTTATGTTTTTGCGGCAGTCAGACCAACCGCTGCAACAAACTTTGGTAATGCGAACAGCGGCATTGCCCTCATGGAAATTAACAAAGCAACTGCAGCACTCACGGTACTCGATGCAACATCGGTAAATCCCGGCAACAAAGCACTGTTATTTGATACAACATCAACAGCTCTCAAACTGGGTGCTGCGAACGTTGTCTTCGATACACCAGTCAATGCAAATATTCAACTCCACTGGGATAGCTTTCTCAACCGTCTCTATCTTGCCACGCTCATCCAAGCAAATGCCAATGGAGCACGATCAGTTGCCGTAGGATATGTTGATGACAATGGCATTCTACAAATTAAGCAACTTGCACCAAACAGCGCATTTACTCTCTCCTCTAACGATAAAATTATTGGCACAAACCAAACTTTAAACGTCCACGCCTATGCCGTCCGCGTCATGCATGCTAGCACGGGGCCTTCATACTTGATCGTCAATGGAGAAGTTGACACAGCCACGAATGGAACAAACAACATCTATGCATTGCCGCTCGTTGATAATCCTGACGTTCCAGCAACCCACGGAACACTTGCAAAAAAAGGATCGGCGCTGACCAATGGTAAATTCACTGAACCCGCCACAGTCAATGGTGAGTTAGCAACAAACCTCGAGCCTGCCGCCACAGTCGGTAACGGTCCACTGCCCATTCCTCTTGATAAAGCCCCCTATGAAATTGTAACAACCGGCGACACCGTCTACGCATCCATTGATAATCCTTTCAGCAACACCAGCGAATCAGGCATTTTTTATTCACAAGCAATGTTTGATGCAACGGGCAAAATTGCACGCTGGACCCCCTGGACTAAACGAGCAACACCATTTAATAGTTTTCCTGATGGAACAGCCACTCAATATCCACAAACAAGTTTTTTTGACGTTGACGCCATGAACGGAAAACTATGGGCCATTGATGCTGTTACCACAGGAACCACTACACTTCCCGGACAAAAGCTTATGTCCACCGCCTGGGATTTTGGTAGCACAACAACATCTTTAGCCGGCACGCTCAACACAGCGATGACCACCGGGTGTTACTCTATTTTGGATCTTGATCAATCAACACGCGGACTCGGCACCTCAAGCCCTGCCCGTTACGCATTGTTTGGTGGAGTTGATAAAGTTGTATTTGCATTGGTTTCATACTCGAACGCCTTTGCGGCGCCATTCGATTACAATACCGGCATCCCCTATTCTCAAATAGTTTTTTCTGATTTTTCAGCCCCTGAATTATTTTGGGCATCCTCTTTACCTGCCGGAGCCGGCGCCGTCGTTGCCCTTGAATATTCCCGCAGGCTAAGTACCGACTTATTACAAAACTACTTTTTTGCCGGTGCACAAGGTGGCCTCTATGTTTTTGCCGATGCAAACAAACAAGGATTTACTCTTGCCGCAACGGTTGCCGATCTCAATCTCGCTCCATTTCTGGATGGCCAGTGGTATCACATAGATACAACTCAAATCAGAGGCTCGGTCATCGCACTCAAAACAACAGGCGAGGGAACAGGAACTCTTTACATTTTGACCCTTGAGGCAACTAACTCACCAACACAACCACTCATCAGCAGACTGTATAGCATGCCATACGCCGTCGATATACCAACCATGGTAACGGGAATTAAGCTTCTTGCGCAATCACAAGTCGCGGCAGTCGGTTCCGATCTGAGCAACGTCAAAATCATTTTAGGCATGCAAAACATAACACAAACAACTGGCAACTACCTTGAACAACTCGTCATCGCAACCAACAACGGGTTGTATCGCTCGAAAGCAGATGGCACGGCAAATGGACTTATAACAGCCTCAAACCAGGCTGACGCCAAGTGGACCCCCGTCGACGCAACCGATACTGCACTCTACAACGGCATCTTTGGCATCGACAACGCACTCTTTCAAACAACTATGTGGCCGCTGCAGGTTTCCGATGAAGCGGGACTCAAAACCTTTGCACGCAGCAACATCTGGCAATTAAATGGAACTCTTACCGCAACCGACTACGGCTTTGTACCCGACCCCTTCAACTCGAGTGACCCTGCAGCGTCAAACGCCACCACACTCCCGCAAGCAACCTTCTTTTGGTCGGACGGCGCACGAAGATTCTTTATCATGCCGCGCAACGGGGACTTTTACGGCCGCAACCGACTCATGGTCTTTCCGTATGACCAAAATGAATGGTGCGCATCAACGCTTTACGTTTTAGATGCCGCATTTAACAATGTCTGTGCCTGCAACTGCATCAAACAGATTGGCGCGACCGGTATTTTAATGGTGGGAACAAATTCAGGGGTCATTGCTCTGGAGTAAAAACCAGAAAATTAACGAGTTAAAGTATCAAGTAATGTTTTGATGTCAGATAATAATGCCAGCGCGTGTTTACCATGCGCTGGCAAATCTGTTTTCATCAGCTTTTGATAGGTTTCTATAATCGTTTCTAGCAATGAAAAAAAATACATCAAATCCTCTTCCTGCATCACAAAGCTGCTCGTCACAATCTCCTGCACACAGGAACGGACGTGATATAGGCGACCAACAATGAGATCAACCAGTTCTTGTGCCTCCTCCTCATCAACATGATCACGCGCTACCTGCCAGAGCAACTCATGCTGAATGCGCATACAAGATTCAAGCACCACCTGCATCGGTGTTTGGGGGAATAGTTTATCGAAATTTAAAAGCGTGGGATGAGGAACTATCATTTCAGAACAAACGGTAACGGGCTCCAACACAAAAACAAACAGAAAAACGCATAAGGCCGGCACACCCGTGAATGATTTTTTCAATCCGCTCATACCGCCCTCGCGACCTTACAGATTTTGTATATTTCATAAAATATACTCCTATCGCCACACTTTTATTTTCCTTTGTTTTAATACAATATGTCAACAATACTCGCTAAGATGCAAAAATAGCCAAGGTTTTTAAGGCCCTGGCTATTTCAGATTTTTTTAAACGCGGTTACAACCGAGTTTTTTAGAAAGGTAGATCATCTTGGAATGGCGGCTCATCTTTAAAGTTCAACTCTTCGTCTTGAGACTCAGCCTTTTTTGCAACCGTTTTTTTGGCAGGAGCTTCTGCTTCTACGCGTGTTGCAGCTTTGACGCTGGCACGTGTTTTGATCTGCTCTATTTGGTCAAGAAGTCCGCGCTCTAATTGAGCTGAGGCCTCGTCTTGAACTGGCTCTGATACAGACTCTGATTTTGAATCTGAAACGCCATCTTGTGCTTCTGCACCTGAAGACAAGAAAAGCACGCGATCGGCAACAATTGAGTGCTTACTGCGTGTTCCACCATTATTGTCTTGCCATGTATCAAATTTAAGACGGCCTTCAATCATAACCGAACGACCTTTTTGCAGGTACTGACGGCAGCTTTCTGCCTGTGCTCCCCACACATCAACGTCGATAAAGCATACTTCTTGTACCGCAGCGTCGCTTTGACGGCTACGGAATTGACGGTTGGAAGCAAGACCAAGGCGGCACACTGCTTGGCCAGAAGCCAATTGCTTGTACTCAGGGTCGCGTGTCAGGTTTCCCATAATAATGATACGATTGTAACTTGCCATGTCCTGATTCCTTACGATAAAAAATTTGTGCGATTCTAGAAAAAAGCAATGCGAACACTTGAAAAATGAACGCATTGCTTTAAATGATCATAACAGAAAAAAGGGGAAGTAAAAGATCTCTTTCTAAGCCTTTAAAAATCGGTACGGGCCAAGAAACGAATCAATTCTTTGTACTTTATATTCGTCAGAAATATCACTGCGCTGAAGGAAGAGCAGATCCGCTTCGAACCGTTTTTTGTCGGCCATGGGCACACCATGCGCTTCTTTTTGTAAATGATGCAACGCATAAATAATCATACCCTGACGTTCAGATTCGGTCATCGCATCAGAGCTACTATGATCAAGCAACGTTCGCGCACGAATCAGTTCATTTCTCATATTTTTTGACCACTGTTCTTGCGAGTTCAACCAACGATAGGCAATGTATGCGCCTGCCACAAAAGGCGTAACGGCAAGAAACGCTGAAGTCAATTCATGTTGTTTCTTAATATCAATAAATTCACCAATTCCAAGTTCAATGATGCGCAGTGCAGGATCAAGCTTGTCATAGGCTAGTGCTGAGCCAATAGTCACCAACTTGTCTATGTATTTAGTAATAACCGCATTTTGAACCCACTTATTACCACATGCTGTCTTACATTGATCAAACAAAATAGCCAATGTATTTTCGGCATGAGCCTTTGTAACCATTTTACGAGCCTCTTGCTCATTGGGAGCAAGCCCCGCAGACATAACACTATCAATAGCAGCTTTTTCCAGCGCAACAGCATTCGCCTGAGCTCTTTGCCCTATTTCAAGCTTAAACTTTTCAAGATTCTCGTTATCTTTTTTATCCGACCAAAAAATATTTTTAATCGCATCAAACTTGTTCTTCAGATGGTCCTTCCAAATACGCGCAGCTTGATTATTTATTTGCTGTTTCAAGATCGGCAGTTTTGCACGATTGCAATAAAGATATAACCCGGCTGCAGCCAGAACCACAGCTGTTGTCGCGTACACCGTACAGTTTCTTGCCATGTGCCCGGGAATATTGAGCTCTTTCATAGATCCAAGTGCTGCATTTTTGTAGTGCACACTCTTGCCCATATTTTCAATAATGCGAGCAGAAATCGCTGATAAATCTGCAGAACTTGATAATGCTTCATGCCCGACGGGCGTTAAAATCGCATGCTCAACATCAACAAGTTGTTTAAGGTTTTTAATAAGATCATTGTCTGAATCAGGCTCGCACGCATCACGAAGCGCATGCATAACCGTATTAAGTTCACCCAAATGCTGGGCAAAAAAAGCACGTCGCTGCTTCAGCGCCGTTAAATAACCCTCTATCTCATGTTCAGCCGATTGCGGCTTATTAAACCATTGCCATGGTGCCTGCTTAAAACGGTACCACAACGGATGATCACGCTTAACGCTCCATGAAATCACTTCACGATCAAAAACATCAATAATATCCACAAGTACCGTAAACAGTTGCCGCCCTTGAGCATAGGCAACAGATACCAGCATACGCTCTTGAACGGTATGGTCAGACTGCGTGGATGCTTTATCCAAAAATGCCTGCAGCCTATTGGGCTCCTTACAACTGGTAGAATCAACCGTTGCAGACCAGGCAAGAGGCAACCGACTGGGCTCACCAAATCCGGCAGCAAACAGGTTTGCGCCTGAAAAAGCCAGTCCTAGGGGCGCCAACACAGCTATAAAAAGAAGATATAATTTCAATCTATTCATTTGATTCCTTGTATCATTATAGGGGTTCATATTTTTTACCCTACCAGAAAGAAAAGCTGTGTGCGAACGGTTTAGTCTTAAAATAATTCAGACTGAAACTATCACCATGAGCCCTTTTACCCTCTTGCTATCGAATAACCGCTCATGATACACTAGCAGCTCTTCTCATTCATAGTCAAAAAACAATCCCCCTGAACAGGAAAGATGCGTCATGATCAGTACGAACAACGGTGAATTACGAGGATTCCTTATCATCAATAAGCCAAAAGACGCAACATCGTTCAGGGCTATTGCACAAATACGACGTATTCTACAGAACAAAAAACTCAAAGCTGGATTCGCCGGCACCCTTGACCCCTTTGCCACCGGCCTTTTAATCGTCGGTATCGGGCGGGAAGCCACACGAATGCTGCACGACCTCACACGGCTTGATAAGCGGTACGTTGCTCGGGCCAAACTGGGCGAACGAACCGATACATTAGATTGCACGGGAGAAGTTGTTGAATGGTGCAGCCACCCGGTCACCCAGCATCAGCTTCAGGCGGCCATCGGCCACTTGGGCAAACATTACATGCAAACACCGCCCATCTATTCGGCGCTCAAGCACAACGGAGTGCGACTGTATGAACTCGCTCGCTACAAAAGAAAGTCGCTTGATGATCTTCAAGAAGTAGTTTCTGGAAAAGCACGGCTGATTGAACTGCATGAAGTGACGCTTACCGAATTTGAATCACCCTGGTTTACCATAGAAGCACACGTGTCCCACGGAACGTATATCAGAACGCTGGTCGACGATCTTGCACGCAACGCACATTCCTGTGCAACTGCCTATGAACTGACACGAACCGCCATTGGAAACATAACCATCAATGACTCATTTAATCTTGATGCGCTACAAGCGCCTGAAGATATTACAAATAATCTGATCAGTGTGGAAGATTTTAAGAAGCGCTTTTCTTTGTAAACAACGCTTTTTGAAACTGAGCGTACTCATCGCAGTGTCTGCAAAGAGCTGACATCTCGTGCTCAAGAGCTTGAGATCTGCGTGCAAGTTCTTGCATCTGCGCCTTGGTCATACCATCAAAAGGATCTTCACCTTCAAGATACTGCGCAGTGTGGTCAAGTCCAACACTTTGCACCTGAGCAACTTTTTCAACAACACGCGCACTGGTTTGAGCAATCTGGCCAAACTCACGGCACACGTTTTCTTTTGATTTACTACCCGCCCTCACACTTTTCTTTTTCTTAACGACAAAAGACTCTGCCGATGGTTGAGCCGTAGGCGCAGAAGAAAAACAAGGGGATACACAGACAAGGGAAGTACAACAAATATAGGCGGTTATGGTACGGAGCATCATATTTTACCATTGCTTTAACTACGCCATTGGGCAAACCCAAGACGCATATATTGAACTAAAGAAAGTATTATTAACGAAAACAAAAGGCCGAGCGCCACATCATAGGTTTTGAGCGGAACCCAACCAAAAAAATAACAAGCAAATAACCAAACAACAAAACCGGTTTGAGCAACCGTGGTGGCTTTACCCAAAATAGTAGGATGCACAATAAGGTGCCCACGAATAAAAAAAATAGAAAACGACCCACCCAACACAATGAGTTCTTTTAACAGGACCAACACTACAAACCAGTGCGGAATGGTAAAAAGGGGAGATTGCACAAAAGCAAGTGTCGTAAAACAAGAAATCAGCAAAATTTTATCGGCAATAGGATCCAGACAGGCACCCAAAAAAGTCTCTTGCTTAAGCCAACGGGCAACGTTGCCATCAAGAACATCAAGCGCTGATGAGATGACAAACAACCAAAAGGCCGCGCCCCAAAAATTCATCACCATGGCCGCCACAATAAACGGGGTCAACACAATGCGCAAAAGAGTAAGCACGGTCGACAAAGTCATACGAGTTTCATGCGGAGGAAGATTTTTAAACAAGCGTGCGGTTAACTTCGCCATCGACTACCCCCACCACGTAAGAGCTGATTAAAAACTGTTCTTTGCGCTTAATGTAATCGATAAACAGGATAAAATCAAAACCAGATCGAGCAATTAACCCTGTTGATAGGTCATAACTCCAGAACCCAAGCAGATATCACCATCATAAAACACGGCAAACTGCCCTGGCGCAATGCCCTGGTCCCGATCATCAAGCCTAACCAACACAGATCCGTTTTCGAGTCTTTGTGTGGTGCAACCATGAAACGGCGCGCCATGACGAAGTTTGATACGTAAACGCTTAGCTTCCGGAGCATACCCAGCAATCCAATTAATCTGTTCAACCACAAAGGTGTCACGAAGTTTATCCTCCGCGTAATATTCACGGGAAATATAAACAATGTTACGGACGGTATCTTTGGCAACCACATACCACGGCCCACCAGACAGCCCAATCCCCTGCCTTTGGCCGATGGTATAAAACCAAAAACCATTGTGCCGACCCAGCTTGATGCCAGATTCAAATTCAATGAGATCACCTGGGTTATCGCCTAAGTGCTGCCGTACAAAGTCGCTAAATTTTACTTTACCCAAAAAACAAATTCCCTGACTATCTTTACGGTCCTTGTTAGGCAGGTCGTAGCCTTGAGCACATTCACGAACCTGGGGCTTATTCAGATGCCCGATAGGGAACAATACGCGGCTCAACTGTTCTTGGGAAAGGTACGACAAGAAATAGGTCTGATCTTTAATCGGATCGGGTGCAATTTTTAAAAGATATTTATCCCCCTCTTGCTCCACACGGGCATAATGACCCGAGGCCACTTTATCAAAGCGAGGGTCGAGATTTTGCAAAAAGAACCCAAATTTAATCAGTGAATTGCAAAAAACATCCGGATTGGGAGTTCGACCCGCCTTAATCTGGGCAATAGTATAAGAGACCACATGGTCCCAATATTCCTTTTGCAATGAAACCACTTCCAACGGTACCCCTGCCTGCTCACAGACAGCGCGTACATAGGCAAGATCCTCTTCCCACGGACAGTCACCCATGTGAGCAAACTCGTCTTCCAACCAGATTTTAAGGTAAAAAGCAGTAACAGTATGCCCCTGCTCTTGCAATAAGCGCAAAGCAACGGAGCTATCAACACCACCAGATACCAAAACTGCTATATTCATATGCTTTATTGTAAAAAAAGGTCTTCTATACGCTGTTTTTTATTACTGTAGCATAAATCGACCTCCTGGGCCAAAAAATCCCCTTTTTTTAGGCTTCACCGGCCTCTTTATTGCCCCATAGCCCTCGATTCTGGTCTTTCGACCATCTCGGACTAATAAAATACAGGATCGCCGCCATGGATCAATTTATACGTATTTAATATCTCTTTTTGTCATTTTATTGAATTATGGTATCCAAGGCATGTCCTTACCTCATTACGCCAAACAAAAAAATCCTGAAGAATCACTCCTCATAAAAAAATCGAAACACTGGGCAAAAACCTTCTCATGAACAACAGCCTTGAAATAAGCTCAAAAGAAAAAAAATCAAAAAACCAGTGACAATCAGATGGCTATAGCTACAAGTATGTGTAATCAGTCAAATTTCCAAAACAAAAATTTACCCTCCCAGATAAATATACAGGTCCACTGAATGGAAAAAAAAATTTATTAAAGACTCTTTAGAAATTTTCAATAGCTGTAAAAAACTTCAAGAATCTATGAACGAAAAAAAATAAACAGCAGAATATAATGAATTCAAAAAAGGCCCTCCACCGCGGGGGGCTTTTTTATACTTGTCTGCCCCAAAGGCTTCCTGTACACTGTTTTTCAGAATTAATTGACGCCCTCTAAACAGGAAATAAATCATGAACCTGATTGAACAGATAAAAAACAGTTTTTTAGACACCATCCAAAAGCTCTTTGGTCTTGATGAACTGCACGGCTCATCCATCAATTTTGAGTTAAACACCGACCCGGAAAAACAACAGTTTGGTGACATCACCACCAACATCGCCATGGTCTTGGCCCAACAGCTCAAAAAAAATCCACGCGAGATCGCACAACAAATCATCAGCGCCTTTACCCATCCTCACATTGAAAAAATAGAACTTGCCGGCCCTGGCTTTTTAAATATTTATCTTAAGCCCGCCGCATTTCTTGAACTCGTGCACCAGCTCATAACACACGGCCAAGACTTTTTTAAACTATCAGCAACTACTCCCAAAAAGAACATGAACATCGAATACGTCAGCGCCAACCCAACCGGACCTTTGCACTTAGGTCACGGACGGGGCGGCATCATCGGCGACGTGCTGTCCAACGTCTCACAATTTATTGGCCATAGCGTTACCCGTGAATTTTATATCAACGATGCCGGCGCGCAGATCGAAAAACTCGGCCGATCATTCAAGGCTCGCTGCCAACAGGCGGCTGGCATGGATGTGCCGATGCCCGAAGATGGGTACCAAGGGGAATATCTCCTTGAACTTGCTCAAGCTTACATTGCAGAACACGGCAAAAAGGCCGCCGATCAATCAGAAGCCGAACTTGCCGAATACGCCAAACGTAAAATGCTCGCACAACTGCAAACAACACTTGCCAACTACGGCATAGAATTTGACGTCTGGTTTTCAGAAAAATCACTACACACCAGCAACGCCGTAGAAAAAGTTTTTGAGATTCTGGAAACACGCGGCTATTTATACGAAAAAGATGACGCACTCTGGTTCAAGTCAACTGAATTTGGTGACGACAAAGACCGCGTTGTACGTAAATCATCGGGCGAGCTGACCTACGTTGCTTCCGACATCGCCTACATGAAAAACAAAGCGGACCGCGGCTTTGACACCATGATTTTGGTACTTGGTCACGACCACCACAGTTACGGGGTACGTCTTGAAAGCTTACGCCAAGCACTCGGACTAAACATCAAGCTAGACGTCATTCTGTATCAGCTCATTAAAATGAAAGCTTCTGGCGAATTCGTACGTATGTCCAAACGTGCCGGCAACATCATTACACTCCAGGGGGTGATTGATGAAGTGGGCGTTGACGTTGCACGATTCTTTTATCTCCATCGCAAAGCTGATGCACAACTTGATTTTGATCTTGATCTGGCAGTTAAAAAAACTGATGAAAACCCAGTCTACTATGTTCAGTATGCCTACGTGCGTATGAACAGCATTTTGGAAAAGGCGGCACAGGAAAACGGATTACAGAATATCAATCAGCAAGATGCACAACATCTTGGCGAGGCTGAACAGTTTTTAATCAAAAAAATGGTGACACTCAAACTGTTGCTGGAAAATATTAGCACCAACTACCACACCCACCTACTGACCTATTACGTCATCGAACTGGCCAATGCATTCCACAGTTACTACGGCAAAAACCGCGTAATTGATCCTGAACAGATCGAACGTAGTCGCGCACGATTGCTGCTCATCAAACAATTGCAGGCAACCTTGGCCGTGGCACTAAACTTATTGGGAATTAGCAAACCAGAAAGAATGTAGCACCATGCTGAACAAAAAACGCATATTCGCACATGCCTACCTACTCTTGGTAGGCATTTTCACCTCCTGCGCCCCTTTACATGCCATGGATACAAAAAACAACATCAGCGCCCAAAAAGATCAGTTTTCAACTTCTCTATGGGCCGGCAACAAAGGAACAGTAGAACTCACCGCGCGCTTTGGCACTTATTACGTCATTACACCAAAAGGTAAAACAAATTTACCTTTTCAAAAAAAGAACAAGAATCTGGTTTCTCTTCTCAAGCAACTCTATGTCAAAGTAGAAACCATGCGATTAAACTATCAAAAAAATAAAGCCCTTCAGAAACTCTCTTGCCCCAAAAATATGAGTCAAGGCATCTTGGCGGCATTACTACCAGAACAAAAAGTGTTATCGCTCCATTATTGTGGCGGAACCTGTTCAAAATTTCCAACGTATAAGGGCCCCAAAGAATTTGAATCTATGTTTACTGAAACCTCCCGCGAGATTTATAAGCAATTATGCCACGTTTGCTGCTATATGGTTCTTGCAAAAACAGATAACTTCTACCTATAGTCGGCTCCTTAAACAGATTCCACATTCAGAGTCAGTTTGGCGACACCATAAACCTGTGCTATAGTGCCATCCAATGTGCTCATAAAAAATAATGTATGAAGGCCTACCCGAACTAAAAACGAGCTACATCACCGCCTCAAAAACCCTCCTTGCGCAGTTTGAAAGGTTTAGAAAACTTGAACAACAAAACCCTCTTGATGAAAAAATGCGGACGACTGCACTCTGTTTCTATCTTGACCCTGCAGAAATTAAAAAATTCAAGATCGATTGACCTGCGACCGCGCACTGTGATACCGTTTTTTTATGACATACCAGATTTTTTTAAAAGGATACACAAATGAAACAATTATGCTTGCTGGCGGCCTTCATCGCATGCTCAAGTAGCGCGATGGAAGAACAGCCCAAAGACACCAACGCAAAAGTCGTTGCCTCAGTGGAATTTGATTGCTCACAGAGCCACATTTCCCATCCTGGATTTAGATGCGGCTGCTGCGCTCATATGCTCAATACAATCATACCCAACGGCTATCTCAACGTTCAAGGCTTCATTCCTGATATTTCCTTTGGTGATGAATTTCCATTACACCAACTGTACAAAGGCATCCTGAAAATACACAAAGAAACAAACACCGTAACCAATCCATCCGACCACATTAAATTGTATCAAGATGGCTCGTCTACATTCGAAGGACTCGAAGCTGTCAAAAAACCATTGTGCAATTTAGTTTTACCACCTTTAAAAAAGGTTATCGCCCTGCAAAAGGCATACGCCTACACTCAACTGACATGGGATGAATTTGGCTCAACAGATTTTCTGGTCCACTACAAAGACATCGTCAGGCCCTTCCGCCTTCTTTCAATCAATGGATATTCAGCCTTCAACCAAAAAATAGACACTCTGCAAAAAGAGCTGGTCATCGCCACTGATACCATGCACCAAACGTTTGTACAAAAAAACGATATCAAAAAAACGTCACCCTCTTCCCTCAGACAACTCTGGCGAAAAAACATAACAACGCCACAGAACGTAGGCCTTCAAAGCTATAAAAAGTTCCATAACAAGCCCACCGAGTACATCGGAAAAGAAGACCTCAAAAAAGAATTTAGAGAACTTTCTGAAGGGTTATTTAAAAAATGCGACGCCTTTCGCGAAGAACAACTCAAGGTCATACAGATAACAGAAGAACGGGAGCGAAAAGAAAAGCGCAGGCAGGAGCGAGAAAGAGAATTATTCATTGAAGACTAGTACATTCAAAGTAATATCATAAAAAAATAGAGCAACCAAAGAAACAATTATGCGCAACACATCATTCTTGACACTGTTGCTTCTCTGCGTGGCCGCATCATCTGCACAGGCCAGCGAACAAACTAAACCCGTTGAAAAAGAAAAAAACATCACAAACGTTTCATTGCAAGAGCTCTTGACCGATGAAATTAACAAAGTCTACCGCTCTATGAAAGAAAAGGAGCTCATCGACCCATCTTCTCAGCAACCCATTCAGTCTCTTATGGAATATTCCAAGCTCGAGAATCTTGATGTCTATAAACAAATGATGTGGCACAACAAAAATATCACGCTTGTTCTGTATAAAATCAATACCAATGGCCCAGTTCCTCCTGAGGGGTATTGTCTGTATAAACATTTTCCTTTTCACTTCGCCTCATCTTTAAAAATTAAATATAATAAAACGGCCCAAAATCTTGTTGAAAAGCTGTGTCTAAAAACAGTAAAGCACCTCATCAAAACAAATAATTGCTATCAAGACACCCAACCAATCACCTATACTGTTTTTGACGATGGTAAGGACGCTTACAGCGGTCCTCAAGAATTAAAAAATAAAGTAATAAAATGGGCAAACAAAGATATACAAAAATGTGGAGAGCTCCACACAATACTCAACAAAGAAACAATCACCTTCCCCAATGCATCAATCAAAATTGGCCCGGACAATCAACTAAAATTATACACCACGGAAAATTCATCTGTGACCTTGGACGATCCAGAAAAAGATACCTCTCACCAACTTGAACAAGACATACAGGAGCTCACTCACAATCTTACTTTAATCAACATCTCACACCCCGTTCCCGGCATAACAAAGAAAGACTACTTACCTCAACTCACTGATGATGAGCATGAAACAAATCAAGATTAAACAAGCCGCTCAACCTCGAATTTTGGCAAACTTTATCTTTGATGCAGAATCTGCAAAAAAAATAGAGTGTTTATGCAAATCGGGAGTCACATGACAAATGTTACTAGAAAGCTCTTGCATAAAACAACGCGCCACTGAAACTACATGAATTCATCTCTGGGCTCATATATTTCCACCCGCCACAGCACAGGCGTGTGAAAATATTGATAATTCATTGGATTATGGCAAACTTTATTGATAATGCATTTTTCCCTACGTTCAAACCATGGGAGACACATGCATACACAAGATAGAATATTGTTTATCCGAATCGGGAGTCACATGGCAAACGTTGATATAAAGTTGATACAAGAACTCAGAGAAAAAACTGGTCTTGGAATGATGGACTGCAAAAAGGCGCTAGAAGAAAGCAACAACGACGTTGAAAAAGCAATTGAACTTTTGCGCAAAAAAGGCGCTGCCGTTGCTGCAAAACGTTCTGGCAAAGCAACTTCAGAAGGTATCGTCCATGCCTACATTCACCCTGGCAGCAGCATTGGCGTTCTTATAGAACTCAACTGCGAAACAGACTTTGTTGCCCGTACACAAGATATGGCATCCTTGGCTCATGACCTGTGTATGCACATCGCAGCACTCAAACCGATGTACCTTGCTCCTGAAGACGTTGATCCCAAGTTCCTTGAGCACGAAAAATCGATTTTGAGAGAGCAACTTGCAGGTTCTGGTAAACCAGAGAAAATGATAGACCAAATCCTTGAAGGTAAACTCAAAAAACTGTACTCAGAAATCTGCCTTCTTGAGCAATCATTCGTTAAAGATGACCAAAAAACGATTACGCAAGCTATCCAAGATGTGATGGCGCGCACCGGCGAAAACATCAAAATTAAGCGCTTTGCACGATTTGAAATCGGCGCATAACAAGCGAAAGCTTTTGTATGAACGGTAAAAAACGGGTTTTATTAAAGCTCACCGGGAATGCATTATTAACGAGCGATGGAAAAAATCCGAGCACTGACACCATACGTGCCGTTGCACAGCAGATCAAGTTGCTTTCAGACACCCATCAGTTTGGCATTGTGATTGGTGGCGGCAATTTTTTTCGTGGTTCCGTACAGGGTAAAGAACTTGGCCTTACGCCCGCAGTCAGCCACCACGTCGGCATGCTTGCAACCATGATGAACGGCACAATCATCCAAGACATCTTTGAACAAAACGGCAGTACAACAACGTTATTCACGGCGTTGCACTGCCCACAAATAGGCGAATCGATTTCCCAACAAGCAATCGGGCAAGCTTTGGCGCAGGACTGCATCATTATTTTTGCAGGCGGCACCGGGGTTCCTTTTGTAACCACAGATACCAATGCGGTCATTCGAGCTTGTCAGATGGGTGCTCGCGAGGTCTGGAAGGCAACGGGAGTTAATGGCGTATATGATGCCGACCCGCGCCTTGTTCCATCCGCACAGTTGTTAAAAACAGTCAGCTACGCAGACGCGCTTGAAAAAAATATAAAAATCGTCGACACAACAGCCCTTGTGTTAGGGCAGGAAAACGGATTAACGATAAGAGTCTTTAACGTTTTTGAAAAAAATGCTTTACTACAAACAGCAAAGCTGCCTCTTTTCGGTAGTACAATAAGTTAATCATGATCAGGAGCTCTCCATGCCTATTGAGTTTACAATACTAGAAAATGACACCAAGTCGTTTGAAAAAGCGATGGACGTTGAGATGGGTAAAGCCGTCAAACATTTTGAACATGAATTAGTTGGTATTCGAACAGGCCGCGCACACACATCTATGATTGAAGATGTCAAAGTGGCTGTCTACGGCGAAGTTATGCCACTCAAAAACGTGGCCGCACTTTCAGCTCCCGACGCACGGCTCATCACCATTCAACCATGGGATGTTTCTTCCATCGGCGATATTGAACGCGCACTGCTTGCCTCAGACATCGGAATGACACCGGTCAATGACGGCAAAATGATTCGTTTACAATTGCCAGAAATGAGCACATCACGACGTGAAGATTTGATTAAAGTGCTCGGCAAAAAGCTGGAAGAATCACGCGTCACGATTAGAAACATTCGCAAAGATTTCCATAACATCATGCGCGATGCAAAAAAGAACAAGACAATTTCAGAAGATTTTGAACACAGACTTGAAGATCTTTTAAAAAAAGTAACCGATAAATATGTCGGTTTAGTCGAACAATTGAGCGGTAAAAAAGAGCAAGAGATAAGGCTATTTTAAATTCTTCTTCATTTTCTTGCATAGTTTGATAATATCTTATTACTTTTGAAATACGACATTTGAAATGGCTCGGGCTGCTAGCTCAATTGGTAGAGCATCAGACTCTTAATCTGCAGGTTCTTGGTTCGATTCCAAGGCAGCCCACCAGACTACGCCCCTAACGGTGCTTCGTCTGACAAGCCAACCATTTAATGGTATTTGATTTCGCTCCCAAAAGCGCTTCCACCTACGTTAAAACTTCGGTGGGCAAACCGTTTGGTAAGCCAACCTTTTAATGGAGTAAAGATTCTTGGCCTGATGCAGGAGTGGCGGAACTGGTAGACGCACTGGATTTAGGATCCAGTTCCCGAAAGGGAGTGTGGGTTCGAGTCCCTCCTCTTGCACCAACTAAAAAAAAAGGCGTACGTAATGGTGCAAGAAACAACCAACCTAAGAATCGAAATGAGTGACAGCCACCCAGCAATTTGCCGGGTGGCTGTAATCGTTGATAAAGAAATTGTCAACAAACTCTACGATCAAGCAGTCATCTCCCAACAAAAAACTGTCAGGACCGTCGGATTTCAGCATGGCACAGTCCCTGCTGATTACATCAAGCAAAACTTCAACTTAAGTTTAACCGAGCACCTGAAAGAGTTCCTTTTCCATTTCTTTGTCGTCAGCTATTTACACAAACAAATCCGTGCACAAAAAATTTTGGCAGCAGGCGAGCCACGACTCACCGACATCGACATCGCGCCCAACAAAGACGCGACTTTTTATTTTGATCTGACCACGCTCGAACAGATTCCATTTCAAAACTGGAAATTCTTTCCCTTCAAAGCACCTAAACGAAAACGATACAAAGATCTTGATCGTCAAGTTGGCCTGTTTGTTGACGAGGAAAAAGAAAATGCCGAAAAATGTGTTGACTGCAAAGTTCAAATCGGCGACTGGGTCTGTTTTGACATCAGCCTGTTAGATCAAAAAGGTGAAAACGTTTTTGGCGACTACAAAGAAAATTTGTGGATTAAAATTGGCAACGAAGCCGGCGACGAAGAATTTCAGCAACTCTTTCTTGGCAAACGGCCAGGGGAAAAATTCACGAGTGAAGCCGGATGCTTACAAGAATATTTCAGCAGCCAAATCGATACCGAATATAACTTTGCACTCGAAATAAAAGATGTTCTTAATGATTCGTTCTTCTGCTTTGAACAATTCAAACGCATCTTCCGCGTTAAAACAAACAAAGACATGATGCAACGACTTATTGAAGTCTTTTCATTCCGCAACGATCTTTCACAACGACAATTGATGATTGAAGAATCACTCAAACTTCTGCTCGCGCGCCATCCGTTTGAAGTGCCCAAGTACTTGGTATTGCGCCAAGAAAAGCAGGTGCTTGATGCGGTCAAAGACAATCCCGATTACCACGTGTATAGAGTTCAACGGGACTTTAAAGAATACGTACACAAACTTGCAGAAAAACAGATTAAAGAACGCGTTGTTCTTGACCAGCTTGCCCACCGTGAAGGAATTGGGGTCGAGCACGAGGATATAAAAAACTATTTAAATCTCACCAAGCGTTCGCGCATGAAAGATTTTATCTATTTTGAGCACCCTGATACCAGAATAGATAGTCGTGAGATGCCAATATCCTCTGAAATGATCAAACAAACCTGTTTGCGTGAAAAAACACTCAACTATATAATCTATCATCTGACGCGCAAATAAGAGCATTACGTGCCACGACACGTGGTTCTACCACCCTCAACGCAACGAGTTATGAATGAACGAAAAAAAACTAATTATTATTGGCTCCGGGCCCGCCGGCCTCACGGCCGGCATCTACGCCGCTCGTGCAAACCTGCAACCGGTCATTTTTGAAGGCAACGCACCTGGTGGCCAACTAACTTCAACCACCGATGTTGAAAACTGGCCAGGAGAAACAAAAATTCCCGGCGTAAAACTCATTACCCAGTTACGCGAGCACGCACAAAATTTCGACTGCACCTTCGTAGCAGAGTCGGTCATCAACATAGAGACCTCCTCCCGCCCTTTTCGTGTCACCACGGACAAAAATCACACCTTTTTGGCACATGCCATCATCCTTGCCACCGGCGCAAAGCCAAAACGGCTCGGCATACCGGGTGAACAGGAATATTGGGGCAAAGGAGTAAGCACCTGTGCCGTGTGCGATGGCGCTTTTTATAAAGATCTGGACGTAATGGTAGTTGGCGGCGGGGATACCGCTTTGGAAAATGCCTCTTTCTTGACCAACTTCACCGACAAAGTCACGGTCGTTCATATTCAAGACACCTTGAGTGCATCAGCCCCGATGCGCAAGCGAGTGACCAATAATCCCAAAATAAAAATCATCTATTCAAGCACGGTGACCGAAATCCTTGGGGATGGCCAGCACGTACGTGAGGCGGTTGTCACCAACCAAAAAACCGGGGACAAAAAGACTATTCCGGCCAGCGGGCTATTTGTTTCCATCGGAGTCTGCCCCAACACAGAATTTTTACACGGGGTCGTGGAATTGGATGCCTGGGGCTATATTGCCTTAAAGCCCTGCAAACCGCTGGGTAAAACATGCACGTCAGTCGAGGGTATATTCGCTGCTGGAGACGCTGTCGACTACATCTACCGCCAGGCGATCACCGCTGCGGGCAACGGCTGCATGGCGGCGCTCGACGCCGAACGGTACCTCAAAAAACCACGAAGCAGTTCTAACAGTTGAAAAAATTCAGAATTTGCCTACACTGAAAGAAAATAAGCTTATTTTGTATCATCAAGAGTGAGATAATTATGTCAGTAACAATGTTCAGAAAAAGTCGCCTAAAACGTAACAGAAAACACGGTTTCCGCGCTCGCATGGCAACACGCGAAGGCAGAAAGATCGTTAATCGTCGTCGTGCATCAGGGCGTAAACAGCTCGCAGTGTGCGGATACTAATCCTCAGCATTTATCGGATACGTGGATGAAACTCATTTCTCGTTTTACCAGTACCGAAATTGCACAGATATTCAAAACGGCCCGGAGAGCCTTACGGCATCCGGGCCTTGATATTTTATGCATCCCCGCGGCCCAAAAATCCGCCAGAATCTTGGTGGTCACTCCACGCAAGGCTGGTAACAGTCCCCAACGTAATCGTGTCCGAAGACGGCTCAAAAGCATTTTTTATGAACACGGGTTTTGTGATTATGGTTTTGATTGCGTGGTCGTCATCAAACAGCCCGGCGTGGAATTAAGTTTTGAAGAGCTCACCAAGCTTTTGACCGACGCACTCGACCGCATGAAATAGAACGTATGAAAAAACTGATCGCCCTGCTCTCCTGGCCCATCAAAAAACTATTACTTGGCCTCATTATCGGCATCCGCCCACTTCTGGGTCCATCCAACTGTAAATACCAACAATCCTGTACGTTGTACGGCATTCAACAACTCAATGAAGAACCACTGCTCAAAGCGACCTGGAATATCATAAAGCGGGTCTGTGCATGTGCCAATCCGTTCCATAAACATGATCGCTCCGCTTAACGTTCCCCTAGTTCTCATTGACCTTGATGCGTTGGTACACGTGAAAAAACTAGAACCAGAAAATGAGTAACCCGTTCACGAAAAATACTTTTTAAATAATTCGGGGCCTCCACAGAGGCCCCTTTCTCTTTCAAATCTTTCGCGCAAAAATCTAGAGCATTAACTCGGTTGCCAACTTACTGAGCTCACTACGCTCACTATTTTCCAAATACACAGAACCAAACAACTTCTCCCCTTTAAACCGCTCGCTCACTACCACCAGGCCGTTACTGCTAAAATCAAGATATGGGGAATCGATTTGATACGGATCGCCGGCAAGAATAATTTTACTGCCATCACCCACGCGAGTGATAAGTGTTTTCACTTCATGAGGGGTCAAATTTTGAACCTCATCAATCAAAATGAATTGATAGGGTATCGACCTGCCACGCATGTAAGTGATCGCTTCAAGGCTTAATTTCCCTTGGCGAATGAGATCATCAACATACCCAAGACCGCCCGCCAACCCTTCTTTGTGACCTGAATCATGATGCCCTTGGCCAGAATGACCTCTGTCATGATCCTGATGCCCACGATCATGTTGCCCATGATGCCGTCCATGATCACGTCCTCGATCATGGTGCCCACGTTCGTGTTGACCACCACGCAGCGACTGATCAACATTATGTAGATGCGTGCCAAGGCTGGCATGATGCACAATAAATTCTAAGTTATCGTAAATCGGCAACATCCAGCTATGCAATTTTTCTTGAATATCCCCCGGCAAATAACCCAAGTCTTTACCCAATGGAATCACGGGACGCGACACCAGCATTTTACGGTATTCATCTTTAATGAGTGTTTGATGCAAGCCTGCCAACAAGGCAAGAAACGTCTTTCCCGTTCCTGCAGGGCCAAACAACGTGACCAGGTTAATGGTAGGGTCAAATAACAGATCAAGTGCCATTAATTGCTGTGGATTGCGTGCCTGCAATGGCCAAGCAAGCACAGGGTGAGTCACCGGACGGAATTTTTGTGAGCCAATATAGCGAAACAGCTTATAGTTAAACGCGTTATGATTACTTTCCACTAATACAAACTCATTGCGTACCAGCGTTTTGTCTTCAGCCACCTCTTTTAAAATCTCAGGAAACTCACTTTTGAGTTGCACCGCCGGAACAGACACCTTTTTCCAGCCATGATAAAATTGATCCTGGGTGATGCGGCCCTTCAAGTAATCTTCCGCCTCAATACCCAGCACGTCGGCTTTTACCCGTGCGTTCAAATCTTTGGAAATAAACTTAACCTGAAATCCACGCTTTTTGAGCGAAAAAGCGGTCTTTAAAATAGTATTGTCATGCGTGTGGTAAATGAGTGGCGTTTTAATGTCATCATCGTCTTGCGGGAAAATAACACGCAACGTGCCACCATTTTCCAGGGGAACACCATCACGCAAAGAACCAGTATCACGCAATTTATCCAAAATTCTGTTCACCGCACGCGCATTACGCCCCCGATCACCCATATCTTCTTTAAACGTATCCAACTCTTCCAACACAATGATTGGAATTCCAAGAAGCGCTCCTTCAAAAGCGAAAATTGATCGCGGATCGTAAAGCAACACATTCGTGTCGAGTACGAATATTCTTTGTGCCATAGGACAGCTCCTTGCTTCAGATGGTTTTTGTTTCAACAACTCTGCCTTCTTGGCTGCGATAGTATCACAATGATCTGGAGCCCACAATGAAAGAAATTTTTCGTAGATTTAACACGGAACTACCACCATTCTTGTGATGGTTTTTATACATGATACCCGCTATACTGACGGTCTGTACCGTAACGTTGTGGACGAAATATTGAGAAGGAACACGAGATGAACAAGCCAAAAGAAACTGGATTAGAGCAGCTGCGACACTCCGCAGCACACTTGCTCGCACATGCCGTCATGGAACTGTTTCCCACTACGCAACTCACGCTCGGTCCTGCAACAACTACGGGATTTTTCTATGACTTTCTACCAACCGAAAATCTTAAAGAAAAAGATCTTGAGGCAATTCATGCCAAAATGATAGAAATCGCAGAACGTAATCTGCCCATAACACACAAAGAGATTTCAAAAAAAGAGGCACTTGAGCTCTTTAAAGACAATAAATTTAAAATTGAGCTGATCAACGGCATTCCCGATGAGAAGGTTGGCCTTTCTTGCCAGGGTGATTTTTATGACCTGTGCAAAGGCGGCCACGTTGCCTCAACCGGTTTACTCAAGTTCACTAAATTGACCAATCTTTCCGGTTCTTACTGGCGTGCCGACAGAAAAGGCATAGCCCTGCAAAGAATCAATGGCGTTGTATTTCCATCACCCAAAGATTTGCGCGTGTATGAACAACAGATAGAAGAAGCAGAAAAATACGACCACCGCAAACTGGGTGCTCAACTTGAGCTCTTCACCTTCATAGAAGAAGGTGTTGGCTTCCCTTTCTATCTGCCCAACGGCAAAATAGTGATCAACACATTAATTGAATTCTTACGTAAAAAACAGACAGAAGTCGGCTACCAAGAAATACAAACCCCCATCATGCTCAGCGATGAGTTATGGCGACAATCTGGTCACTACGCTCACTATCAAGAAAATATGTATTTTTCGACCATCGATGAAAAAAGCCATGCATTAAAACCGATGAACTGCCCAGGCGCCATTTTGGTCTATAAAAACAGACCGCACTCCTTCCGCGAACTTCCACTCAAATATTCTGAGTTTGGCCTCGTTCACCGTCATGAACTTTCAGGCGTGCTGCACGGACTGTTTAGAGTACGGGCATTCACCCAAGACGACGCACACATCTTTTGCACTCAAGAACAGGTTGAAACTGAAATTTTAAACGTTGTAACGTTGGTACGCGATGTGCTTGCACGTTTTGATTTCACCAAAGTCAAAGTCAAATTCGCAACCAAACCAGCAAAAGCTATGGGTGATCAAGAGATGTGGAATCGGGCAGAAGCTGCACTTGAACATGCGCTGAAACAAACCGGTCTTGACTATACAATTAATGCCGGCGATGGCGCCTTCTATGGCCCTAAAATCGATTTTGTGGTGGAAGACTCCATGGGCCGCGACTGGCAGTTGAGCACTATTCAACTTGATTTCCTCCTTCCAGAAAACTTTGATGTAACCTATGTGGCATCGGGCGGAGAACGTAAACGCACCGTGATGTTGCACCGCGCGCTGTACGGCTCCCTTGAGCGCTTTTTTGGTGTATTGCTGGAACACTACAAAGGCAAACTACCGTTTTGGCTCAGCCCCGTTCAAATACAGGTACTCACCATAACAGATGATCAAAAGGCGTATGCTACACAGATAGCAACAGAACTTAAAAAATTGGGTCTTCGCGCCACCATTGATGAATCATCCGAACAGATTTCATCAAAAATCAAAACCGCACAACTTCAACAAATCCCGTGGATGCTGGTTATCGGCGCCAAGGAAGTTGAAAACAACACGGTTACCCTGCGCACCCGTGAGGGTAAGCAGGAATTTGGATTGACCCTTGAGACCGTGATAGCAAAAGCCAAAGAATTGAGTTAAGCCCTACGGGCATTCAAATTCTCATACCCACGATATTTAATCGATATTCCAAGCCGTCCCACCGGACGGCTTTTTTTACCTTTGAAGTGGGGTTACTCCACGCCCCATCGCAAGAAACCTTTACAAAACTATTGATTATTGTTAATTTCTATTTGTAAAATAAATAATGTAGGGGGAAGTAGAATAAAAAAAGGTAACTCAGTTACCAAAGGGGATACCGTGGGAAAAAAATCTATAATTATACTCGTCAGCACCTTCTTGGTGGTTTTCATCGGCATTATGGCCAAAAAAATTGAAATAACCGAAAAGGACACCATCTATACCTTCAAGGTCAATGGCTACAAAATGGTTCGCAGTTCAAATCGCAGTGAACGTAATAATGAAAAGGCATTTATACAAAAACATCTGCTCAGTGACCCCAAAGACATTGCCCTCTTTCCGCTCACCCAGTCACTGGGGCAACCGTTTGTCAACGTGGATGGCGAACATATTGAACCAAACAGTATTAATGACGTTGCACCACGCGTCGACCTAGTTCACTCCAAGGGCGCTGTGAAAGATTTTTATAAACTAACCTACAATCCTGCTTTAGATGCAAAACCAAGTACGGTCATTTGCCTGCCTCGCTCCAAAGCCAATGAAATACCTTCAGGCAATTTCCGATACAAATTTACGACCAAAGCAGAAAACACTATCTATGGCACCATGACCTACTCATGTTATGTCACACCAGATAATGACCTGATTAAAACATTGTTTGAAAAACTTCCGGGCACGATTAATGAAAAAAGCGGTATAAAAACGATGGGACAGTAAAACTTCTCTACCCATCGGTCGCTTTACAAGCTATGGAGGGCACGCAGGCCCCCAAAAATACATAACAAGCTCCCTACCTAACCCCCGGGAAGCATATGATTAGCAATAATCACAAGCTTCCCGCTTTTTTTATGTCTGCTCTTTTTGCCCCCAGTGTGGGGGCCGAAGAGACATTTGGTCGGCAACGATTAAAAGTCTCTCGCTTTTTAACGTGATTTTTTCACACCAAAGCGTGGGCAGAGGCCCTCAAGCGCACACTGTGAGCACTTTGGCCCAACGGGCAAACATACCTGTTGCCCCCAGGTGACCAGAAGTCGATTAATCTCAATCCAGTTATTTGGTGGCAACACGTACTTGAGCCACTCTTCTGTCTGCTCTGGGGTTTCTGTTTTAACCAGGCCAAGGCGATTGGAAAGACGATGAACATGAATATCAACACAGATAGCCGGCACATGAAACGCCTCACCCAACACCAAGTTGGCCGTCTTACGCCCTATTCCCTTGATAGACAACAGTTCAGCTTCAGTGCCTGGCACCTGTGCATCAAAATTATCAACCAGTGCTTGCGCGACTTCATGAAGCGTTTTGGCCTTCTGGCGATAAAAACCGACCGAATGGATAATATTTTCAAGCTCAGCACGAGGGATAGCAAGCAGCTGTTGCGGGGTCTTTGCATGTTGGAACAAAATGCGGGAAATGGGCAATGAGGCAGTATCTTTGGCCCGCAGGCTCAAAAGGCAAGATACCAGAATTAAAAACGGATCGCGCCCATACTCTTTTACAATCTGGGTTACAGCCGGCTCGGGCATTCCGGCGGTCGCGCGCCTTAAAATCGCCATAATCTCTTGAGCCCGGTCCTGGGAACCGCCCACATTTACACGAACTGCCATACATTTCCTTACGTTGTTTTATGCGTATCACAACCCCTCATGGCTACCAGTATAGCAAAACAGAGAGCGGATAACCCGTATCATCGAGTTACCCGCTCTCTGTGAATTCGTTACCTTCGTCCCCCTAGAACTCAAGTTTAAGCGCTTGTGGCTGCCTATAACCTGTGTTACTATTTATTTAGAAGGCATTATCAAACAGGGGGAAAAATACCAAGAAAAGTTACTAAACCTAATAAAACAGTCATGAATTTCATAAAACACCTTCTAATTTGATTGTTAATAATAAACCCAAAAGACCGTTTTATGATAACCGGTAGCACATTGAAGATCAATAGTTTATGACAAATATCATAGATATACTCACACTTTTTGTACAATCTTCCTGGTCTTTTTTGGGGACCTTCCCAGTTCTTTTGTGCACATCAACATTTGCATTTTTTATTAAAGCAGGACTATTCACTCTATTCGCTCTTCGAGGAATGAGATCATCAAAACTCTCAACATCCCTAACTCTTTTGCTGCTAGTACTAATGGGGGGAATGGCTGAAGATATTGCTTGGATTATCAAACTTCTGAGTCCAGTATTTTCAATTCAAATCGATGAAAGAATTCCAACCTTTATTGTAAGAATAGCCTGGGGATTCGCAGCAATCAGATACCAAGCCCTGGCTCTCTTTATAGAAAACCTCTCAGAAAAAAAGATGTACCTAAAAATTCATCAAATACTATTTCTTAGTATTAGCGTAGCACTCTTTATTTTATCCGTCGGACTAGCTTTCATATACTTCAACACTCCAACACGTTTACCTGTCGAAATAACATTGTCAGAATTTATTTCCATCTATGACCTTTTTCCAGTCATGAGTTTAAGCCTTATCCTCACTCTGTGGAAACTAAAATCAATAGCAATACCTCGACTTATAAAACGACAACTCAAAATCCTTCTGCGTTATTTAGTTATTCCAGCCGTTATCGTTGATGGCATTCAAACTTACCCTTTCAAATTCACACCAGGCATCTTTGCAAATACCTACTCCGTTGTTGGCATCTCCACAATTATCCTCACTATCACCATCTACTACGGAGCACGCAAGGTAATGGGACTGCGTTTCCTCAACCTGTATGAACACGTACGCAATCCCAAAGGCTTTGACTTTATGAAGGATTTTAAAAACGTCCTTGAACAATTCAGCCATGCTTCCAGTGAGCGGGAACTGACGCACATCACTCAAAACTTTTTTAAAGAGGCATTTAACCTCCCCAAACGTACGGTGTCTTTGTGCATTCGCGATCTGGGCAACTCAGAACTGGATGATCAACAAGAACAAGAAATCAACCCTGACAACTCTACCATTGAAAATTTCATCAGCACACATGATGAGCAACAGTTTGGCAGCACTTTTTTAAAGAAAAGAAAAATCGTCATTCACGATGAGCTCGCCTTTAGCAACTTTTATGAGCACGATGAAAACCGGGAACAGATTCTCAATTTCATGAGCAATATCAACGCTGACATCTTTATTCCGGTCTACGATAAAACAACTCTTATTGCCTATATTATTGTGGAACGGTACGCACGGACCCAAGAAGCACCAAAAAATACTGAATTTTATAGCAGCACAGAACGTGATCAGATGGTCGTGTTTGCAGCCTACTTGGGTAACATTATCCACCTTTTACGCAGCCGAAACTTAAACACTCTTATTGCCCAAGAAAAAGAACTGCGAGAAGAGCTCTATGACAAACATCAAAAAATTAATCAGTATAAAGAAGCAATCCGTTCATTTCTTCGTACCAACAAAGAAAAAAAGATCGGCATCATTTTCTATAAAAACCGCAAATTCACTTTCGGCAACCAGACCGCGCATGAACTGATTCAGGTCAACCTGAACACGCACGATGGCCATCCGATCACCAAAACCATTAAACATACCGCCACCCAGGCTCTTGAATACAAATCACAACAAACAAGCTTTGTACTCGATCAAAAAGGCAACAAGCTGGTGGTATCGGCCATTCCAAATAACGAACAAAACAACGTTATTATTGCCATCTACTACCCTGAGATTTCCGATATTCTCAAGAAAAGAATAGAACTACTGAGTGATCCAACTAAATGGGATTATTTGCTGTATCTTGAAACTACAAAGTCAGGAAAACTCATCGATCAGCTCATCCCGGGAACAGGCGAAACGCTGTTGAACTTTAAAATTGACCTGCTCAAAATAGCTTTGAGCAAAAAAGCGATCCTGCTCGATATGCCGCCAGAAGATTTAATACCAACCGTTGAACTCTTGCATCACATCAGTTTGCGTGAAACCTTGCACGCCTTGGACCCTCAACGACTCAAGGGAAATATGGAGACAGCTATCAAACTGTTTGGCATCAACCCTATTTTTGGCATGAATCAAGTTTCCGACAAACCACTTCTTGAAAAACTGAACGGTGAAGGCACACTCTTTATACACAATATCAACCTACTTGATATAGAAACCCAGGACCTTCTTGCCGAATTTTTGAAGTACGGCATCTATCAGGTCTTTAAAAGTGACCAAAAAAAGACCAGCGATGTCCGCATTATCTGTTCAACCAACCAAGATCTTCAAGAGCTTGTACGCGAAGGCAGATTCAGTAAATCTCTGTTTGAAGAACTCAACAAAACCTCATTATGTATGCCATCCCTACTCACGTTACCAGAAAATGAACTTGAAAATCTTGCCGCCGGATTTAGCGAACAAGCCCTGAGAACAGACGCATTCAAAAATCTTTTTGAGTTAACCGACAAAGAAAAAAGAAAACTTGCTGTAGCAAAACCTGCAAGTTTACAGGAACTCAAAACTCGTGTTCAACAAATGCTCACCAGAAAATCACAAACCAACGAAATCGGACAAGAAACACAGTTTGACCCAGCCTTCAATATCTCCGATCCAGAATTGGCAGAAGCTGCTCGCCTGGGCAAATACGCCCTCAAAGATCCAAAAATCATGGCCCTACTATGGAATAAATTCAAAAATCAAAACAAAATTGCCGCCTTCCTGGGCGTCAACCGCTCTTCAATCAACCGACGCTGCAAAGAATACAACCTAGAGTAATTGTCGTTTTTCATGTGCCGATTGCACCCTGTAACAAAAGCATTAGAAAAAAATAGATTCGTCATCTATAATAACGGTTGATATACATAAAAACAGAAAAGCACAATGAACACTTTCGACGTAACCATCAATTTTTTTAATATACTTTGGCATATCATGGGGAGCCGACCAACTCTTTTGACTGTCATAGTTTTTACATGCGCGGCAAAAATTTTCTTAACAGTGCACCTTGCCATGCATATGCGCAACAATAAAAACAATTACATTAAGCGCTCCTGCATGCTCCTGATCATTGTACTGGTCAGCAATACTTTTTCAGATTTCGCATGGATTCTTAAGCTAACACGGGCATTCTTTATCACCACTCTTAACCCTCAATTCTGCCTTTTTTGGATACGTATCGCCTGGGCATTTGCCATCGTGCAATATCATGCGCTTGCTCTTTTTATTGAGTCTCTTGTTGAAAAGCGGAATCTCTTTGGAACACGCCAAAAAATTTTACTTACTATAACGGGAATCTTTTTCACATCACTTATCGTCTTCGCCGGCATCTCTTTGAATGCCCATAACGCTATGCAGCTCGCCACAGAAATACAAATCAACAAAGGGCTTTTACAATACGGCATTTTCCCTCTCCTGTTACTCAGCCTTGTAATTACCATGGCAAAATTGAAAACGTTGCTCATTCCCCGCCTTCTCAAAATGCAGGTTCAAATTTTCATCAAAACAACCATCGTCCCGTTTCTTATTTTTGAATCAAGTAGCATTTATCCTCTTTCACTCATCCGTTCCTACATGGGAAACAAGTATGCGTTCACCTGCCTTTCAACCATCATCCTTGTCTATGCAATTTTTTACTGCACACGCAAAATTATTGGTTTACGTTTTCTCAATTTCAAAAGCCATACAGAATCATCAGCTGATTTTCACCTGATCAATGACTTTCGACATGTTCTTGAACAATTTGGCACCGTCACCAATGCTCGGGAACTGGGCCACATTACAAAAACCTTTTTTGAACAAGCCTTTCATATTCACCCCCACAAAACACATTTGTATACCCGTGAGCATATAACGCACTCCCAAACGCATCTTGACGAGGTTCCCTATCAGCATGATCACCGCGAAATAATGCTGGAACATTTTTTAGAACAATCCGCGGTCAAATCTCTAACGCCCACCCCCTTTAAACCGGGAGAAGTGCTTTTTTTTGACGAACTTGCATTTAACGATTTTTATAACACCATTGATTACAACCCCGATATGCTTGATCTGCTTCGCCAACTTGATGCTGACGCTTTTATTCCTATCATGGAAAAAGACCAGTTACTCGCCTACATTATTATTGATCGCGGATCACGATCCAAAGAATCAATTCATATCAATGAATTTTATGACGAGACAGAACGTGATTATATGCTCGTCTTTTCTGATTATCTCAGAAATATTATGAACTTGTTACGGGACGGAAACTTTGACCTTCTACTTCACCAAAAGAAAAAGCTTGAGGAAGATGTATACCTTCGTCACCAAGAAATGAATCAATACAAAGAAAGCATTCAATCATTCATCAGAACTTCAAACAGCAGAGAAATTGGCATCATTTTTTATAAAAACAATCGCTTTGCACTGGGCAACAGAAGTGCTCGCGACCTGATTCAGGTCGACCTCAACCTTCACAGTGGTCACCCTATGGCCAAACAGTTTAAAAAATTCGCCCAACAAATTCTTGAATATAAAACCTCACAAACATGTCTTATTGATGGTAACAATGGTGAAAAACTCGTCATTTCTGGCATACCCAATATTGAACACAACAACATCATTATCACGGTACATTATCCAGAAATCTCCGACCTGTTGAGAAAAAAAACAGAACTACTCAACGACCCACAAGATTGGGGCTTCTTTTTATGTCTTGAAACAACAACAATGGGCCAACTTATTGATCAATTTATTCCCGGCCATGGCGAAATACTTTTAAATTTTAAAGTAAAACTGTTAAAAGCTGCACTTGGCAAACGAGCCGTATTACTTGATGCCTCTGGCGATGACCTTCCCTCTCTCATTGAATTAATACATCATATTGCACTGCGCGAGCAGTTACATTCCATTGTGCTCCACGAACCTATTACCTCACCAGAAACAGCAATTAAACTATTCGGTATCAACTCCATGCTGAGCCTTTCAATCCATGACCGCCCTCTATTGGAAACGCTCAATCACAGCGGTACCTTATTTATTCAAAATGTTCACTTCCTGGACCTTGAAACACAAGACCATCTTGCTGAATTTTTACGATACGGTGTGTATAGAAAGCTCAAAACTGACCACAAAACGCACAGCAATGCCCGTGTGATCTGTTCAACCAATAAAAATCTGCATGAAGCAATGCAAGCGGGAACATTTTCAAAAAACCTTTTTGAAGAATTAAATAACAATACACTGGTTATGCCATCACTGAGCACCATTTCAAAAGACGAGCGTCACGAACTCATTGAGATCATCGTTAAACAAACACTCAGACAACAACCAGCCTTAAATAACCTGCTGGAACTCTCTGAACGAGAAAAACAAAAACTACTCAGTGCACACCTACCAAGCCTGCAAGAACTCAGAATAAAAATTAAAAGCCTTCTTGTGGAAAAATCAAAGCACAACACTCCTCATGATGAAGAAAACGAACTCTTTGAAGGTGCCTATACAACGTTTGACCAAGAACTTGTTGAAGCAGCTCAACTAGGCAAACAAGCACTTAAAAACAAACAAGTCATGGTCCTTTTATGGAAAAAATTTCAGAATCAGAATAAAATTGCCATGTTCTTGGGTGTTAATCGTTCGTCCGTTAATCGACGCTGTAAAGAACACGGTCTGATAGAGTGAACAACATTCAAACTGGACAAAAGAGGGAGAGCCAGTGAACGTACATGAATTTCAAAAAAAGAAAGATGAGTTTTTAGCCTACATCAAAGTAGAGCGAAATCTCGCGCACAACACTCAACGGGCATACGCAAGTGACCTTGAACAGTTTATTGAGTTCTGGAAAGGCCTCACACCAGAAGAGTGCCACGTGCTCTCGTTACGCCAAGTTATTGAACGTTTTTTGGTAAGCCTTTTTTACAAAAAAATAGATAAAAGTTCCATCGCCCGAAAATTTTCATGCTTTACCTCTCTCGAACGTTTTTTGCGCGTACAAGGCATTGAACTTTCCCTCCAGCTCACTCGTCCACGACTTGATAAAAAACTACCGGTCTATTTGAGTCAAGATGAAATCACTCTGTTATTGGATGAAGTCAAACCAGAGGACCTGCCAACCAAACGACCATACCGCGACAAAGCCATCTTTGAACTATTATACGCTACGGGAGTACGGTGTTCTGAACTGGTGCACATCACCATGAATGACATAGATTTTGAAAGCAAAACGATCAGAATTTTTGGTAAAGGACGCTCAGAACGGATGGTCTTATTTGGAGAAAAAGCAAAATCACAAATTATGACCTACATGAAGCGAGAACGCGAACCGGTCACCAGTCTACAAGAAACTCTGTTTTTAAATTATCGTAAGGAGCAGCTCACCAGCAGATCAGTTCAACGCGTAGTTGAAATGTTCCGTGGCTTTTTGAAAACCGGCAGAAATATTACACCCCACAAAATTCGCCATTCTTTTGCCACACACATGCTCAATCGCGGCGTTGATTTACGAATTGTACAAGAACTGCTCGGTCACAAAAGCCTTTCTAGCACCGAAAAATATACACACGTCTCTCTTGCAGAGCTCTCCAAAACATGCGACAAAATACATCCACTCAATAAGTTTACAAAAAGTAAGCTGTAATCTATGAGTAACCACAAGCAGATTGCAAGCTTCAAGCTCAAACTCCTTTTAGTTGGTCTCTGTTGTGGATTTTTAGTTATCGCAACCCAACTGTTTTATCTGCAAATTATTCGTGGCACCGCCTTTTTGAATAAAAGCAAAAAAAACTGTCTTCGAATGGAAACCGTTCAATCTTTACGCGGTAACATTTTAGATTGCAACGGTAAACTCTTGGCAACCAATCGCCCCATCTATAACATCACCTGGAAAGGCTCAGGAGAACGACACCTGACCCAAGAGCACAAAGAAAAACTCAAACAACTGGAATCGATGCTTGAACGACCACTGCTCAATGATGAAAAGCTCATAAAACAAATTGAACATGCCGAACGACATTGCAAAATGGCCACCGTTGCCACCGACGTGCCCTTTGAACAACTCAGTCAAATCGAAGAGATATTTACCAATGAAGACAATATTGTCATCGATACCTCATTCAAAAGATTTTATCCCTATTCATCCTATGCAAGCCACGTTCTTGGTTACCTTGGACGCATGGAAATTGGCCTTGCTGGAAAAATGGGACTTGAGCAACTGTGTGACATCAGCTTAAAAGGAAAACATGGTACACGAGCAACAACGGTCAATTCTGTTGGTAGAAAACTGGCAGAAACACTGGTAGAACAAGCGCTTACCGGCGCAGATTTAAAAACAACACTCGATCTTAATATCCAAGCAATTGTTGAAGGCGTATTTCCTGGCCATTTAACCGGCACCTGCATTTTGATGGATACCGAAAATGGCGCCATCGTTGCACTCCTGTCTCGTCCTAATTTTGATCCGAACATTTTCTTAGGCCCCGTACTGCAAGAAGACTGGGAACGTATGCAGCATGATCAACCTTTTGTAAACCGCGCGTTCAACGCCAACTATCCGCTTGGTTCCATTTTTAAATTAGTCGTTTCTTGTGCCGCGATGGAAACCGGAATTATTACACCCAACACGGTCTGGAATTGCACCGGATCATTTATGTTTGCTGGTCGAGCATATCACTGCCACCATCTTGAAGGACACGGCAGACTATCAGCAAGTCAGGCGCTGGTGCAATCATGCAACCCCTTCTTCTATGATATCGCAACAAAAATATCCATCGATACCATTGCAGATTATGCTCACCGATTTGGACTCGGAGAAAAAACAAACATCATTTTTCCTGAAAAAGAGGGCCTTGTCCCCTGTACAGCATGGAAACGAAAAGTAAAAAAACAACCGTGGTATCCAGGCGAAACACTGTCAGCAGCTATTGGCCAAAGCTTTTTGTTAGTAACACCGGTGCAAGTTGCTCGCATGATCGCCAGCATTTTTTCAGGCCACCTGGTCAATCCGCGCATTTTAGAAAATGAACCGATCGTCACCACGCCCCTCAAAGTTCAAGAAAAAACACTCGAATTCATACGACAGTCGATGAAGAAAGTGGTAACTCAAGGTACAGGCCGACGCATCAGCCACATCAAGAATATTGAAATATACGCAAAAACCAGTACTGCGCAAACAAGCGTGCTGAGCGATCAAGACAGAGGATTAATGTACCAAGAACATGGCTGGGTTGCTGCACAATTTAAATACAAACAATGCCGCCCTCTGACCATGGTCTTTTTGGTGGAACACGCAGGAAGCTCAAGCGTACCCATGGGCATCTTCCAAGAATTTTTGGTTCTTTATAAACAACTCATTGACCAACAAGATGGCACCTTTAAACAAGCGGCCGTCGCTGCAGAGCAGCTTCCCACTACGCCCAATGAGCTTCAAGGGACAGGATGTCCGACACGACCAGCACCAGTGCAACCAATTGTAACAACACTTACACCAGGACACGTATCAACACCGCAAACAATGTCTGAGCCCGAGCATTCTGAACACAATACCTGCTGCAGCACAACATCCACCATGTCAACCGCAGCTCAACAAAAAGAACCTGCAACAACAGTGCCGGCACAAAGTATTTGCACAACAAGCACAAGGGCCGTAAATTAAGTAAGCAAAAACAAAAAACAATAAAAAAGGAAACATTATGAAATTAAACCTGTTATCAATCACTGTAGGCGCCAGCCTCCTTGTTGGCCTCAACACACAATCACTGGTTGCTTCAACGACACAACCAACTGAACACGTCTTTAACCTTAACCTTGCATCTGACCAACCACTCACCGCTTTGTGTGCACTCTACAAAGAAACAGGGGACATACGCGTTCTGGAATTGATTGAACGTTTGGCTGCGCGCAAAACAAGCCTTGAACAGACAAAACATATTACCGAAACAATCAAAAACGGAATCTGGTGGAGCGGTTTTTGTATAATATTGGCTTTGTGGTGGAGAAAATAATGATAGTACGGTTCACGCACACAACTGTGATAATTATCCTACTATTCGGGGGCATGGCGCACCCTGCACGTGCAGACAATGCCGCCACAACAAACAAAGCGATGATTGAACGACTGCTCATACAGTATGAACAAACAAAAGACAAAGAACTGCTAGTTACCATAGAAAAAATAACCATAGCAACAACCGAGCATGAACAAAAAACAGCACAAAATAGAGACAAGTATCTTTTTTGGCTGATCACGGTGATTATCTCACTTGTCTTTTGCTGTGCCTGCATTGTGTATGGCGAGCGGCAAAAGCGGTATAAGAATTAAGGAAACAAAATAATGAATCTCAACCTCACATGCATGACACTAACAATTAGCCTGCTGTTTGGATTCATAGCAAATGCAACAGTTGCTAGTGATACACCAAAGCAATCATTGAAAACAGTTAAGTACGACACAGAACAAATTCCAGAAAAACTCTCTGCCGCTTATTTTCTTATGCTGTATGAAAAAACAAAAGATCCGGAATGCCTGAGAACTGTACAAGCTCTCATGAAAAGCCAAGAAACGCTCATGAAGGAAGAGGGCAAAAACCAAAGGTCCGATGATAAAAGCATAACAACCTTGATTGTCACGGCCTGCGCAACAGTGGGTAGCATTATCATAGCACGAATCATCAAATCTGCCGTCTGCGCATCCGCCGGTACCACTCGCCTTCATGTAATCTTCCAAGTACAAAGACAGAATAATCAAAATAATAATGGTGCGAATTAGCCGACAACCTAAACTCAAAAAAATAGTATAATTACTAAACAAGAGGTATGTACATACTGCGAGCGACAAAAACGATATAAGAACTAAGGGGACAAAATAATGAATCTCAACCTCACGCGCATGACACTAACAATTGGCATGCTGTTTGAATTCATAGCAAATGCAACGGTTGCCCCAAAAGACGCGCCAAAACAGTCCTTAAACTCAGTTCAACAGAATCCACCACAAAACAACCGGGAAACAATTAATCAGCTTCTTATTCTGTATGAAAAAACAAAAAACCCTCAATGTCTCAAGACCATCGGAACCATCACTAAAGCTGAAGAAGCAACAGTACAAGAATCAATTAAAAAGGATGCGTGTCTTCTGAAGTGGACTATGATAGGGATGTTTATGGCGATAATCATACACATAACCATAAAAAAAATGGGCAATACCCCCCGCTCACTTTCTATTGTTAATCCAACATTTACTAACTGCACCCAAAACTACACCACGTAACTAAAGTTTTACCCCTAATAAAACAAGCCGGGAGCGAATTTTTCAATTCGCTCCCGGCTGTAATTTTTTCTTAAGATCTCGCGCTTACTTATTTTTGTAAGTAGCTGCAACCTTATGAGCCAATCTGCCAACTTTACGAGAAACTGTGTTTGCATGAAGCACGTGTTTGTTTTTTGCGCGTGCGAGTTGTGCTTCTGCTGTTCTGAGTAACTCCAAGGTGACTTCTTTTGGTTGGCCAGAAGTAATAGCGGCTTCAACCTTTTTGATCGCATTCTTGAAAGCTGTCTTGCGATTCAAGTTTTTTTGACGTCGCTTGATCCCTTGACGGGCTCTTTTTTGTGACGATTTAATATTTGCCATAACAGGTCAACCTCAATAATTTTATAATACTTTTTTAACTTTTCCAGCCTTTACACACTTGGTGCATACGCTGGCCATTGTGACCTTACCAGATGAATCACCCGTAATGGTATAACGCATTCTATGGACGTTTGGATATACCCAGCGAAGAGTTTTGTTATTTGCATGGCTCACAAGGTTTCCGGTTCGTGGCCTTTTAGCACAGATAGCGCAGATTCTAGACATTGACTTAAAATCCTTCGTTCAGATCATCGAAAAGCTTAGTTATTATGCTCTATCCTACTCGAAAAAAAAGGTTTTTTCAAATCGATAATCGTTTAAAAAGCAGTTTACTCAAGGCTTCATGTACCAATGGACCCCCAGCAACACAACTTTGAGAGATTATTGATATATCTTTTCCATTAAAATCGGTCACTATCCCCCCCGCCTCCTTGATCAACAAGTGCCCTGCGGCAAAGTCCCACCAAGCAAGACCAGCAAAGAATATCCCGTCAAATCGACCGCAGGCCACATAGGCCAAATCAAGGGCGCATGCCCCCAAGTGCCGGTACGAAAAAGCACTGGGCACGGTTGAGCACAATAATTTATAAAATTCTTCCCCCTGCAAAAAACCTGGGTAGGGAATAACAACAACCAGGAAGCTTTTGCTCAGTGAATCAGATGCACTGACCGACAATCGGGTTCCATTAAGCCAGGCCCCGTGGCCTTTTTCTGCCCAGAAAAGCTCATCCAGCACTGGCTGATAGATCATGCCAAAAATCACATCGTCATGCTGTGTCAGCGCTATGGAAATGCAAAAATGGGGTAATCCGTGGGCAAAGTTGGTGGTACCATCAAGCGGGTCAATAACCCAGCGATACTCACCGTTACCCGATATTCCCGACTCTTCTGCATAGAATGAAGCGCCTGGAATCAGCGAGCTCAGCTTTTGAATTAAAAATTTTTCAGATTCAAGGTCGGCTTGCGTGACTATGCCCGCACCATCTTTTTCATGACGCTTGAGTGACAAAGCCTTTTTAAAGTAAGAGAGCTGGATTTGACCAGCTTCTCTTACAATTTTTTCGACGTTATTTTTGAGGTTCTCGACCATGTACATCCTTAGATCAGCTTATGATCTTCGCGTGGTTCAATACCCAATAATGTGTAAATATCACTTGCGTACAATGTTTCTTTATCAAGCAACGCTGCTGCCAACATCTCCAGCTTCTCTTTATTGGTCGTCAGGTCAGCTAATGTCTTGCCATAGCACTCGGTCAAAATCTTTTGTACTTCATCATCAATGCGCTGCGCAGTACTTTGCGAATAGGCAAACTCACCATGCGTCTGACTGTAGGTCGCAGTACCAAGGTCCGACATACCATAATCACACACCATGCTGCGTACAATGTCGGTCGCGCTTCTAAAGTCGCTCGACGCACCCGTTGTTTTTTTGTTAAAAATCAACTCTTCTGCAGCCCGTCCGCCGAGTGAAATCATAACATCCCCAAGAAGCTCTTCTTTGGTCTTAATATACTTGTCGCGCTCTGGCAATGCATGGGTTACACCCAACGCTCTGCCGCGAGGAACAATGGTAACCTTATGAAGAGGATCACTCACTTCAGGCAATAACAAATTCATTAATGCATGCCCAGCCTCGTGGTACGCAGTCATTTTCAATTCTTCTGGAGTTCTAACCATCGTCTTGACCTCTTTGCCCAACAAAATTTTGTCGCGAGCCTCTTCTATGTCATGCATGGTCACGAGCTCTTGCGTGCTCTTGGATGCATTCAATGCAGCTTCATTCAACAAATTAGCAAGGTCTGCGCCAGAGAAACCTGGTGTTCCACGAGCAACACGAGACAAATCAAGGTTCGGATCCATCTTAATATCTTTGGCATGCACTTTTAAAATCTGCTCTCTGCTCACAAGATCAGGATAAGGAACCATCACACGACGATCAAATCGACCTGGTCGCAACAACGCCTTATCAAGAACGTCAGGACGGTTGGTTGCTGCGATCACAATAACTGATTCGCCACCCGTTTGGAATCCGTCCATCTCTGTCAAAAGTTGATTTAATGTTTGTTCACGCTCATCGTGCCCACCGCCAAGACCACTGCCTCGGTGACGGCCAACTGCGTCGATTTCGTCAATAAAAATAATGCTCGGAGCATTTTTGCGCGCTTGTTTAAAAAGATCACGCACACGTGCCGCACCAACACCAACAAAAACTTCAATAAAATCTGATCCACTGATACTGAAGAATGGGCAATTTGCCTCGCCAGCTACCGCGCGAGCCAATAACGTTTTACCGTTACCAGGTTCACCAATTAATAACACGCCACGAGTAACTTTTGCGCCCAGTCGTTTAAATTTCTCAGGACTTTTTAAAAAGTCGACAACATCCTTCAGCTCTTCTTTTGCCTCAGCAGCACCTGCGACTGAGTCAAAATTATCTTTAATGGTTGATGGTAAGAACATCTTTGCTTTACTTTTACCCATCGAAAAGACATTACTTCCCGAACCCCCACCGCCGCCTGAACTATTACGCGCTTGACGCACGAGATACCAAATGACAAGCAGAGTCAAAAGAAAGGAAAGAAGAGGAAGGAAGTACCAAAAACTGGTTTGACTTGATTGGTTTGCAACAGTCACGTCAACATCGTACTTTTTAAGAATATCCCAATTTTGAGGAGTGTATGGAATGACCGTTTCGAATTTGGTTCCGTTTTTAAACGCACCAAAAACATCTTGCCCGGAAATAGCAACCGTTTTAACATCCCCTGCTTCAACCCGCTTTAAAAAGGCTGAATAGTTGATGTTCGAAACCTGCCGCGTATATTCATTTAATTTTGAAAGGACTAAAATACACGCAAAAAAAATAAACAAGGCGAGCAAAATATTTTTTGGACCGCCTTTAAATGATAACTTTTTCTTCATGGCTCTTTTCGCAAATAAATAATCGTTAACCTGCTCTCAGCTTACCATTTCCCAGGAAAAATTCGACCCCTACCTTGACTAATCCCCCTCAAACCACCCCTTTTTCATATTTTTTTACTAATAGAATATCCAAACCAATCCTGCTAACAGATACCAATAAAGCTTCAGGCAGAGGGAAACTCATTATACGTACCAGACCAAGTTGGATAGCAGCAGATACTTCCCTTAGAAGTCACAAACTGTTGGCTTTTGGTGATCCGATTAAACAAAGCAATACGACTTTCATTCCGGGTCTCAACGGCAAATAACAGGTAATTGCCGCATGGCGACCAGGAACAATCATCTTTATTGCCGGCGTCAAAAGTAACCTGTTCATGCTTTTTGGTCTTTAAGTCATACACAAAAACCTGCATGGTGCCTTTGACAATTTTGCTGTAGGCCACAGAATCGTTGCTCTGGCAATAACTAGGTGAAACGCAAAACCCACCATTCGTAATACGTTCCATTTTTGCTGTTTTAAATTCATAGCGATAAATTTGAGGGTTGCCCGCTTCAAAATCAGAGCAAAAAAATAATGTTTGAGCATCATCAGAAAAAGTGGGAGTAATATTATTCCCATTATTGTGCGTCAATTTTTTAAGATTACCTTTCTCAAAAAAATAAAGTTGACAGGTGCCACCGCCACGAGAAGAACTAAACACTGCTTTTTTACCGTCGGCTGAAAATGCCGCCTGCATGTTAACGCCATCAAAATTAGAAACCACCCGTCGCTTACCAGCCATATCAACGGCAATCAAACGCACATTTTTATTCGTATGTTCCGAATAAAAAAGTAATGGATTATTGGGATCTCGGTTCCAACGTGGTGCCACGTTAACCGTTGGAGTTGTTACCAACACTTTTTCGTTACTACCATCACAATTTGCATAAGCAACATGCATTAAAACTTTCTTACCCTTTTTGCGAATCTCTTTACAGTACGCAATCTTGGTAGAAAAAAACCCTTGTTGCCCGGTCAGCACAGGCCATACTGAATCGGCAATATGATGAGCCCATAACTCTGGTGAGCGACCACGTTTTGTGTACACCTTACCCACCAACATCATAGCATGCTGAGCATCGTACAAGCGCCACTCAATTGTATGTTTTTTACCTTTTGACACAAAAAGAACAAACGGAAAGCCTGCCTCAAAAAATAGTTTTACGTCATCATTTTTATAAAGCACGGGAGTCTGATCTGTAGACACTGCAAACTGCTGTGTAATTGAAAAATCTTTTTGCAACTGCACTACCACACGGTCAAGCTTGCTGTTTTTTTTGCCCAACAAGCAGACAACCATTTTCATCTTTGCATGTTCAGTTGCCTTCACCTGCACAGCATCTGTAAAAGCACTCAATTGCACCACGCCGCTACATGACGCCACAAGAAAAATAATACGTAAAAACAATCCGCGCTGTATCATGATCGCCACGCTCACTCTGTTATAGTTAGATAAAGGTTATACTTAATTCTTTTCCGCGAGCCCATTGCGGCATAGACATCTGTGCTACTGCCATTCGCGCAGCCATATCATAGACAAGAACGCCCGACGTTTTTTGCACCGTCACCTGCGAGGCATTGCCATCGGCATCAACAACAAAGGTCAATGAACATTCAAGACCTTCACGCAACCCGACCGGCGGCTTCCAATACTGGCTGATCACCTGCTGCAATTCCTCTTGCCGGCTCAACTCTTCCATTTCAACCTGCCCCACATAATACGGGGCCTGTTCGCCTGCTACCTGCTCTTGCGTACCACCATTTTGTGCAACTTCAGATTGATTGACGACCTGCGGTTGTGCCACCTCGGACTGCTCAACCTCTTTTTTTATTTCTTCTTTTTTTGGCTCTTCAACAACAGGCGGCTTTATTTCTTCTTTCTTCTTCTCTTCTAACTTCTTCTCTTTCAATTTCTTCTGCTCTTCGAGCTTCTTCTGTTTTTTACTCTTTTTCTTTTCGGCTCGCTCAAGCTTCTCTTGCTCCTTGGCCCGCTGCAGCTCTTTCAACTTTTCCTGTTTTGCTTTTTTTTCTTTGAGCTTTTGAGCAGCCTGCTGCTTCTTTTTTTCTTGAAGAGCAACCAAGGTTGCTGCCGCTTTTTTTGTTTCTGATGAACTAGCCAACCCGACCGTTGTTGTTTTAACAGCGCCAACGCTGGTAGACAACTGCCCGGTAATTCGATGCTCGTTCACCACTTTATGAAAAGGCATAAAAATAATAGGTGCCCCGAGCCGTAGATTTTTAGAGCTCACCGTCATATTGTATTGGCAAGAATCATCTTTATATAAAAAGAAGATAGTCAGAAGAATCATGCCGTGGGCAAGGAGCGATACACTCAACAGCTTTATCCAAAACTGCTGAAGGTTATGCCCTTTCCGGCTGCGTGGCCAATGCAACATAATCAATACCCCCTACCACTTTGATCTGATCAACAACTCGTATCACGGTACCATACGGCACTGTTTTATCTGCCTTCACAAAGACGGTTCGTTCTTTATTGCCGCTGACTCTCTTTTTCAAGGCAACGATCAAAGCATCAAGTGCCATTTTTTTATCATCTAAAAAAATTCGCTCCTTAGAATCAATGTACACAATAAGCTCTTGCTTGTTTCCCGTCGCTTCTTTGGAGCTGCCTTCAGGCAATGAAATCTTGATTGCATTTTTCATCATCGGCGTGGCGACCATGAAAATAATCAGCAACGTCAACGCAGTATCAATTAATGGTGTTAAAACCACATTCGGATCTTCAATCTTTGAGCCCTGACCGCGCATTCTTCGTGCCATGAGCCCCTCCTACTTTGACAATTGTTGCGCAAGCACAACAAACTGATCAGACAAACCATACAGATAGCGCTCAAGTTTACGTACCTGCGATGCGCAATAGTAGTACATCATAACGGCTGGAATTGCCACCATCAAACCTGCTAGCGTGGTAATCAACGCTTCAGCAATACCGGGAGCAACGGTAGCAATATCGGCGCTTTGACGTTCACTGATGCGAACGAATGCATGAACCAAACCCCACACAGTACCAAAAAGACCAATCAGCGGAGACACTGATGCGCTGGTAAAAATAACAGGAAGATATGCATTTTCTGCATATACAATGTCATCAACCGTTTGGTCCGCATGCTGCTGAATCAATTCAAGTTCAACTGAAGAAATCTGTTTTTTTGTCTCACCGGTTGAAGTGACCAACAATGATTTTAAAAATGAAAGATTTTTGGTTACAAAATAACCGGGCAACGTTCCTGTATATTTTGATGCGGTATCAATCAATTGGTCAAAGGTTGTTACACCTTTCATCGCTTTGTGCATCGTACGCATCTGTTCGCGCTTGGAGCGCAACAAAATAATTTTATAAAAAAAGATCGCCCAACAAAAAATCGACATCGCCAATAAAAACAAAAGAATAAATTTTGTAATGACATCTGATTGTGCGACGAGATTCCATAAAGAATTTCCAAAAACTACCTTGACCATGTGCGACCTCTTGTATCAATTTTTTATCAAGCCACCATCACAATTTAAAACGCTCGCTCTACAGAGTTTAAAAATGGCTGAATGAGCGTGAATCATTCTAACAAAAAGAAAGAGGAAGACGAAACATCTTACGTTTTTTTGTCATCTTCTTGAGTTGCCATTTTGATTTCTGCCAAAACTCGTGCTATCAACTCATCCTTATCAAGAATCCCTTCTTGCAATTGCAACTCGTACGTTTTTTTAAGAAACTCACCCATTTCAGGGCCTGGTTCTATTACACCAACAAGATCTCTTCCGTGTACAACATGTGCCTCGGGCTCGCTTTCAACATGTGCTGCGCGTGTATACTCAAAAAATGTATCGATACTAGAAACTTTTGTTTTTAACGGCTTACCCTGTATCGGGTTTCTGCCTTGATGATCAGCAAGCGCAACTTTTGCCAGCATTGCCATGGTTGCATCAGGCGCAAGCTGATGCGCAAGACGCTTATAAGCTGCCGGTGTTGCATGTGCGCTGGGCAATTGCACCGGGGACATGTGGTAACGAACCAACGGTAGCACGGCATTTATAACATCTTGCTTTCTGGTCATTCGCTTGAGCAGATTTTTAGCAATCAAAACACCTTCGTGCTCGTGTCCTAAACTTTTCCACCGACCACCAATATTTTCAGTCGTCACACTTTTGCCAAGATCGTGACACACAACGGCAAGCATAACGATTAATTTTTCTTGTTCATCTGCATACTCGAGCACAGCAGAGGCATCAAGTGCCTGCATGGTATGCTCAAACACATCACCTTCTGGATGGTAGTCAGCCTCTTGTGGAATACCAATCAAAGCGTGCAGTTCTGGTAACACCTGACTCAGTCGATCAATAGTCTGTAACCACTTAAAACCAAGAGATGGAAACTGTGATTGCAGTAACAGTTTTTCAAACTCTGAATCTATCCGCTCACAAGAAACGCCAGAGATATCCATGTTCCGACAGATATCGTTGAGCTCTTGCGTCGGCTGCATTTCAAACCGACCAACAAACTGCATAACACGGAACAACCGTAAAGGGTCCTCTGCAAACAAGGTAGCATCGGGTGCGCGCAATACTCTGTTGTTCAAATCTTCAAGTCCGCCAAACGGATCAACTAAATTATGTGAAACGAGGTCGATACCCATCGCGTTAATCGTCAAGTCCCTGCGTTTGAACGCCTGCTCTAATGACAGATCGGGGTCGATGATAACTTCCGGCTTTCTACCCGCCTTATCAATACGCGGCAAAGACCAGTCAACATCAAGCCTATGCAACTTGAGCACACCAAATGATTTTCCAACGGAACTGATCGGCCCAAATGAAGCCAACAGTTTTTCAAGATCCGCAAGTGCAATTCCATGCACTTCTATATCAAGATCTTTTATTTCACGATCAAGCAATAAATCGCGCACTGCGCCACCAACTAAAAATGCTTGTCCTTTATGATCTGTAATACTCTGGACAATAGTGCCAATGAGAGGGTAAGATTTAAGTAAAGCAACGAGATCTTTCTCAATGCTGGGGGCAAATTTTATGGTCTTCATAGGCCCTTACATAAAAAAGGTGTAGTGATAATGTATGAAATCCAAAGGAGAGAGTGTTTATGAAAACATGTTGGTTAGTATGCAAAATTGTACTGATTAATTTATTTTTTTGCCACAGTTGTATGGCAAAGTCGATTTTCGAGCCGATCTGGTCATATTTCTCAAAACCATCCTATGAACATATCTCTTTAAAAGAGCTCAAACTTCCCAAAGGGGCAACCATCATTCTTAAAAACGGTTCGGGCAATATTACCATTAAAGAATGGAATCAAGACACGGTACAACTGAAGGCAACCAAACAAGCATTTAAAGAAGAACTTCTTGCGCAAACCACCGTTGACACACAATTACATGAAAACACTCTCGCCATTACCACGCAACACAAAACTACCGACAACACAACCTTGGTACAGTATGAACTCATCGTCCCACAAAATACCAAAGTGAATATCACAACAGATCAAGGCTCCATTACCATCGACAAACTCAACGCACCCATCAAAGCAGTAACACAAGACGGTACCATCACCATCAATGACACAAAAGCTGCCGTTGATGCTTTAACTGAAAACGGTGCCATTATCATAAAAAACGTTCTTGGTAACGTGCGTGCAGAAACAAATAACGGTAACATCACTATTTATGGCGCACAGCATACAGTAGTAGCAAAAACAAAAACAGGAACAATCACCACAGAATGCTCAACGGTTCCTTCTCTTGATACCATTTTGTTAAATGCACAATCTGGCGATATCCATCTTGCTCTGCCGCACAAAACAAATGCCGACCTGCAAGCACGCACTGCTCATGGGACATTGACCTGTGAACATTATGTGACCATCAAACCACAAACGGTTCAGCTTAATAAAAAAACCTGGTCACGACTCAAAAAAGAAGTTGCCGGAACATTGGGAACCGGGGAGGCAACCATTAAATTGCATGCCGATGCGGGCAACATAAAAATCACGCAGGTTACTGCATAAAACCAGTTCATTCTTCCTCAGAATATTATTTATTCACATGTTTTTATCAAAGGAGACTCATGAGATCCAATTTTGTGCGCGCGCAATTTTTGTTGACCATAACAGTGCTCGGACTGCTGACACCATGCACGCAATACTGCATGACCATATATTCTGAAAACACTGTTCTTTATTCAAAACAAAGAAAACTAGATTTTTGCAAAGAACATGCCATTACGACAAAACTCGACACCACCTTACTGGTAAAAGAGACAAAAGAGGGCTGCGCACGCGGAATCATGAGATGTCTTGTGCAACATTACAATGAACATGGCAACACTGCACACAAAGAATTCCTGCCCAATGTCATCAAAAAAATAATCGGCGAACGAAAATATTCTCCTGAGTTTTTTGATCATGACCCAATACAAATAAAAGCAACCAACAAAAAATGCGTCAATCCCAACAACCCGGATGACAAATATCTTGAGCTCTGGCTCTGGTCAGAAAAAAAATGCAAAAATCCAAAGCTCAAACAACTGGCACAACTTCTGTGCGTTGATGCAACCCAAGTTACACAGACGTTGCACACATTGGCACAACAAAGCGGTCAGTATGCGTGGTTATTGGAAAAGCGGAAGAGAAAGTGAGTAGGTGAAAATAGAATGAAATAAAGGGAGAAGTATAACTTCTCCCTTAGATGCTCAAAACAGTAACAAAACCCTAAATTTTGCTCACGACCGAGGTAACAAAAAATCAATACTACTGATATTTTCTTGCAAAATATCCTGAGCAATATTGTTGGAGCTCATCCCTGGCTCAAGTTTAAATGGACGAACAATAATGCCATACTCATCTTTAAATGCTTCAACCTTATAGTTTTTGCACAAACCGCACGTTATTTTTTCCAATTCAGCTGTCCGTTTAAAATGAGTTGCAAAAACAAAAATAAGATGCGGAATTACACTCAGAGCTGCAGTAAACTTCAAAGCAGCCTCTTCGCCTTTTTCAGATGCTGTACCCACAAAAAGTTCATCAATTGCCAAAAAGGCATGTTGCCCTGTGTGGAGAGAATTAATGCTCTCCACAATACTTTTCGCACGTAAAACTTCAGCTTTAAAAAGAGAAATACCCGCAGCAGTATCATCGCTAATATTCATGGATGTCGCCACGTAAGTAAAGGGTGTCATCACTGCCTTGCGTGCGGGCGCTATACCAAGACGCGAAAGCAAAACATTGGCAACTAGCGCCTTTAAAATAGTCGATTTACCACCAGTATTTGAACCTGTTACAATAATAGTTCGAGCACCCTGCGGCCTGCCAAACTCGATATTATTGGTAACAACTATATTTTGATCAATAATTGGATTCCAAAAATCATCAAGACACAGGCACGGATTTTCTTGTTCAATGTATTCCACAAAACAATATGTTGCATTGGTATTGTATTGCATACTCTTATAAAGCTTTGCAACTGAAAAACATGCATCAACTTCTCCCATCATACGCATCAAGCCAACAAAATCATTTTTCAGATCACGAATCAATCTAAATGCAACCAAAATGCGACCGGGATTTGAAAAAAATGAATAATCACGAACGAACGTTTTTTGCCCTAATAAATCAACCAAATCATGCAGTTTTTTGAGTTTTTGTTCTTGTTGTTCAAACTGTTCAATACAAGATTGTTGCAAAAACAATCCATGGGCAACCTGCTCATTAGTGGAAACAACACCTTGAATTTCACGCGCTGCCCTTAAAAGAGTCGCAACACTAGAAAGTTTCTTATGCATATAACGCAGGTTAGTATACTCTTGCTCGATAGATAAATATGCGATACTACCAATAACAGCACACCCTGCCACCCATAAGAAAGCCGATAAAACTTCTTTTCCTATTTTTATTGGCTTCCGCTCATAAACAGGCAATGATCGCTGCCGAATATACCTGCTTATTTGTTTCCCCAATGCAACACGAAATGCGTCAACTTTAAAAATAGCAATACCGGCTGCAACAACTGCTGCAAGACTTGTCCCAACCCTAAAATTCCATCTTAAAATAGTTAAAACCGATTGATTTAAATTAAGAGATTTACCATGTGGAAGATAGAGAGAATCAAGAGACCTTTCACCAAGAGGATTGGCTATTTGCCAAAAAGAAAGAAGGTCAGACTCCTTATGAGCAAGCTGCTTGAGGAGCGATTCAAAGTGCAAGTAAAGCTGCTCATTGTTCACCAGTTCTTTAATAAATGCCTGACGATTGCGCAATGTCGTAATATCGTCAATGGGCTCAACAAGCTTTTTTGCTAACGTCGCCTGCCCCAAAAACGTTGTGGTACAATTTATTTTTGAAAAGAGATGATTTTTGGGATCAACACCTTGTCCACAAAACATTTCCAATTCTTTGACAGTAGCCCGCAAAGCTTGATGAACCACTGCTGGTACAGTTGATTGAGAGGGCTGAGTTTGTGCATATGCCTCAAGAATCTCACAAGCCAACTTAAGTTTTTCAGTATCACTCAATTGCGGAATATCTAAAAGCTCTTGCCCTGCTTGTTGGAGTTGCTCTAAATCCGTCAACTCTTTTTTCTCTTGCTCTATAAAACCAATTGCTGAAATAAGTTGATTCCCAACCTCTTGATAGGTCATAGGCTGATTTTGAACAAGTAAGCCATCGGCATGCATAAAGAAGGTTACAGCGAATGAACATGTCAAACAAAAAACAATTTTTTGATGTGATACCATCATGGAGCATTCTTTCAAAATAGTGAGTACGTAATTATCGGCTAAAATGCTTCATGCCAACATGATTATAGGGCAAAACAATACCGCTTTTTTCTCGACAACTATCACAATTCTTTGATGGCCTCGAACTACTCTTCTTTTTTTGAGGAAGATAAAAAACAATAAATAAGTCCTGCGCCATTCAGACGGCCCTGTCAAGCATGCCTCACAGAACATTGATTGAGCAGTGCAGGCCCTCGATTACGGTCTTTTAATAGCTCACTTTTTTTTTAAAGCTTCTTGCATTTTCTGAGCCCGGTGCCTCTGGACAGTATAAAGATCGACAACCAAACTCCAATTCGCAGCTTTAATCTTCTTTAATCTTTTCACTTCTTGCTTAAGAGCGCCTTCACTCAACTCTGCCAATGCTTTTTGCACTGAAGAACTCGCAGAAAATGCAAGGCTGATAGGCATTAGAGGATTAGTTACCACAGCTGCGCCTTTAATTCTTGCTTGCTTGGCTCGGCATAACCTGCCGTGGCACACACGCCCAACAACAATGCGCCACATAAAAATTTGGTCTTCATGGAAAAGTCCCTTACGTTAAAACGGTTGTAAAAATACTGCTTACTCATTCAACACTAAAAAATAAGCGCATTAAACGCGTACCAGGTAACGGCTTCGGGATAGATCTTCTTTTTTGGGAAGATGCTTGATGGATTCTTCAAGCACTTTTTACATAATAAGATAAAGAAAGAGCACTGTGAACCATTTTTTCAATAAGTTTTTATGCGTACAAAATGCATAATCACAACGCGCGCACAAAGGCTTTACTGTAAGTAAAAAATACTAAAAAGTATCATATCGAAACAATCAGAGTCGAATAACAATGAAACAGAAAGAAAAAGGATACAGGGGAAAAAAGTGAGCACACCTAATAAAATATTGCTTAAAAAAATAAGGGGAGACACACTATGTATCCCCCCTCTTCTTATGCATGCGAGCAGAAAAGCTTTATTCTGGTTTCTGTGCCGATTGAGTTTGTTTTTTCATGCTACCTTCATATTCAGAAATTTTTCTCTTAAGATCGGTAGCAATTTCAGATTGCTGCACATCATTACCCACTTGAAAGTAAGTATACTGGTTTGACCTTAAATCTTTTTGCACCACATGGGCCAGTTTCACCAAGCCATCTATACGAATCCAGGCTACTATAGCATTTTGACCTTCTTCGTAGCTCACGTGGGTTATAGGAGCCATAGCATGTAATGGAGCAATAAAAATCAACAAACCAAAACTTAATAACATCCGTTTAAACATCTTACTCTTTCGCGAATGGTTAAATATTAATAACAATACCATCGCTTCAAAAACTAGATTCCTTAATTTGAGATAGAATAGAAGGGATTAATGATGTGGCTACTACTAAAAAAATGGCCTGCCACCTGAAGACTTAGCGAAAGTTTGGTGGAGCTGACCGGGATCGAACCGGTGACCTCATGAATGCCATCCATGCGCTCTACCAACTGAGCTACAGCCCCATAAAAGAAAAAGTATTTCAAGATCTGTTGAGTGTACGGTATGCACACTAAAATAGCAAAAAAAGGAAAATTTCATTTAAAAAGGTAGCCACTACTACGTTCACTTTGTGAACTACGAAGTGAAGGCTGCCAAGATGGCCCTACTACGCTCACTACATGAGCTTTGAAGGGCAATTTTCGCTACCGCGAAAATTGGTGGAGTTGGCCGGAATCGAACCGGCAACCTCATGAATGCGATTCACGCGCTCTACCAATTGAGCTACAACCCCGCAAAGAAATATTTCAAAAAAAAAACATACACCGTATACTCTTTTCATGCTGTATATCTCTCACAAAATGACAAAAACTAAAGGTCATGTCAATGATGAAAAAAAATGCACGTCTTCTCTTGTTGATCAGCTCTCTCCTTGTGCCCTGCGCCTGGACTGCCGCAGCCACGACACTTTCCAGTACCGCCATCGACAATAACGCGCATGAAGTCTCGCTTGCCGTGCACGTAGCTCCCAACGATTTTATCTTAAAAGATTCTATTGATGTTTCCGTTGATCACCCTGACATCACCCTTTCTGCATGGCACACCGACAAACCAACTGTTGAACGGTACGAGCCATCGCTCAAAGATACAAAAAAAGTTTTGGAGGGTGATTTTACCATTAAGCTCACCGCCACAGGACGCCGACCGCTTGCTGAAATGGAAAAGGCATGCATCTATCTTTCTTATTACCTTGGATCCAAAAAGCGCACTGTCCAAGAGATTGTGCCGCTCACCACAAAAGTATGTGCAAAAAAAGCACCATCAACGCTGACTGGCACCGGCGACGTCAAAGAGGAAATAGCACAAACATTTGAAACTGCCCCTGCGGCCGCACCAGAAAAACCACAAACACTGTCACAAAAAATTTCTGGCCTTGTTGCAAACACACAAGCAATCTGGATAAAAATTTTACTCGTTCTCTTGCTCGGCCTTTTGATGAGTTTAACCCCCTGCATTTATCCAATGATCCCCATCACGCTCGGCATTTTACAGTCTCGTGGCAGCACATCAGTTGGACAAAACTTTTTACTCTCGTTGCTCTACACCTGCGGCATCGCAACAACGTTTGCCATCCTTGGTCTTGTGGCTGCATTTACCGGCCAAGTATTTGGCTCCATCATGAGCAACCCACTGTTTGTCATCGGCATCGCAGTCTTGCTTGCCTACCTTGCGCTCTCTATGTTCGGGCTCTATGACATGTACACACCAAAATTTATGCGCAAAGGCGTTGATGCAAACGCCGCCAAAAAATCACTCTTTTCAATTTTTCTGTTTGGTGCGGCCAGCGGAACGGTTGCTTCTCCCTGCATTTCACCAGGACTCATTTTGGTGCTCAGCATCGTAACAACTTTAGGCAACAAGCTCCTTGGCTTTATCATGTTGTTCGCCTTCGGCTTTGGACTCGGCATACCTCTGCTCATTGTCGGCATGTTTTCAAGCTCTCTTAATGCATTGCCACGAGCCGGTATGTGGATGATTGAAGTAAAAAAAATCTTTGGTTTTATGTTGTTTGGCATGGTGTTTTATTTCCTCAGCCCTCTTGTTTCTGGCACCGTATTATTCGGTCTCATCACCGCCTTCTTACTTGCCGCAAGCATCGCCTATTTTTACAGCATCAAAAAATATGATTCGCGTGCGATCAAAACATCAAAAAATTTGATCGGCGTTTTATGCGCAGCATTTGCCGTTGTTGCAGCGGTCAAAACCTACCAATCGGTTGCCTATCGCCAAGAGGCACAAGACGCACTATGGTACACCAACCCAGACACCGCATTACAAGTTGCCAAAGAGGAAAAGAAAAAACTGTTTATCGATGTAGGCGCGGACTTTTGTTCCATCTGCAAAGCAATCGACCGAACACTTTTGAGCGACTCAAAGGTACGCGCAACGCTTACCAAATTTGTGAACGTGAAATTGAACGCCACCACCTGCTCGGCAACAACCTTTAACGGTTTGTGCAAAAAGTACTCAGTGATTGGCTTTCCAACATTCCTGCTCATTGACCCCCAAACCGGCGACCTTTTAGCCCGTTGGGGAAGTGAGCTCTATGAAACTCCAGCAAGCACCTTTATCGCTGAACTTAATAAGTTTTAACGTGTCCTCCGTAGCATCATAATACGTAAGATGGATCAGCACGAGCTACAGCCGACAAGCCTATAACCTTAACCATTTTAAGGGGTCCAAAAGGGCCCCCTTTTTTCACCCTTACTCAATTCAATAGGAATCTCTCGAGCCAGTCAAATTATCGCTCACCAATTCAATAAAAACATTGAGATTTTCAGCCTGAATATGTCAAACTAAGAATATAGACCAGAAGAATATGCTGGTGACAACAGTATTTGAAACCGATATAAATAAGGAGTTTTTCCATGAATAGCAAAGTACTTTTGGTGACCGCTCTGAGTATATTTGGAGCTTCGACCAACCTTGCTGCTGCACCACTCAACTTAAATTTCAGCGATATCTACATTAACAATAAGACTGGTAAAGATTTGACCGTCAGCGAACAACGCTATGAAAAAGTTGGATTTGCGGACGCTAAAAATCAGACAAAAACAAAACCGGGATTTGTGGTCAAACCGGGAAAAAAGGTGAAGGTTGCATCAATCGATCGTGATCAATCCAGCTACCCAGACGACGCACAAAAATATCTAGAAAAATATGCAACGGTTTCATTTTCTGTTAACGGCACATCTTACACTTTTACCTCAGATTGGGAAGTCTCAGGTAAAACAAAAGCATATACCGCCAAAACACTTAATGCACCGAAACGAAGCGTCAACCTGCTGCCACTTTCTAGCACCCTCACCGTCAATGATGGAAACTATTTACCCTATTCAAAGGGCGGCGCATACATTTATTCATACTATGTATTTTTAAAGCTCTATCACGACGTTGAAATGTTATTTAAATAAAAAAGAATGAGCACACTATAAAAAAATTTCCGCTCAAAATAAGCTACGTCGATGATCCATGATTTGTCCAAATATGTATCATCGCAGAATCGGTTGGCTTTTCTTTATCCAAAGAAAAGCCAAGAGCATCAGCACGATGCGATAACGCAAAACGAACCAAATTGCTAAATGCCGTACGTGCTGCCACACTAGTGCCAAGATCTGAACTCATGACAACCTGCGGCAACACTACCTGACCACACTCACACTCATGCAACAAATCTTCAACAAATCGATATAACTTAATCGTAAGTTGTGCACGGGGATAGACGTGCTGTAAAAAACTCACCATTTGTGCAAACAACGCATGCGTAAACTGTAAACGACTATAATCTTCATCGGAATACTCATCTTGTACAAAAATATCTGTCACCTTCTTGCTCATATCAATACATGAATAGCCATGCCGATGGGCAGCTTGAATATAGGCAGTATGTAACGGATCAACCAGATGCACCGTCAAATTCGCGCACTGATTTTTATACAAAGCTTGCGTAATAATTACTAGATCCTGAAACGCCATACCACCACCAACATTCGCATAACCATCAGTAATATGCTGAACCATCTCACGCTCAAACATATCGCGCGCCAAGGCACCAAGATGGTTTAATCGAGAAATCAAACATTCATGGCATTCATTAAGTAAGCACAGGGGAAAATTTTGTACATGTTGCTCTACTGCAGGATCTGCACAACATGGTAGCCCTTCACGTGTTCGAGTTGTTGTTTGCAGCCAAGAAACGTTTTCAGACAAGAGATATTCTGGGTAGGTCATCAGCACTGCCTGATATGCTTGCAAGCGAGCATGAGGCAATGTCTGTTGCCCTGCCCAGGTCAATACAATACCCGGAAGATAATCAACAGCCGCACACTGATCCCAGCTAAAATCTGCAGACAGCCGTTCACAACGAATAGGAATCATCTCAGCTGCACGTGCTACGCCGCCAACAAAAAAGCTCACAACGAGCAGCAGACTAGGTCGCCTATAACAAAACATAGCTCCCCCTTTTTTTATTGTTTGTTTCAACATAAAAAAAGAGGGAGTTTTTCAGCAATAAAAAAATAAATTAGCGTTGTTTTTTAAATTCCTCGTGACGACCAATAGTTTTTTTCTCCTCATTGTGCCGGTCCTTTTTTTCATGTATTTGATGGTACATGACATCAATAACACGGTCGACCGTATCATAAAAGTCTGGTCCCTCAAAAGAAGAAATCAGATCATAATTTGGACTTTTCACACGAAGCTCAACAAAGTGATGCGAGTGCACCTTTGATGGCTTAAGAATCAAATCAAGATGAACAGGGGAACGCTCATGACTCAAAAATTCCGCAACCTTCTCCAACTGTTCGTTGGCATAGTTTTCTATGCCAGCTGAATGCTCAACCCCTTGAAACACTACTCTTTTAATCATACGATCTCCTTTTGGTTCAAAAAAAACCCAATTAATGGAGAAAGTATAAAAAAGGTAATAATGAAAGCAACAATAAAAAGGATCTAGTCTTTTTTACGTACAACAAACTTAATTGGCACACCTTTAAGATCTGCAAATTTACGTATCTGATTTTCAAAAAAAGACATCTGACTGTCTTCAAACCATTTTGGCTCGTTTGCGATAATTAAAATCGTGATAGGAGATGTTGCAATCTGACGAACTCTTAAAATACGCAATGGATTAGTTTTGTGATACAACGGTGTTTTAACCAACGCATCTTTGAGCAACATGGTCAGATCATCATCAGAAAATGTTTGTGCATGCCGTTTGCATAAAGCAGTAACTCGCGTCAAAACCTTACCAACATTGTGACCCGTTTTGCATGAAATATTCATGGTCTCGAGTTTCTTCATAAAAAACTTATACGGCTCAAGATTGAACTTCATCAATTCAGCATCACCATCTTTCACCAAATCTTGTTTATTAAACATGATCATCAGTGCTTTGTGATGTTCAAATGCATAAAAAGCGAGCTTTAATTCTTGATCAACCAATGTTGATGAAGAAGCATCAACCAACAAAAGAACAACATCAGCATATTTTAATGCTCTAAAGGATGATTTAACCATCATACCTTCAAGGTCTTCATCTACTGATCGTTTACGGCGAACACCAGCGGTGTCTGTGAGCACAATATCTTCTGAAAAGAAGGTGAGCTTGTCTTGCACCGCTTCTCGTGTTGTACCCGGTTTGTCTGCAACAAGTGAACGCTCTTTATTGAGCAGTAAATTCATTAATGATGATTTACCAACGTTCGGTTTGCCCAAAAGAACAACTCTGCATAATGGTTCTGGCTCTTCAACTGTTGATCCTTGCTTAGGAAGATTATCAACAATTGCCTGGAGAACATCACCAGTTGCAATGCCATGCGTAGCAGAAATGAATACTTTTATTTCATGACCAAGTTGAGCAAATTCGTGAAGGTTCTCTTCCGATAAAGGGCTATCAACTTTGTTTACGACCAAAATAACCGGCACGTCAAGACTGTGTAAATATTTTGAAATCTCTCGATCTTCTTGCAATATGCCTGTTTTTGAATCACACATTAAAAGAACAACATCAGCTGTTTTAACCACCTCAAGTGAACGAAGACGAACCGCTTCCACCATTGGGTCTTGCGTTTTGCGCAAACTGATTCCGCCGGTGTCGATCAAGTCAAAACATTTACCCTGCCAATGCACAGTGTCTTGAATAAAATCTCGAGTAACTCCGTCATAATCATAAATAATACTTTTAACGTGGACAGAGAGTCTATTGAACAATGTTGATTTACCAACGTTCATTCGACCAACAATAACAACTTTTGAATTCTTACTCATGATTGGGCCTCGTACAATTCGCTGAATGATCCTGGAAAATAGCGCGCTATCATGTTCGCTTTTTTCCACACATCAGCATCAGATATATCAATGGGTTTATGAGGAACTGTTGCACGCCTGTCTGTTGTCATCGCACGATTTTGTGAAAAGCTATTATTGTTATAGTAAGAACGCTTTTCACTCGAAGTTGTCGGTGCGGCAGGTCGTGGCAAAGGCTTGCTTTCAAGGACGGGTACACTCGCCTGTTTTGGTGCACTTAATTCAATTTTTTGTTGACCGGTAAATTGTGGATTAAAAATAACAGAGCTGCCAAAAGTTGCTTGTAAATGCGGCAGCCATGCCGATGTCGTCTCACTGATGGTTTCTTTAAAAAATGAAAACTGTTTTGCAAACATGACCATCAGTTCGCCACTTGTTTCATCATGCTGAATCACTGACCCATTTTTAAAAACAGAGATCAACAATGGATCATTTAACTGAACAAGAGCGGTTAAAAATTTTTGCCAGGCACAGGTTTTGCCTTCATTTTCTTCAATTATCTCTTCCTCGTCCTCGCTACCATCTTCATCGGTAACGACAGCAATCTCTAATGCGTCTGAATCAGCTGCGCAAGCAGCAGCACTTTGAGACGCAGGAGCGGAACCAGCATTGCCGGTATCACCTGAATTTTTTTGACAAATCTGCAGTAAAATCAACTCAAGTAAAGAATGCTTTGCAGCCGTTTTTGCAAACACAGCTTCGTTTGCATACAATAGTCTTAAAATTTCATTCAGTCGCACAACAGGACATCCATGCGTCGCGTTTTCAAGCTGCTGGACGTAATGCTGAGCCCAATCGGGCTTAACCCCATAATGAATCCAGATTGCAGCACGTGTCAGCTCTACCAATTTATTCCAGACAAATTCTGCAGCACATGAATTAAATTGCAACGATTGCAAACAAGCAAACAGATCTTGTGGTCGCTTGTTTATCACAATCTCGAACAGTTCAATCATGGTCGCATCATCAAGATGCCCAAGTACTTGCAGCACCGCTTCTTTGGTCACACGACCACGAGCAAATTTAACCTGCTCTAGCACATTAAGAGCATCACGAACAGAACCTTGCGTTTCCTTGATCACTAAAGATAAAGCAAAGTCTTCGTACGGAATTTTTTCTGTATCGCACACGTTTTTCAAATGATTCAAAAGCGGATCGTGACCCACCGACTTGAAAAAAAGTTGGAAACAACGAGAGCGTACTGTTTCAATAATTTTTTGTTCATCAGTTGTTGCAAGAATAAACAAAACTGATGCGGGTGGTTCTTCAAGAACTTTTAAAAATGCGTTAAACGCAGCCTTGCTGAGCATGTGTGCTTCATCAATGAGATAAATCTTTTTTCGCCCCATTAACGGAAGCAGTTGTGAATCATCGATAATTTGTCGCACATTATCAACGCCGGTATGAGACGCTGCATCAATTTCAATAAAATCAGGATGTTTACCTGCAAGCATTGCTAAACATGAAGCGCACGTGAGACAGGGAACGGTGTATGTTTTTGGCTGGGTCCTGAAATCGGCAAGCCGTTCACAATTCACTGCAGCAGCAAAAACACGGCCGGTGGTTGTTTTACCACAGCCGCGTTGACCGGAAAAAAGATAAACAGGAAAATATTGATCCAAATAAAGACTGTTCTTGAGCATTCTGATGGACAGTTCTTGTCCAACGATTTGATCAAAATTTCTCGATCGCCATTTCCGTGCGAGATTAAGATTCACGCTGCTCATGGTTCTGCTACACATCGCTTAATAAGAATATCAAAAAAAAAGACACTACATATCAAATGGGGAAGTGTCTACAAGAGCGACATCACCTTTGCTGCTTCCTTTCGGACCTGACAAGTTAAGCGACTACTCCTAATCCACTTCCCCAATTTTTTAAAACATTCAAGAGCATAATTTGGAGAGAGAGGGATTCGAACCCTCGATGCCCCTTTCGAGGCATACATGATTTCCAATCATGCTCTTTCGACCGCTCAGACATCTCTCCAAAAAAATCATTTCAAAGTTCGGCTTTTACGCCGCCTACAAATATCTCAACTATCGCTCGCCTACCTCAACCACAGACTTACGTCCGGGGCTCATCAGCTTACGCTTTATCGTCAGAAACAAGAGCGTCGGCTTGTTCAACTAAAATTTCAGCTTCAGTTTTTACGGCTTCAACTTGTACTGGCACAGCTTTTACTGGTTCAGCAACTACTGGCTCTGTCTTTTTCTTAGCAACAAAACCTGCAGCTTTAACTTCAGCGCCGGCTGCTTTTACAAAAGGCTTCTTTTCAAACGGCTTCTTGCTACCAGCTTCAGATGATGTTCCTTCAGCCTTCAACTTGCTCGCTCTCTTTTCAGCTTCTTCTTCACGTCTCTTTTTCTCTTGATCCTTGGCTTGCGCTTGGCCCTTTAAGGCTGCCTGAGCTAAGTAATCAATGATCATTTTTACAACGCGAGCTGAGTCATCGTTCACTGGAATAACATGGTTAACCAATGATGGATCACAGTTTGTATCAACAAGCGCTACAACAGGAACGCCCATAGTTGATGCTTCATGAAGCGCTGAACGCTCCTTCATAGCATCGACCAAAACGATCGCGCCGACTGGCCATGTTAAATCTCTGATTCCACCGATGCTCTTCTTTAAACGTTCAACCATCTTATTAAAAGAGTTCAACTCTTTTTTGGTATAAAATGGGTTCTTTTCTGATTTAGCCAAAATATCTTCGTAGTGAAGCAATTTGGTTACTGATTTCTTAACTTGGCTGAAGTTACTTAATGTTCCGCCAACCCAACGGTGGTTAACATAAGGAGCTTTTAACAAAACAGATGCATCAAAAATCGCTTCTTGAGCAGCTTTTTTTGTGCCAACCCATAAAATCGACTTCCCGTCTTTAGCAATAGATTCAAGGAACTTTGCAGCAATTTCAGTTTGCTGAGCGGTCTTTGAAACGTCAATCAAATGAACGTTATTCTTAATTCCCCAAATATAACGTGTCATCTTAGGATGAAAACGGCTCTTAATGTGACCAAAATGAGCACCTAAGCGAACCAGTTCTCTATAATCTATAGGCATGAATACCTTCCAAGGGTTATTGCCGTTACTCCTGAGGTCTGATCGCCAAATTTTGGATCAATCAGTCACCACCCTTAAGTTAAAGGAGCACGTGTTAATAAAATAACGCTACTATCAAAAAACTCACTTCAGAAGTATAACAAAACGCAGGTAAACTTCAATAAAACAGCGCCTTTACCCCTGAGCAACTTCATCATCTTCTTTTTTATCAATACCTATGACTTCATTGTTTTTAACAGCCTTCTCATATCGAACACCTAAAAGGTACGATATGACGAACCAAATACCGGTAACAAGTGCAAAAAAGCCTGCTACAACTGGCAAGAAAAGAGCCTCTCCTGCCCACAATGCGGCAATAATCACGCCTGCACCAGATGATTTTGCAAATTTTCCGCCAAAGGCATCAATCCACGACTTAGATTTAAACTTAATCTCTTTAAGCGTTGGTATATACAAAAGCTCTCGTGCAGGAACACTGAAGGCATAGTGCATCATCTTGGTAAAGGTGTATGCGATCATAATCCATAAAGCACTGTCACTGACAAAAAAGACAATTGCACCCAGCGCCAAGGTTCCCGGAATCAACAGAAGACCAAAACGCATACTAAAGCGCTTTAAGATTGCCGATGTTCCAAAGATAGAAACCACAAGCCCGGCCAAATGCATAATAAAGGCCCATTTAAGCAAGAATGTGGAAACTTCAGTGATATTATTATGGCCTGCCGTTTGTGCAACATCAAGACGAAGATAACTCAAAACAACATTCAACATTTCATAGAAAAAAACCATGCAGAAAATACCCATAACATATGGATACTTCAACAACATTTTAAGGCCAGCAAACATACCTGTTTCGGCTTTGCCTTCTTTGCTGCGCTGCTTTTCAACCTGATACACCGCCTCATAGCCATGCAACTGATAGCCGGCCACTTTACGGATTAAAATCATAATAACAACGGGAATCATCAGCAATAAAAATCCAACACATACCATCAAAATTTGATGCTTAACGATACCCGACAATTCTCCAATCAGTGGAATTGATGTATTTGCCAAAAAGGCCCACGCCATACCAGCGCTCAAAATGCCACCCAACTTGGACCCAGCAACCATGACCCCATAATCTTTTTTGCCATTTTCAGGATTGGTTACAGAGCCGGCAAACGACCAGAACACACTCAACACAAAGGGAGAAAATCCTTCAACAAAAAAGTAGAACGCCCATCCAAAAATCCGATAAGGACTGGTATCAGTGTTGCCGATTCCAATCTGCGGATGCCCTATCAAATAAGCGAATACAAAGGTAATGATCGCGTAAAATAAACTATAGGCCATCAATAAGTGATACCGCCTTAACCGATCAACAAGCTTGGAATAAAAAAGAATTGCGGGAATAAACATTAGCAATGCGGCTATACGAGCGTAGGGAATGTATTCCTTACCAACCACCGCCATAAAAACAGAACTCTTTAAATCACGCAAAGGAGAATAGGCTGCAATAATCAGAAAATATAAAGTCGAAAGAAGAAATAACTTTAAACCACTTGACGACGACTGCTTGTGAGATCCCTCACCCATGGAAACACTTTCAAGACCTGCGCTCATGAAGACCTTTCCCTAATTTGGCCCACGTTTTTTTGCCATCCCTTTACCGACAAGCATCATCACAAGCTTTCCTTTTTTTTAGAAAACGCCCCCCAAGTAACGAATCATCGAATCTTGGAGGGCGTTATTTACATCATAATCAAATCGTATGCGGTTCTTATTAGCATACAACCTTGTTTTCTGCGATTGCCTTGTTGTACTTCTTAGCAAGGTAGATGCCAACAAAGAACCAAACGCCGATCAAACCAAAAGACATTCCTGAGCTCAAGGCAACAAACATAGCTACGCCAGCTTGTGAACCCATTGCTTGCTTCAAGAAAAATCTCATAGAGTTAACACCCGATGCCAAAGCCTTGGAACCACGTGATCCGAAGACCTCAATCCATGCTTGCGCTTTGTACTTGGTGTCTTTTGTTGTAGGAATATAAAGTTGCTTGATAGTTGGCTGGTTCAATGCATAGTTAACAGCCTTTGCAAATACCATAAGCACCATAGCTACCCCCAGAGTTGGGCTTAAGCGAAGTGCCAATACCGCAGCAGTCATCAATATCGGAAGTAACAACAATGAAGCAGCTGTACCAAGTTTACGTTGAATATTATTAATACCGAACAACACACACAATGTTGCAACGATACCCGTCCATACAGCATAATTGCTCAAGTAGGTTGATAAAGATTTTTCAAACATCTCTGGCGCAACGCTTGCTCTGAAATGATCCGCAGCTGTTGACTTAAAGAAATAATCCAAAATGGTAACTACAACTTCATAGAAAATAATGATACCAGTGATAGCAAGAAGGTAACCGTTTGAAATGAGAAGCTTCAATCCATCAAAGAACCCTGGCTCTTCATGTTTCTTTTCAGCTTCTGCATCTGCAGCTTCATAACCAATAAGTTGTGACGCAGGAGTTGTTTTAACAAAAAACCACATCAAACCAATGGTCACGACCATCAAAGCTGCAATAATAGCAATAACTGGGCCGCTTGATGCAAAACCAAAACGGCTTGCTCTTAACAGTAATGGACCCATAACGTTACCAGCTTGTCCCAACAAGTAGATCATTGGAAACCCGCGAGCAGCTGATTCTGGCTTGGTAATGTCGGTTGTGAATGCCCAGAAAAGCGCAACCACAAAAGAACCAAAGCTTTCTACATACACATACCATGCCCAACCAAGAATATTGGTGTGCGATGCTGTAACCGTTGTTAAGTCGATTGCATAAGTAAATGCAAGAGAAAATGCCAATGCTATCAGACCGTATACACTGAGCAAAATATAGAAAACTTTATTACGAGTGAACATGCCAACAAGCTTGTTGTAAACAATAGCAAGAGGAACGATAATGAAAGGAGAAAGCATTTTTGCAAAAGGAAGCCAATCTTCACCGACAACGCTGATAAACAGACCGTCCTTCAATGGGCGCATGCCCCAATAAATACCAATAACAAAGAAAAATATCGCGGCGAGCTTGGCAAATTTTAAAATCTCATCCCTGCTCTCAAACTTACCCCATAACGACTGCGCAATCCGTTTCAACATCCAACAACCCTTCTGAAATGAAAAATATAAAGTTAACAGTTGCTTTGACTCTGACCAAACTCACCATGAGTTTATGGAAATAGCGTATCAAAAGATTCATTGTCTGTAAAAACAAAACATAAAGTTCTGTCTGGCAGCCGACAATCACCCGCCACAACTCATTCCAAACAGTCAAATTATCACACAAGCCACCCTCTACTTGCTTAAAAAAACCACGCTCACAATCAACACATCACCCACCACACTCGCATTTTCCCAAACAAATCTATGCCAAAGGCACCCAATCTGGCTCATAACATGAGAAATTGGCAGAATCCGCAACTTTTTACCGTCGCCCGCTTCAAATAGTCAATAACTCGTCCCTACTCCACGCCTGACCACCCACCGCTGCACCCTCTAGAACAAAAAAACGCCTGCAATTCCAGCAAAAAGATCTATGCGCTTGAAAAAAACTAGATAAAAAATAGACTTAAGTAAGGAAGATCTCATCATTGTTCATACATCATAAACCTGGGGGCTCTTTTACTATTTTTCAAGCTGTAAAAATTTAACCAATCGAGATTAAAAAAGAAATGATAGAATCCATAGCAGAAATGCAGGCATCGGAGCACATACTTGCGCTCTTGCCACTTAAAAATGTCGTCATTTTGCCCAAAAGCATTATTCCTATTATTGTAGGGCGCCGTTCTTCTATCAAAGCAGTCGAATATGCACTTAAAGGCGACAAGCGAATCTTTATCACCTCCCAAAAGGATTCGCATACCGAAAAGCCAACCCCGGAAGATGTTTTTGAGTTCGGAACTATCTCAACCATCCTTCAAGTCATGCGTATGCCCAACGGCGCGCTCAAAATATTGGCCGAAGGCTTGTGCCGTGCCCGTACCATCAAAGCAGACATGACTGATGGTATGATCACCATTGAGTACGAAGAGCTGCACACAACAAACCTCGACAACACCGTTGAAATTGAAGCGGTATGGCGTCAACTGGGCGTTTTGTATACCACCTACACAAAATTTAATGAAAAAATTCCGGTCGACCTGGTCTCTTCAGTAAAAGAGATACAGGATATTGACTATATCACCGACACCATGGCCGTTCACGTCAACCTGTCGCTTCATGATCGCCAAACCATTCTTGAAACCACCGACCTTCCTGAGCGAATGCTCAAGCTGTGCGGTTATTTAAAGCGTGAAATTGAGATCATGCAGACTGAGCAAAAAATTCGTGGTCGCATACAAACGCAAGTTGAAAAAAATCAACGTGAATATTATCTGACAGAACAGATGAAAGCGATTCAAAAAGAGCTCGGCCGTGAAGATCACGCTGGTGAAATTGAAGAGATTCGTGGCACCATGAAAGGCCTGGGCATGTCTCAGGAAGCGCTGGGCAAAGTTGATAAAGAGCTCAAGCGCCTTGAACAGATGCCACCGCTCTCTGCAGAAGCAGTTGTCAGCAGACATTATGTTGACTGGGTAACCTCGATGCCCTGGAAAAAAATAAGCAAGGATACGGTCAGCTTGGTTCAAGCAGAAAAAATTCTTAACCAGCACCATTTTGGTCTACAAAAGGCAAAAGAACGCATCATTGAGTTCTTGGCCGCAAAAAAATATTCCAAAACCATGGAACGCTCGCCCATCATCTGCCTTGTTGGTCCTCCTGGCGTTGGTAAAACCTCTCTTGCTCAGTCCATTGCACAAAGCATGGGCCGTGAATTTGTCCGTATTTCATTAGGCGGTGTCCGGGACGAAGCGGAAATCAGAGGCCACCGACGTACCTACATCGGCGCCCTTCCTGGCAAAATTATTCAATCTATGAAAAAAGTCGGCGTCACCAACCCCGTCATTTTGCTCGATGAAATCGACAAAATCTCTCAAGACATTCATGGCGATCCTGCAGCCGCTTTACTTGAGGTGCTTGATCCAGAACAAAACAGCAAGTTCATCGACCACTTTTTAGATCTTGAATACGATCTATCTAAGGTCATGTTCATTGCGACCGCCAATATGATTGATGGCATTCCCTACCCTCTTTTTGACCGTATGGAAATCGTCAACCTTGACGGCTACACCGGCGATGAGAAAATAGAGATCGCGCGCAAGTTCTTAATTCCAAAAAACCTCAAAGAATACAATTTAACACCAACTCAATTTAAACTTTCAAAAGAACAGCTTCAGTTTATCCTCGAGAACTATAGCCGCGAGTCTGGAGTTCGCCAGCTTGAACGGCTTGTTGCAAAACTGATGCGAAAAGCGATTCAGCAACTTTTGAAAAAGCCAAACCTAACCCACGTTACCATCACCGATGCACTCATTAAAGAATGGCTCGGATCCCCAACCTTCAAGAAAACAAGCTTGAACCAAACTGAAGGCAAAATCGGTATTGCAACCGGACTTGCATGGACAGAAGTTGGCGGCGACGTGTTGGAAATTGAAACCGCCTCCATTCCGGGCAAAGGTGGCCTGACCTTGACTGGGCAGCTGGGCGAAGTGATGCAAGAATCTGCACAAGCAGCACTCAGCTACATCCGCTCACGAGCTTCCGAGCTTGGACTGCGAAGCTCATTCTACACATCACATGATCTACATATTCACATGCCAGAAGGCGCAACTCCTAAAGACGGACCATCTGCTGGTATTGCTATGTGTTGTGCACTCATTTCTGCGCTCACCAAAAAACAGGTGCGTGCTCACTGTGCCATGACCGGTGAAATCACGCTGCAAGGACGAGTACTTGCTATCGGCGGCCTTAAAGAAAAACTGTTGGCAGCTCGCCAGCACGATATTCAAACAGTTATCATCCCACAAGAAAACTATGATGACGCCCAAGAGATTTTAAAAGAAACAAATCTTGGCGCACTCAAAATTATGTTTGTCAAAAACATGGATGAAGTACTGGATGCAACATTTGGAAAAAATGCGTTCAAAAAACTGGTCGAAAAAAAGACCCCCAAAAAACGTAAAACTACCAAAAATAAATAACTGCTCCCTCTCATCTACAAGAATTTTAATGAAGGGTCTCGTTCGCGAGGCCCTTTTTTTTCGCAATCCTTCCACCTACAATTGCAAAACGCAGTCACGCATATCAGCTTACCATCACAACAATGACAGCCAATCAATTACCGTATTTAAAAAAAACTAAAAATTTCTTGAAAAAACTAAACTCGCGTGTCTATGTTAGAAAACGATATGGTGTTGGAGAGAAAGAATGTTGGTAAACCTACTGTAAAGGAGAAGGTACGTGAATAAACTGTTGATTGCACTGTTATGTGCAGGAACATTACTGGTGGCACCGGCGTGTAAACGCTCAGAATGCGATGTCAAAAAGGTCTGTCCAGAAAAATGCTGCAAACCTAAATGTGAAAAAGTCTGCAAACCTTGCTGTCCTAAAGTAAAAAAGTGCAGAGTCAAAAAAGTATGTGCTCCTAAATGCTGCAAACCTAAGTGCGAAAAAGTTTGCACACCTAAGTGCCCTA